>JAOZMX010000190.1 GCA_029934065.1 Bacteroidales bacterium
CTTTAAGTATTCTGAACCTTGAAGTGTAAAATATAACCGGAACATTTGCGTAACCGGATACTTGCTGCTCAAGATCAAGTGTAACCTCACCTGTTTCAGGATTAATGGGCGTAAGGTCTATTGTAAGGCTATTTACCTCATTCCCGAATTGGTCGATGTAGGAGGTGCTGTTATTCCAGAAGTTATAATCGATGAATACGATCCCTGCTCCCGGGGGTGCGAGGTCGCGCACGTTCATAATTCCCGGCTGATACGACCCGGCCTGATAGGCGCTGATGCGCTGAGCTTCGGCAAAGGGGTATGTCAGTAAAGAAATTATAAAAATGATGAATACTCTTTTCATGTTCTGTTTATTTTCCGGGTAGTTTTATTTCGGGAACAATAAATTAAGTTGTGCCCGTAATTCCCAATCCGGTCCGTTTTCGGGGGATGCCACAAAATTGTAATAACCCATTTGTGCGTTAATTGGCAGTTTTCCAATCCTGAACAATTTTCCTGCACCAATACCCATCGGCACCAGCCACTGTTCACCTTTTTCTGCTGTCCAGTTCGAGGTTATGATCGGTCCGGTGTTGATGTACCATCCTTTAGGCAGATTTTTTGTGATGAATGGCTGAGTGTAAAAAAGATTCACATCAGGCCTGTCGGCGGGGCCTGCAAACGACCAGGTGTTCTGTATCACCATTCCCAGTGTCCAGCCCTTTGGCTGCACCAACAGTATGACGGCCGGACCTGCCGTCCATTTTCCCGACCCAAGGCTTTCGTCAGTAATGGTAGGAAGACCGATGGCCGGTCCTACGCCCCAGATCAGCTTTCCGGGTTTCTTTGGGGTGAAAAATATGGACAGGGCAATATCGCCCAGTCCCATTTTGGTGTCGGTTTCTCCAACAGGCTGAGTGATCAGCGGTATTATCGTTCTGACGATCATGTTGACATTCTTTCCCAAACCTACAGGTATTACCGGTTGAACGTTGGTTACATTTTGTGTCCGGGTGTAAGGCCCCACTCCAAAATGGGTATTGTTCTGGAACGGCAAGGTGTAAAGTGCTGCAATGGGATTCTGGATGGCCTTTTCCAGATCTACTTTCTCTTTTTCGGTGGTTTCCTGTGCCTGCGTATTAGCAAAGACCAGGAAAGTAAGTGTAATTATGAATGTTATTTTATATCTCATTGAGTGGTTGTTTTTTTTTCTTTTTTGAAAAAATTTCTTTGAATCTCTTTTAACAGGAGTCTTTCTTTTTTTGCTTCCACACCGTTTATGGTAACATCGGATCTTTCTGCCAGTGTTTTTATGGCACCGGAAAAAATCCCGAACTTTTTTGAATGAACGGCGGTTTTCAGTTGAGAAACTGAATCAAAAAGGATAATGATTGAAAATGTTTTGTTGTTTTCATTAATTTGCAGCGAAGTACAACAATGTTCCATTGCTGGTTTTATTGATTCGATAGATTGAGAAAACTCTAAATACTTTTCGTTTTTAGGTTGGACGGTAATTTCCAGTTTGATCATAAGATTCTTTCCATAGATACTGCTAATTTGTTTCAACAGAACAAACAGTGTAGTCAAATAGAGTGCCACGATTTTCGAAGTATCGTAAATAACACAGTAACTGTATCATGCGGTTTTCCCGAAAGGGAGAGGGGGTTTTTTTCAGGAGGAGAAACCGTTAAATATAACGGTAAACGTGAAATATCATGGTTGGTGTGATCAGGAAACGGGGCGTTTAATTTCGAGTTTTCTCATTCGTGAGCGCAATGTTTCGGGATGCATATCCAGAATCCGGGCGGCACCTTCGGGGCCTTCCACACGCCAGTAAGTTTTTTCAAGGACTTTGATGATGTATCGCCGTTCGTATTCGGCTAGAGGGAGGAATTGATCCGCCTCTTCAAAACGGGGTTCCAGAATTGGTTCAACCGACAAAGAAGAACCACTCGATATGATCACGGCTCGTTCAATAATGTTTTCCAGTTCGCGAATATTGCCCGGCCACGAATAATTTTGGAGTTGTTTGATGGTTTTGGCAGGTATTTTTTTAATGTTTTTATCCATCTGACGATTGAACTGTTTCACAAAATGCTCAGCCAGCAGGGGAATATCCGAGATTCTGTCGCGCAATGGGGCGATGGTGATGGGATATACATTCAGGCGGTAGTAGAGGTCTTTTCTGAAACGTTTCTTTCTTATCTGTTCTTCGAGGTTGCGGTTGGTTGCGGCAATCACCCTCACATCCACTTTGATGGTTTTGGGGTTACCGATGCGCTCAAATTCTCCTTCCTGTAAAACATGTAACAGTTTCGACTGGAGATCGAGGGGCAGCTCACCGATCTCATCCAGAAAGATCGTTCCCTGATGGGCCAGCTCAAACCTTCCGATTTGTTTTTGGATGGCCCCGGTAAAGGCCCCTTTCTCATGTCCGAACAGCTCACTTTCAATCAAACTGGCGGGTAGCGAAGCACAATTCACTTTCACAAAAGGCTTCTCTTTCCTTTTGCTCCGCTTATGGATGGCGTGGGCAAACAGTTCTTTTCCCGTTCCGGTTTCGCCTTCCAGCAGTACCGTTGTGTCTGTTTCCGCAACCTGTTCAACCCGGAAAAGGGAGTGCATCAGAGGTTCGCTGCTCCCGATAATTTTTTCGAAGCCGCGCCGGCTTTCAATCTCTTTTCTCAGGTAAATATTATCAGATTGCAACTGGTCTTTCAACTCTTGCAGTTCGGCAATTACTAACCGAAGCTTTTCTTCGGTTTTCCTTAGTTTACTGATGTCGATGGCCATTCCTACCAAATACTCTTCACCGTCAATTACGGCATAACTGGCCGTGTCAACAACAGGAATTTTTTTTCCCGTCCTGGTGATGATATTTTGTTCTAATGATTGACCTGTTTTTTTGTTGAATATCTTATCTATTGCAGCACTGTTTATTTCCCTGGCGCTTTTTTCCATGAAATCAAATGCATTTTTCCCGTACAACTCTTCTTCCGTATAGCCCAGTACTGTTTCCAGATTTTTATTCCACAAAACCAATTCGTTATTTTTATTAAAGACATAAGCAAATTCGGGCATGCTTTTCAGGATGATATACCCGGCGGAGTGATTCTTCGATAATTGCTTTGTTTGTTTCATCAGTAAAAATTATTTGTTGAATTAAGACGGCATCACCATTCACTAACGGTCTTAAATCCGGATTTACCGCCGGCAAAGGTACTACGTTTTTTCAGTACACGCCTGAAAAAAGCCGTTTTGCAGGAAAGTGTTGGCGTGGGAATCTTTTTTTTATTTCAATTCTGAAAATGCCTCATCATTCGTTGATCGGTGTTCAATAGTTATTTCCGACTTGTCGGGATCCGATATCTTGCCGTGTTGTAACATCATGTTTTTTCGTTAAATATATTTCCGGTAGTATAATTTTTATTTCCGTCTTGTTTCCTTCTTTTTGCCAGAATAAAATGAAATTGATTTTTACTGTTTCAATTTCGTATCCGTTGTTTTTAAGCACCTCGAGTTTTGATGAAAATGCTTTTGAAAATTTTAATATTTCTTTATTTTCTGAATCAAAGCAGGTGTCGTTTTTCAGCAACAATTCATCACCGCTTTGGAGGTGTTTAATTATATTCTGCCGGTATTTATTGATAAAATAGTCAAGCCAAATATCCTTATGTGTTAATTGCAGTACAAAGGATTCTTGTGAATTATATTCCGAAAAATCTTTTTTTACGGTTAAATTTTCAGCCTGTATATTATCTAAAATGTTATTATTTAAATGGATGGAAAGATTGTTTTTGGCTCTCGTCATGGCCACATACAATTCCCGTTTCTTACTGTTGTCATTCAGATAGAAATTGTCCAGCACCAGATAAACATTGTCGAATTCTTTTCCTTTTGCTTTGTGTATTGTGGAAACAATCACGGTATCAATACTTGCGGAAGTAAAGTCCTCCAATTTCGATTCGCGCAAAAACACCTCAAAATCAGATCTGTATTTTCTTTTGGGATTACTCAACTCAAAATCTTTGATCATGTTTATACAAAGTTCGAGTTTTGTACTGCGGGCAAATCTTTTTATCAAATCGTTTTTGGCCTGCAACCAGGCATCTTCGTCCATGACATAGGCATCATCTTTCAAATTCAGCATATAGATAAAATATCTTATCTCGTAAAGATTATACAAGCTAAAACTATCATTGGTTTGAATAAGTTTGGCGGGGAAACCATTTTTCAGTAGCAGTCCGGCAATCTGTAAAGCTTCGTCGTTGGATTTGGTTAAAACACAAGTGGAGCCGGTTAAACCCGAATTTAAGATATCGTTTACCACAGGTATTATCAGATTTTCGGTATTATATTTTACGATGTTGATCTTCCCGTTTTCTTTGCGAACGGGAAGAATTTCGCTTTTTTTTAAGCGGTAAGAAATAGTTTTGACAAACCGGTTGGTAAATTCAATCAGGTTTTTTCTGCTTCGGTAATTTTCCACAAGCTCGTATTTGGCCGCAGATTTTTCCGTGATAAAATTCTTCAAATATTTGGAACTGGAACCTCTGAATTCGTAAATATTCTGGTCGTCGTCGCCAACGGCAATTACCCGCATCTCTTCGTTAAAATCCATCATGGTGGAAATCAGATCATACTCGTTGGCATCCATATCCTGCGCCTCGTCAATCACCAGGACTGTTTTGGTGAACCGGTTGGGCTCCACTTCATGATTCTTTATTTTTTCGATGGTTGTGCGAATTATTTTTTCCGATTTCTCGATATCCCCTACTTTTCCGAGCAGGTCGAAGCAATAGGAATGAAAAGTTTTGATATCCACAAAATTTGCAGCATTTCCGATAAGTTTGAGCAATCGTTTTTTAAATTCCGAAGCTGCAGCCCTCGAAAACGTAAGCATTAAAAGTTGTTCGTGTTTCACATCTTCCATCAGCAACAGCGAGGCCAGTTTGTGTACCAAAATTCTTGTTTTTCCGCTACCGGGACCGGCTGCCACAACGATATATTTTGAATTTTGGTCGTTGATGATTTTCAATTGCGCGGGCGAGAGTTCACCGAAAAGCTGTTTGAATTTGCGAGGCGTTATATTCCTTTTGATTTCATTTTTCCGGCTTCCCTTAAAATATTTATTCAAAAAAGAGGGATAGTTTAGCTGGAAATAATCTTCAACAAACTGCAAAGCATCACGATAATCGCTTATCATTTTTTTGGCGTATTCGCCTACAATATGAATTTGCTGCACTTTGTTTTCGTAAAACCGGTTCAGGTTTTTGTAATCATCGGATTTATAACGTCTTTTATTATCTTTTTCAAGTCGTTCAATGGTTAGTTTATTATAGATCACCAAAAAGCCGCCTTCAATTTTCAATGCATCAATCCGGGATAAATAAAACAAGGTATCTTCAATGTCATCGATAGTGATTTTTTGACTGAAAGGCTCACTCTTTTCATAGGCCGATTTCAATTCATGAACCGAAAATTCAACCAGTATGCTCTCTTTGTTTTGTTCATAATCATTGGGGTTTTCACTGATTTTTTGATACAAATAATCAATGATGAAACCTGCCAGTTCCTTGCGTTTTTGCAACTTCTGCAAAAGATCGGTTTTGCGATGGATCAGAATGATGCCGGTATGATTTTTATTGAAATCAAGGTATTTTCGTTTTGCCCAGTTTTTAATGGCCCAAAAGTTGAAAACGGTTTTGATATTCTTTAATGAAGTTTCCACGATACCGTTTTTTTCCATTTCCTCATTGAGTTGTTTCAAATGGAAATTTTGTTCCGTGTTATCAACTTTCGAGAGCAAAAATTCTTCAATATCAAGAAAAGACGTTACAATTTTTCGGGAACGTTTTCCGGCACCCATTTTGATAAATGCCGTTAAATCTTTTGTGTCGGCAAGTATTTTTTCTTCACGAAGCAGGTAGATTACTTCAATTACTTCACCCTTCACAATTCCTAAAATGTCGGAGAGATAATCGACCCTTGATTCGGGCTCTTCGCCTGCTGCCTGTTTGCGGCTTTTGCTCGAAAAGAGTTTTTTGATGATTCTAACGGCATGTTGTTTTTGCCTGTCATTAAAACGAAATGATTTGTTAATCTTTTCAATGGCTTCCTGTGCGTTTTTCGACAAAATGCTATTGGCGAAAATGCGGGGAATATTTTGTCCTCTTTTTAAGTATCCCGACTGTTCAAGTGCGGCAATGGCGGTTTTTACTCTCGTTTCTATTTCAGAAACCGTATCGTCCCAACCGGCTTCACGGGCTATTTCCAAAGCAGAATTGGAAACTTTTGAACGAAAGCGTGTGAGGTTTTTAATGGCTTTCCATATCTGCTGTATTTCTTTAATGTTCAACTTTGTTTGATTGAGCAGGGTAAAATGTTTGCTCAAATCTTCCTCGTTGAAAAGTACATAGCATTCTGCTTCGATGTTTTCGTCGCGACCGGCTCTGCCAGCTTCCTGGACGTAATTTTCGAGCGAATCGGAAATTTCGTAATGGATGACCATTCCCACATCTTTTTTGTCTACCCCCATCCCGAAAGCTGAAGTTGCCACCATGATTTGCACATCGCCGTTAATAAATGCATCCTGGTTCACGGTTTTTTCCTGCTTGTCCATTTTTCCGTGAAAA
>JAOZMX010000191.1:0-1166 GCA_029934065.1 Bacteroidales bacterium
CAAAAAAATGAATACCATCAATTCCCCTCACCCGGAGGGGAGGAAGGGGTGGGTTATTAAAAACGTCATTCATTTTTTTGAATTTTCGTTTAATATATTTATTAACACTGATTAGTTACAAATTTTATACTTTTGTATTGTTAATAAAATATCAATCATGTGCGGAACCTGCGGATGTGGCGAAGAAGGCCACGTAACCTATACAAAACCGGGAGAACGTCATCATCACGATCACAATCACGGTCATGATCACAACCACTCTCATGATCACAGCCATTCTCACGATCATCATCACAAAAAGGAAATTCAATTGGAGATCGATGTTTTGTCGCAGAACAATCTGATTGCCGAGCGCAACAGGGGGTTTCTTGAGGCCTTGGAGATCACCTCCTTAAATCTTGTGAGTTCCCCGGGATCGGGCAAAACAAGTTTGCTTGAAAAAACCATCAAAGAGATGAAAGGCGACAGGAAGCTGTACATCATTGAAGGGGATCAGCAAACCACCAACGATGCCGACCGGATCAATGCCGCCGGAGCGCCTGTCATTCAGGTAAACACGGGAAATGGCTGCCACCTCGATGCGGAAATGGTGAATCATGCCATCAAGGAGCTGAAACCGGAAAAGGGTTCCATTCTGTTCATTGAAAACGTAGGGAATCTGGTTTGCCCGTCTCTGTTCGACCTCGGCGAAAGCAAAAGGGTGGTGATCATGAGCGTTACCGAAGGTGATGACAAACCGTTGAAATATCCCACCATGTTTGAATCTTCGCAACTTTGCATCATCAACAAGACCGACCTGCTGCCGTATGTTGATTTTGATGTGGAAAAGTCAAAAGAATATGCAGTGAGGGTAAATCCAAATCTTGAATTCATCGAGCTTTCCGTGAAAACAGGGGAGGGGATGGAGGAATGGTATCGGTGGCTGGAAAATATATCCTGATTGGGGCTGTATAAAAAAGCCTTTGGGATTGAAATGAACCAAAGGCGCATTTTGATTTGTTATCGGTATTATTCCGGGGTCATTCGCAGCATTTTTTCAGGTTTTGCCAAATTGCTGATTCATCCTGCTTTAATCGGGACGCCCGACTGAATTGACCTGGCAGGCGGGCTTGCTCCTGCCAGGTCGAAAAAAAGGTTGCGTTGAAAGAATTTGCCGGTGAAGAATC
>JAOZMX010000191.1:1266-4593 GCA_029934065.1 Bacteroidales bacterium
TTCAGCATCATTGTGCTGGCGGCAGTCCTCACATGGTTTATCCCCGGCGGCGAATATGCCCGGCAGGTGAAGATGGTCAACGGCATCGAACGGACGGTCATTGACAAGGATTCGTTCCATTACGTGGAGCACGAGATACAGACCTGGCAGATCTTTTCCGCTTTTTTTAAAGGTTTCGAGATGCAGGCGGGCATCATTGCCTTTATCATCATGATTGGCGGCGCTTTCTGGATAGTGAACAGCAGCAAGGCTATTGACATCGGCATTCTATCTTTCCTCCGGTTTGCCGAACGGTTGGAAACCAACAAAACCATGAAAAAGATCGGGGTGAACAACATCATCATCGTAATGGTGATGGTGGTGTTCAGCATTTTCGGGGCGGTGTTCGGGATGAGCGAGGAGACCATTGCCTTCATTGTGATCCTTGTGCCGCTGGCAATATCAATGGGATATGATTCTATCGTGGGGGTGAGTATGGTGTTTGTGGCTGCCGGATTGGGGTTTGCGGGTGCCGTGCTGAATCCGTTCACCATCGGCATCGCCCAGGGCATTGCCGACCTGCCGCTGTTTTCGGGTTTCGGCTACCGGCTGTTCAGTTGGTTTGTGATCAATTTCATCGGGATAAACTGGGTGTTGTGGTATGCCCGGAGAATAAAGAAACATCCGGAGAAATCGCCCGTTTACGAAACGGATGAATACTGGCGGAAGAAAGGAACCGTTGACATTGAATCGTTCACCTTTCATACACCGAAAAGCGCCTGGATATCTTTTGTTTTCCTTGCGGTTTCATTGATCATCTTCTCCGTTAAATTTCCCATGACCGAAATGAAGATCGGCAACACATCGGAAATTCTCCCAATGGTACCTGTAGCGACAGGGTTGTTCATTCTATCCGGGATATTCTCGCTTCGCAAGTCGGTCCACTTTTATATTCTCACATTGCTGATGTTTACGATCGTTTTCCTGATCGTTGGCGTGATGGGTTACTCGTGGTACATCATGGAAATAGCCAGCCTGTTTTTTGCACTCGGTATCTTTTCGGGCATTGCCATGAACTACAGCGGTAACGAGATTACGAAACAATTCATGGAGGGCTCCCGCGATATTCTTTCTGCAGCGCTGGTTGTCGGGCTTGCAGGAGGGATACTTGTGATCCTGCAGGATGGAAAGATCATCGACACCATTCTTTACAAAGTTTCTTCGTCCATGTCTGGAATGGGAAAATTCGGGACGGTGAGTGTGATGTATGGCATTCAGAACGTCATCAACATCATCATCCCGTCCGGATCGGCCAAGGCGGCGCTGACCATGCCGGTGATGGCGCCATTTTCCGATCTTGTCAATCTTTCACGGCAGGCCACAGTGATGGCTTTCCAGTTCGGGGACGGTTTTACAAATATGATCACACCTACTTCCGGTGTATTGATCGGCGTGCTGGGCATGGCCAAAATACCTTACGACAAATGGGTGAAATGGATTGCGCCGTTCATGCTGGTACTGATCTTACTGGGCTGGCTTTTGCTTATTCCCACCGTGACGATGCAATTGGACGGGTTTTGATCTTTACGTACCGGCGACTTCAGTCGCCGAAAATTTTCAGTACATGCCAGGTATATACGGCGACTAAAGTCGCCGGTACGGTCAATAAACAACCTCTCCGTTCAGGATGGTTGCAAAAACTTTGGTTCCGGGGATTTCCTGTTCCGGGATTTCCATGATGTCTTTTTCGAGAATGACCAGGTCGGCCACTTTACCGGGTTCGATGCTTCCTTTCAGGTTTTCATCAAAACTGCCTTTTGCCGGCCAGATGGTGATTGAGCGAAGCGCTTCTTTACGTGTCAGGGCATTTTCAGGCTGGAAGCCTCCTTTCGGCCATCCTTTCAGGTCTTTACGGGCCACGGCGGCATAAAAGGTGTTCAGCGGGCTGATACCTTCCACCGGAAAATCTGTGCCGTTGATCAGCCATCCGTTTTGTTCAAGCAGCTTTTTGTAAGCATAAGCCGTTTTGATGCGTTCGGGGCCGAGCCGCTCTTCAGCCCAGTACATATCGCTCGTACAGTGGGTAGTCTGTATGGAAGGGATGATGTTGTAATCTTTAAAATAATGGAAATCAGAAGGGTCAATCACCTGCGCATGTTCAATCCGCCACCGTTTGTCGTTGGGTTCTTTCAGGTATTTGGCATACGATTTCAGGATGATGCGGTTGCCCGAGTCGCCAATGGCATGTGTACAAACCTGGAAACCTGCATCAAAAGCTTTCTTGCACACAAAATCATAATAAGGCAATGAATGCAGTTGCAGCCCGTAATGTCCCGGTTTATCAGAATAGGGTTTCAGTAACAGAGCGCCGCGTGAGCCCAGTGCGCCGTCGGCATAGATTTTTATGGCGGAAACCGTTAGCCTTTCGGTATGCCACGGGCCTTTGGGAAGAAAATAATCATAATTCTCACCGTTGGGATTCATCATGGCATAAATCCTCATTTTCAGCTCGCCGGCTTTTTGCAGCGAATCCATCAGCAGGATATCATCCTTGTCAAGCCCTGCATCGGTAACGGTTGTCAGTCCCACAGCAAAACAATCTGTCTGTGCTGTTTTCAGGGCGGCAATCTTTTGATCGGGTGTGGGTTCCGGGATGACTCTTTCGATCAATGCCATGGCATTGTCAATGAAAACGCCGGTAGGTTCATGTTTTTCGTTTAACAGAATTTCACCGCCAGGCATCATGGATTTGCGATCAATGTCTGCACGGCGCATGGCTTCCGTGTTGGCAATCAGGGCGTGTCCGTCAATCCTTCGCAGGACGACAGGGATATCGGGAAAAGCAGCATCCAGTTTTTCTTTGGTGGGGAATTTCTGCACCTCCCAGTCATTCTGGTCCCAGCCCCTGCCAAGTACCCATTCGGACGGGAACTTTTGGTAGTGCTCAAGTACCCGGGCTACCACATCGTCAAATGATTTTGTGCCCACCAGGTCGGCATTGGTAATTTTTGTCAGCCCATAACTCAAAAAATGACTGTGCCCGTCATTGAAGCCGGGATAGACGGGTTTTGCTCCGGCATCGAGCATTTTTTTTGCCTTGAATTTATCCTTTAATTCATCATTTCCGACGGCTACTATTTTTCCATCTTTGATGGCGATGGCCGATACAATGTCAAAATCCTGATTGACAGTGTAAACCCTGGCATTGTAAATTAAAAGGTCCGCTTTCCCTTTTTGACTGCATGAAGTCATGGTTGTGAATAATAAAATGATTGATAGGATGGTGATAAAAAGATTGTTTTTCATAATTATTTTTTTAATCCCCACCTTAAAAGGTGGGGCAACTGA
>JAOZMX010000191.1:4693-6612 GCA_029934065.1 Bacteroidales bacterium
CCACTCAAACCTGTGATTCTTTCTGTTAAATCTCACCTCCCCACTGTCAAAAAACTCATTGATAAAACCGGCTTCAACCAGTTCCTCCGGTTTTCCGGTTTTCCATTTGCCACCGGTTCCCAGCAGCCAAAGCTCATCGGCATAATTCAATGCGCTTTCCAGATCATGTGTGGCAACCAGGATGCCTTTATTCATCTGCAAAGATAATTTCTTTAAAAGATACATGATGGCTATTTTACCGGGCGGGTCCACATACGCCACCGGTTCGTCAAGAAAGATGAACGGCGTATCCTGAACGATGGCGCGGGCAATCATCACTTTTTGTTTTTCACCATCGCTGAGTTTATAAAACGATTGTCCTGACAAATGTAGAACGCCAACCTTTTGAAAAGCATCATTCACCATCGAAATATCTTTTTCATTCGGTTTTCCGGTAAATGACGCATGAGGGTATCTTCCGGTCAACGCCACTTCAAAAGCAGTCAGGTAAAAGTCGTCAATCTTGTCCGTCAAAACCACCGACACCATGCGTGAGAGTTCTTTAACCGGGAGGATATCAAGGGGTTGTCCCATAAAAAAGACGCTTCCCGAAATGGCTTTCTCAAAACCCAGCATGGTTTTTAAAAGGGTTGATTTACCGGCGCCGTTGGGACCAAGAATGCATACCAGCTCGCTGTTCTTCAATTCCAGGCGAAGACCTTCATGCAATATTTTGGCATCGTCTTTTTTCAGACGAAATCCCGTGGTCAGGTTTTTTATTTCAACGGTTTCTTTCAAAACAATGGTCTTTTTAAACTTTTTTCATTCTCCCTCTTCTGATGATGACCCAGATAACCACCGGTGCACCAATCATTGAAGTAACGGCATTGATGGGCAGCGAAGTGTCGTATCCCGGTAATTTGGCCACCAGGTTGCAAAGCAGAGTCAGCGCTCCGCCCATCAGAATGACTGCCGGAACCAGGATGTGATGGTTGGATGTTTTGAAAAAACCCCTTGCCAAATGCGGAACAGCAAGCCCCACAAAGGCAATCGGTCCGGTGAATGCTGTTGAAACAGCAATCAGCAAGCCGGCGATGAGGATCATGATGCTTTTCATATTTTTTACATTGATGCCCATGCTTCGCGCATAATTGTCGCCCAGTAACATCCCATTCATGGGTTTCAGCAAAAACAAGGTTAAAACAACTCCTGCGACGGCTGTGAAAAGTAAAAACAACGATTGCATCCGGTTGGTCTTTGAGAAACTTCCCAGTCCCCACAACACATAAGCATGCAACTCTTCTGCCCGGCTGAAAAACTGCAACATGCCCACAACCGCTGACACGGCATAGCCGATCATGATGCCGATGATGAGGACGGTAACCACATTACCTACCCGGTTGGAAACGAAAAGAATAATCAACAACACTGTTAAGGCGCCCAACAGCGCTGCCGCCACCAGCCCGATGCCGTTGAAAGGATTTCCGGAAGCCAGCAGATCGTATCCCATGCTTCCTCCCAGCAGCACAACCAGCGCCACCCCGAGACTTGCCCCGGAGCTGATGCCCAGAACCGAAGGTCCGGCCAGCGGATTTCTAAAAAGCGTTTGCAAAAGAAGACCCGCAACGCCAAGCGCTATCCCGGTTGCCAGTGAAGTGACAGCCTGCGGAAGACGATATTCCAGAACGATCACCCGTGCTGTTTCGGATTCACTTATATTTCCTGACAGTACACTCAATACTTTACTCCAGGGGATTAAGACCGAACCGTACCAAAGGTTGGACAGAAATAAAACAAGGACTAATGCGGTGAATATCAGGTACCAGAATGCCGTATTTACTTTGGGTTTCATGGGTGGGTAAAGATAGGATTTTTGGTGGATGAGGCTGTCTCAAAAGAGTAATTTCACGCAGCGCCGTAAAGAATGCAAAGAGATTTTT
>JAOZMX010000192.1 GCA_029934065.1 Bacteroidales bacterium
CCGATATCACGCTTATAGCGTAAAACGGTATTGTTTGTCGCAGAAACCGTATCTGCTTTGCCTTCTTCGATGTTAAGGAATCCAATGTTATTTTTACCAATTTTTCCAAACAACCGTGCCCCGGCGATGATGGGAACCTGTTCGCCGTTTTCCACACCGATGACCCTGGAGTAAAAGGCATTGTTGCGCTCGCCGAGGTAATAGTTGTACATATCGTATCCTTCGAGGAAAAACTGTCTCTTTTCAGGGTAAAAAACGCCGAAACGTGAAAGGTTCACCGGAATGCGGTCGGCTTCCACCTGGGCAAAGTCGGTGTAGCTGGTAAGATTAAGTTTTAGTGTGGGCGACAAACTGACGTTCAGGGTACCTCCGAATTTTAAGGGATAGGTGTTTCCCTCTTCTTTGGTGTAACGCCATCCGGCAAGGGCATAGGGCTTAAGCTCAAATTTTTTGGCATAGGCAATGTTGGTGATCCCCACAAGCTGTCCGGCGTTTGTAACGGCGTAAATGGAGTAATCCCTCGACCAGCCCTGCCATAATGATTGCTCGTTCTTGGAAACAATGTCGCGCTCGAAGTTGATTGCCCAGTTGAGGACACTGCCTTTTTTGAACTGCAAGGTGCTGAAGGGGAGGTAGATCTCGGCAAACCACCCTTCGTCGGTAATGGTGGTTTTGACATCCCACACGCCGTTCCAGTCTTCGTTGCCGTCTTCGCCGCCGTACACCTGAATATCGGCCCGCGCTCCGTTGGGGTTGGTCACAAAAAGATACCCCGTTCGATTATCATCAAAAGGGCTGATCAATATCTGGAAATTGTCATCCGTTTCGTAGTCGAAATCCCGGTTCATGTTTTTGGCAACAATTTTCGAAGCATCTTTCATGTAGCACCACACACCAATGTAAAGGTTATTCTTGTCGTAGATGACGGCCACTTCGGTGCGTTCGCTTACGGGTTCACCATAGTTCAGGTCGCGTTGGGTGAAGTTGCTGATGTGCATCGCCTCCTGCCATTTCGCCTCCGACAATTTCCCGTCGAATTTTATCTTCTCCTCACTTCGTAACGGTACAATTGTATCAGGTATCGAGTGTTGTGCCCATAATGTTTGAATCCCTAAAAGTAACAATGTCATTAGTGTACCAAATAATCTCATTTCCCCTTCTCATTCATTAAATCCGTTTTACTGGTATGTTTCGGCGTACCGAATCCGTAAATGTAATAAATGCCGAACATGCCGATAAAATTATCGAATTGCTTTAATTTCTCTTCGCCGTATTTTCCGATGTTTTGATAAATTTTGGTCAGTTTTTTCGGTTTTGAAAGATGCTTCCCCGATTTGGAAAAAAACTTATCGGCATAACAAATTACTTTCTCCTCCGGGGTTACCGGCACCATGTCACGGACAGGCAAAGGCAGGTTTCGGCTGATGATTTCCTCTTTGGTAATCCCTGTTCCGGTATGTCGCTCGCAAAACGGAGCCACCTCATACAATCCCTCATTTTCAAGTATCTCCCGTCCGAGGTAACCATGGCAGATGTAAGGAAGCTCTCCGAAACAGCCCAGATCGGGCGCATTGGTCTTTATCATACCGATGTCATGCAGCATGGCCGCCTGCTTCAGCAACTCGCGGTTCAGCTTCAGGTGAGGGTTGTGATCGGCAATCAGCAGGGACAACTCCATCACCGCTGTGGAATGGGCTATCAGAATACCGTGGGCTTTGCTGCCCGGCTTTAAGTATTTGTCGATAATGCCGATAGGTTCCGTCATTTTCAAATATCCCGAAAAAATCGTGTTAAATTTTATTCCTCATTTTTGTAAAAACTAAAAATCAATCTTACGAAAGGATAAAAATCCATTGAAAAACCCTCATAACCCGTCAGGTTGACTTTTTTATAATAAAAAGTTAAACCCGGATCAATTGAAACGTTTGGTGTGGGTGTAAATTTGATCCCACCCGTAAAAAAGATGCCCAAACCGATTCCGCCCTGGTAAACATCGTAAGGCATCATCCCCGAATTGGGTACATAAGGGGTGTTGCCGTACCGGTTGACCAGCGTGTATTGCCTGCTGCCGATCCAGATGTTGTGGCTTTTCACTTTTGTGCTGTTCATGTGAAAACCGGTTTCAATCTGAACGCTTAAGAATTTGGCCACCGGGTAGAATTTTGAAATGCCGATATCAATGGTCACCCGTTCTTCCACTCCCTCGATATATCCGGCACGCAATGCGGGATTTGCCACATAGTTGATCGAGTCGATCACCATTTGAAAAATGCCTTTTGTTTTCTGCTTGGAATAATTCGACTGGATAAAAATCCCCGTTGTGTTGTTGAAGTTGTACTTCAGGTAAAAGCCCGGAGAGATGGGTGTTTTGTATTTCAGATCGGGATAATAAATCCACCATTTCGTGGTGTCGCCGGGTGCCACGTTATTTTCGGCCCGCCAGATGTTGTACTCACCTTGCCATTCATAAGGGATATCGTCGGGGTTTTTCAGAATCTGGTGGCTGTTCAGCTCCTGACGGATCTCCTCGTACCAGTATTTATTGTCCAGCACCCATTGGATATTATTCTCGTTTTCCGGCCGGCCGTTGTAAAATCCTGCTGATTCTTTGTTTGCAAAGTAAACGCCGATATTGATGCCAAACCGCCAGCCCGTAAGGTTCATCTCACTTACATTTTCCTGTGCGGAAAGATTAAATGTAAAATATTGTGAAAGAGTAAGTAGAAATAAAATGACAAATTTAAGATGTTTCATATTTGTTGCTTTTAAGAACACTTCTTCTACGACAAATGTAAATAAATTAAAAGAGAAAGCTCATTTGTTGAAAAAAAATAGCATTCCAAGTCAAAATAATATTGTAGTTTAGTGAGCTAAAAAAGCTCAAAAGATGAAGATGCAGGCATTAAAAGAATTGTTCCGAAAGGTGTTCGGCAGTGCAGGTAATCCCGTGCATGTTTATTTTGCTCCGGGCAGGGTAAACCTCATTGGGGAGCATACGGATTACAACAGCGGTTACGTGTTGCCGTGTGCGCTTACATTCGGCACCTATTTGCTCATCAGAAAGACAGCAGGCAAAGATGTGAAGCTGGCTTCCGAAAATTTTACTTACCGGGCGACGGTGCCCTGGGAAGAGATCGGAAAGAAGCATGGCTCCGAGTGGGTCAACTATCCGATCGGAGTGATCAATCAACTGATGCAAAAGGGGCTGGAGCCCACTGGTATGGAGATGCTTTTTTACGGAAATATCCCCAACGGCGCGGGGTTGTCGTCGTCGGCTTCGGTTGAGGTGGTCACCGCAGAAGCCATCAACGATCTGACGGGGCTCGGTCTGGGAAAAGTTGACATTGTCAAGCTTTCGCAAAAAGCCGAAAATGAGTTTGTGGGCGTAAACTGCGGCATCATGGATCAGTTTGCCGTGGGTTTGGGAAAAGCCGATCATGCCATTTTTCTCGATTGCGGTACGCTGGACTACGAATTGGTTCCGTTGGCACTCGGAGAATACAAAATCGTGATCGCCAACACCAACAAAAAACGAGGGCTGGCCGATTCGAAATACAACGAACGGGTGGAAGAGTGTGCTTCGGCCGTAAAATTCCTGAAAAAGAAGAAACAACTCGAATCTTTGAGCGACATCTCCTTTGACGAATTTTCGAAAATAAAACCGGTGATTCCCGACGAGACCGTCAGGAGGCGTGCGGTACATGTGATATCCGAAAACCAGAGGGTTTTGGATGCCGTTGAGGCTTTGAAAAACAACAATCTGGAAGAGTTCGGCCGGTTGATGAATGCTTCGCATTATTCACTGCGTGATGATTATGAAGTTACCGGGCGTGAGCTGGATGTTTTGTCGGAGCTGGCAAGAGCACAGGAGGGTGTGCTGGGTTCGCGAATGACCGGAGCAGGCTTTGGGGGCTGCACCGTTAGCCTGGTTCACTCCAGCAATATCCGGGTCTTTATGGAAACCGTTGGTGAAGGATATTATGAGCAAACCGGCCTCCGGGCAGATTTCTATGTAAGTGAGATTGGCGACGGCGTGCATCGTATCGAATAGTTATTGTTTAATATTTTTGTAAATTATCATGGGACATTCACAGAAACATTCGGAAGAAAACGAAAAACACCATAATGAGGAAAATGGTAAGCGTAAAAAACTTCCAAGACGTTTTTACGAGAGCGAGTTGCGTAAACTGCAGATCGAACTGGTAAAATTGCAGGAGTGGATCAAACAGGAAGGGCTGAAGGTGGTTGTTATTTTTGAAGGCCGCGATGCCGCCGGCAAGGGTGGAACCATCAAACGGATCATTCAGACGCTGAATCCCCGTATCTGTAAGGTCGTTGCCCTTGGCACACCCACCGAACGTGAAAAAACGCAGTGGTACTTCCAGCGCTATGTGCCGCATCTGCCTGCTGCCGGTGAAATGGTGCTTTTCGACAGAAGCTGGTACAACCGTGCCGGTGTGGAAAAAGTGATGGGTTTTTGTTCCGAAGAAGAGTATTGGGAGTTTCTCCGCTCATGTCCCAACTTTGAACGGATGCTGATACGTTCGGGCATCATCCTTATCAAATACTGGTTCTCGGTAAGTGTCGAAGAACAGGAACGCCGTTTTCAGGCCAGGATCAACGACCCGACAAAACGCTGGAAATTAAGTCCTATGGATTTGAAATCAAGGGAACTATGGGTGGAGTATTCCAAAGCCAAAGATGAAATGTTTGCCTATACCGACACCAAAAACTCACCATGGTGGGTGGTGCCTTCCGATGATAAAAAGAGAGCAAGGCTTAATTGCATTCATCACTTATTGAGTATGATACCTTACGAAGACCTTACGCCGGAACCTTTTGAGCTTCCCGAGCGACCGGATGACAAAGGTTATGTGAGGCCTCCAATGGACGAGCAGACTTTTGTTCCGCAAATTTATTAACGGAGCGGATTAAGGTTAGCTTTGTGTTTTGGGTCGCTAATACCCCAAAGCCGTTTTGGAATAAAGGCTTCCGTTGAACCAGTATTCGTTGTAATAGGTTTCGCCGTTTTCTACATGAACGTGGTATTCCACCGTTTGCCGTTCGCCGTCGGGAGTGATGATGGTGATGGTTCCCGTTTCGCGTGTGCCTTGTACCATCCACTTGCCGGAATCATTGCTTTGATTGCCTGCACCCCAGTTGCCGGCATCCACACCGCCGTCCTGAAAACTTCCCGAATAGGACGATTCGTAATGCTCGGAATAAACGCCGTTGGGATAAAGGTAGATGTCCGTTGAGGTGTTGGTTGTAAATGTGCTCCATTTTCCGGCAAAAAAACTCATCAGGTCGGAGGCTTCCATTTTAACGAAATGCATGTTGCGGGCAATGGTTTTTGCTGCGTCGGTCAGTTCGTTCCCGAGCATTTCGGGCGTTGTGACGGCGATGATATAGGCCCCTCCGCCGTTTGGCGACAACACGCCGATGCCAATGCCCTTTACCCGGGTTCCGTCAATGTAGCCTTCATAATCTGCAATCAGATTTTTGTTCTCCGTGGTATTGATATTCCCCGATAACATGAGGTAAGTGCCTTCATCCTGAAGTCCTTCGGCCATTTCCTGTTGCATTTGTTCCTGCGATTGTGCCTGATGAGGCATTACGAGGATAAGCCCTGCAATGGTGTTGTGCCCCAGCAATACACCGTCGGATGAGGTTTGTGTTACCCATCCTTCCGGCGGCATAAACCTGAATCCCAGGGAGGGATTGCCGACTTCGCCGGTAACATTTTCGTCATATTGCAAATTTAATTCGGGGAAACGGATTGTCGGATGCGGTGACGCTACCCTTGCCGCAATGTCCGTCGTTCCTCCAAACATTAATGATACTAGGAAGAACAATAAAATTTTATTCATTTTCATTTTTTTGATATTTTAAAAAATCCCATAAAGGTTTAAAATCCAATGTGAAATGCGACCGGATGTTTAATTTCAGTCAACCGGTTTGATTATATAATCTTCAATCCCTTTGTTTTCCAAATCAAAATTAATCCCGATCAGGGTTTTGGGGCGTTTATCGTCGGCATATTTTTGATGATAGCCTTTTTGTCTGATCTGCTCCAATGCCTTTTGCGCATCCTGCCCGGCTTTGAATTCCACGATGTAAATGTAGTTGTCAGTAGTGATCACGGCATCTATCCTGCCGTCAATGGTCATCACTTCGGTTTCGATGGTGAAGCCCAATAGCTTGACGATGATGTAAAAGATGGAGTGAAAATATTTCTCTTTGTTGTCGGCAATAATGTACGAAATGCCTTTGAATAGCGTATTGATGAGTTCGATGAATTTCTCAAGATTATTATTCCGGAGCATGTGAATCATTTCGTTAAGCATCGAACTGGCTTTGTCTATTTTCCCATCGTTTAAGTCGGCGAGTAGATGGATTGTAAATGATACTTCCACTTCACTGTTAGGGAAATCCATCAGAAAAGTTCTGTCGCGTAAGTTCGATTCTTTGATGGTGAGGTAACCGGTTTGAAATAATAAAGGAATCAGTGAAATGGAATCAATCTCATATTTGTCGAGTGTACTTCTCGACACGGTTTTGTTTTCAAGATCGAA
>JAOZMX010000044.1:0-10005 GCA_029934065.1 Bacteroidales bacterium
AGGATTTTTATGCTGCTTGTTTTGGCTGTTTTAGTGTCTTCGGTTTCGGCGCAAAAGGATTCGAAAAACGATACGACACAAGTATCAATGAAACCGCATCTTAATATATGGGCCATGGTACATCTTGATGTGATCTACGACATCAAGCAAATGGACCCAGACTGGATCGGCGGTTTCCGTCCCTCGAAAATCCCCGTCTATCCTACTGATCCGGGTTGGGGAACATACGGACACACCTATTTCAGTGTCAGGCAATCCACATTTAAGTTTGAGGGCGTTATGCCGCTAAAGAAAAAATGGGGGCCTTTACGTGTCCGTTTCGAGTTTGATTTGTTTGGCCTGGGGGTACATGCCGGAGAAACTTCAATACGTTTCAGGTTGGCATACGGTGAATGGGGACCCTTTCGCATCGGGAAAGACTGGTCCACATTTATTGATCTGGAAGCTTTCCCGAACACCTACGACTGGTGGGGGCCGTCGGGAATGGCACTGTTGCCTTCCACCCAAATCCGTTTTACACAAAAGTTGAATCAAAAAAATATGCTGGAGTTTTCACTGGAATTGCCCGGTTCGGATATTGATCCCGGACAATTGCGCCAGATTGATCCCAGCCTGTTGGATTTTCACACCAAAGAAATGCTTCCCGATTTTATTTCGCGTTATACTTTTAGAGGAGATGGAGGGTATTTCAAAGGGGCGGTGCTGCTTCGGCAATTGTCGTACGAAATCGTCAGCGTGGAAAATGAAAATGCAAAAACAAAAAACATATTCGGGTGGGCTGTAAACCTTACTTCAGCCATACATGCTTTTAAGCATCATGGGGTTTTCCGGTTGCAGGGTGTATTCGGGCATGGTTATGCTGGATACAACAACGACGGAGGAGTGGAGATCACGCCCGATGCAAATTTGCATGCCGTTGTGCCTTTCCAATATGGTTACACGGCCTTTTACAATCATTATTTTAACAAAGGTTGGATGGCTTCGGCAGGATTCAGTCAAACATTTCAGGACAATACCGCCGGACAAACGGGTGATGCGTTCAACAAATCGCAATATATGGTTGCACAGGTGATCTATGAAATAATTAAAGACCATTTTTACGTTGGGCTCGATTATCAATACGGCAAACGTTTTAATAAAGATAAAGCATCGGCCAACGACCAGCGGGTGATGTTTTCGGTCAGGTACCAGATGAGCCATGTCCATTAACGAAATTTGCTCCGGAGCGAAAAGATACGATTGAAAAACCCATTGGCCATGAAGATTTTCGGACTTCACTTCATTACACTGCTGATCGCTTTATTACTTGGCTTCCCGGGTGCTGCGCAGGAAAAGGGCCGGGAGCACAAACTTTTTATCGATACCCTTGACAATGCTTTTGATATCAGCTATTATTTGTACAACCTTCATGGATTTATTCCCATTGTTTCGCCCATCACCGAACCTGCGGTAGGATACGGAGCAGCAGGGGCAGGAGTGTTTTTTGTCCCGAAAAAGCCCACCGGAAACAACAAAAAATTTAACATGCCGGATGTGGTGGCTTTCGGCGGCGGCTATACACAAAACAGAACCTGGTTTGCCGGACTTGGGTATTTCGGCTTCTGGAAAAAAGACCATATCCGTTACAGGGGCGCAGGAGGCTATGGCGATGTGAAACTCAAATATTTTGGACGGGGTGACGGTTTTTTGAACGAGCATCCTGCAAATTTTACCATTCGTGCATACGGACTTGTTCAACAGGCTGTTTTCAGGATCGGAGAGAGCAGGTTCATGCTGGGAGGAAAATACATCTTTTCCAAAACAAAGGTGATTGCATTTGACGACAGTAAATTGCCCTGGGTTGATCCCAGGGAGTTTAATCTTACCAATAGCGGCGCCGGAGTGATCGGAGAGTTCGAAAATTTCGACAATATTTTTTCTCCGGTCAAGGGTTTTCGCATCAATGTCACCTATAACCAATACCTTGAATTACTCGGAAGTGATCGTGATTTCGGCCGTTTGAGCACATTTGTTATCTGCTATTTCCCGGTGTTGTCCCAACGGTGGGTTTCCGGATTCAGAACCGAATTCCAGATGGCTACCGGCGACCCGCCCTTTTATGCTTATCCTTTTCTGATTTTGCGTGGTATTCCCGCCATGCGCTATCAGGGGAAATATACCTTGCTCGGTGAAACAGAACAGCTTGTGATGTTGACACGCAGATGGGGAATTGTAGGTTTTGCCGGACTCGGAGGAACATTCAACAACAATCTTGACGGACTGAATCTTGACGGAGTGAAGGCGTGGAATGCCGGTGCGGGTTTCAGGTATCTTCTCGCCAGGGTTTTCGGTTTGAAAATGGGAATTGATGTGGCACGGGGGCCTGAAGACTGGGCTTTTTACATTGTGTTCGGAAGTGGATGGCTGAGGTGATTTTTGTAATTTATGTTTGCTATAGTATAAAAAAAGCTATTTTTGCACACTCGTTATAAAAAAAATTATAAGATGTTGAATTAAAAATGCTAATAATGAAAAATTTATATAAGGTGCTTTTTACGGTTATTCTCGTTTCGTTGATGTCGTCAAATGTTTTTTCGCAATATGCTTCCAAACGGATTAGAAGCAAATATGAAGCTTACACCGACAGTTTGAAAAAGGTGGATTACAACTATGTCTTTCCGTTTTGGGGGCAGGGAGCATACAGCAAGGGGATTGATATACAATATCCCATGGGCATTATGACCAATTTTTTCTGGACAAAACAAGGTGTGACAATTGATAATTTTCAACTGGGTTTTGATAATGCTCATGATGGAATTGTTGAATTTCCGTTAACTCCTCTTTCGGATAGTATTATTTCGTTTGGAGACAATTCCAACACGGCATACTCATTTAATATCAGGCCGGATATCTGGCTCTTTCCCTTTATCAATTTATATGGGATTTTCGGATACGGTCATTCCGAAACGACGGTTGAGGTTAATGCTTTGAAATATTCGGAAAATCCTTTGAATTTCACTTCGGTGGTTGATCAGGGTATTGCAACTTATGGTTTCGGAGTGCTCGCCGCAGGCGGTGTTGGGCCGGTATGGCTATCGGTAGATGCCAATTTTACATGGAACAAGCCCGAATTACTCGACAAACCGACCATGGTCAATATTGTTGGTATTAGAATGGGAAAAGCATTTGTTTTTAAAAATCGTCCCCACAGTAATATTTCGGTGTGGATCGGTACGATGTATCTCACCATGCAGTCGGAAACAAACGGGGCTGTTAGTCTGAAGGATGCCATATCCCAGGATTTTTGGGATAATAAAGATGAAAAAGTGGCCAATTACTGGAATTGGTACAACAATGAGGCTTCTCCGGTTCAAAAGGTCGTTGCCGATAAAATACTTACTCCGGTAATTAATGCCATTGATGAAAGAAACGGTGAGTCGGTTGTGGCTTACAACATGGATAAACAAACCAAGCAACACTGGAACGGCCTGGTTGGTTTTCAATACCAGATCAATAAGCATTGGCAGGTAAGGACGGAAGGAGGGGTGGTTGGTGACAGAAAATCATTCTTGGCCAACGTAAATTACCGTTTCCTCGGTTTCAAAAAGAAATCCAAATTTTAATTCAGCGTATATTCAACATTCCCCAGCAGGTCAATGGCTTGTAAAAATTCTTTCGGGCTGACTTTTATGTGGGAAGCAATCATGCCGACATGCAACTGGTCGTCAGGATCAAAAACCTGAAAGCCAAGCAAGCAGTTTCCTTTGTGCTTTTTAGCGTATGCTTCAATTTTTTCCACCAACTCATTATTAAGGGTGTTGATCGAAAAAGTAAGCCTGATCTTTTTGGCTTTCCGTTCCAGCACATCGGGGAGTAGCGTAATCTCGTTGATCTTTAGTTCGTACTGGCTGTCGGAATTGTAACGTTGCTGTACCCTGGCCGATATCAGCAGGAAAAAACCCTCGCTGAGATAGTGTTTGTATTTCAGGTAATCGTCCGAAAAGAGACGCAGTTCCAGCGAATCCTCAAAATCCTCAATGATATAAACGCCATAAGGCTTGTTGTTTTGCGTCATCTTGTCAATGGCTGAAGTGACCATTCCGCCGAAGATAATTTGCCGGTTTCTGAAAGACTTGAGGTCGTCCTTGAAATCCGCTATTTTTTGTTTGGCAAAATACTGCAATTCGAATTTGTAGTCGTCCAGCGGGTGACCCGAGATGTAAAATCCGGTCACCTCTTTTTCCATCTTCAACTGTTCTATCTTTGACCAGGGCATGCATTCGGGCATGGGCGGGTTGGAGGTTTCCACGGCATCCTCGTCGCCGAAGAGCGAAACCTGTTGCGAATTTTTCCGCTCCTGATATTTGGCACCGAAACGCATCACCTTTTCAATAAAAATGGAGTCGTCGCTGTTTTCGCGATAAAAGTACTGTGCCCGGTGTGTGTTTTCAAACGAGTCGAAAGCCCCTGATTTTGCCAGTGCCTCAAAGCTTCTTTTGTTCACTGTTCGCATGTTGATGCGGCGGACAAAGTCGAAGATGCTCTTATACGGTCCGTTTTGTTCTCTTTCGGTGATGATGGCTTCCACCGCCGAAGAGCCCAGTCCCTTGATGGCTGCCATACCGAACCGGATCTCTCCGTTTTTGTTGACCGTAAAATTGAGCTCCGATTCGTTGACATCCGGTTTCAGCACCTTGATGCCCATGTGTTTGGCTTCGTCAATAAAAAAAGTGATCTTGCCGATGTCCGTCAGGTTGCGGCTTAATACGGCCGACATGAACTCGGCGGGATAGTGCGCTTTGAGGTAGGCCATACGGTAGGCTACGTAGGCATAACAGGTTGAATGCGACTTGTTGAAGGCATATTTGGCAAATTCCTGCCAGTCGCTCCAGATCTTTTCAAGCAATTTGTCGTCGTAACCTTTTTCTTTTGCTCCCTCAAGGTACATGGGTTTGAGCTTGTTCAGGGTTTCGATCTTCTTTTTCCCCATGGCTTTTCGCAAAGTGTCGGCTTGTCCGCCCGAGAATCCCGCCAGCAATTGCGAAAGCTGCATCACCTGTTCCTGATAGACCGTAATGCCATAAGTCTCCTTCAGTATCTTTTCCATCTCGGGAATGTCGTATTTGATCTCCTCCTTGCCGTGCTTGCGCCGGATGTAGTTGGGAATGTAGTCCATGGGTCCCGGCCGGTAAAGCGCATTCATGGCAATGAGGTCTTCAAACATGTTGGGCTTAAGTTCTTTCAGGTTCTTTTTCATCCCGTCGGATTCAAACTGAAAAACACCCGTGGTATCGCCCTTGCTGAACAACTCAAAAGTTGCTTTGTCGTCAAAAGGGATTTGTTCGATGTCAATCTCTTCGCCTTTCGATTTCCTGATGATCTCTACGGCATCTTTGATGATGGAAAGGGTCTTTAGCCCGAGAAAATCCATTTTCAGCATTCCGACGTTTTCGATGTATGCGCCGTCGTATTGGGTGATCAGGAGTTCGGTATCTTTGGCCGTGCTGAGCGGGATGTGTTCTATCAGGTCTTCTTTGCCGATGATGATACCACAGGCGTGAATGCCGATGTTGCGGACGGTACCTTCTATTTTTTCCGCCAGCGCAATGGTTTCCCGTATCAGCGGGTCTTTCGATTTTTTCTCCTGGGCAAGCTCGGGTACGGTTTTGAAAGCATTTTTAAAAGTAGTTCCCGGCGTGACGGGGATGAGTTTGGCAAGACGGTTGGCTTCGTTAAGCGAAAGTTGTTTCACCCGTGCCACATCACGCAGTGCCATTTTCGGTGCCATCTTTCCGAAAGTGATGATATGGGCCACCCGTTCTTTTCCGTATTTTTCAACCACCCAGTCCAGTATCCTGTCCCTGCCGTCCTCATCGAAGTCAATATCAATGTCGGGAAGCGATATCCTGTCGGGGTTGAGAAAACGTTCGAAAAGCAATCCGTATTTCAGCGGTTCAACGTCGGTGATATGCAGGCAATAGGCCACCACAGACCCTGCTGCGGAGCCCCTTCCCGGGCCAACCCAAACGCCCATTTTACGGGCCTGATGCAAAAAGTCCTGAACGATGAGAAAATATCCGGGATATCCCATTTTTTTGATCACGGAAAGCTCATAATCAATCCTTTCTCTTAATGTATCCGTAGTTTCTGAATAACGTTCTTCGGCACCTTTATAGGTGAGATGCCGCAAATACTCGTCCGGGTCGTCAAACGAATCAGGCAGGGGGAAATAGGGCATCAGAGGGTCGCGGTCCAACGAATATTCTTCCACTTTGTTTACGATTTCCATCGTGGTGGCAACGGCTTCCGGCATATCGGCAAACAACTCCCGCATCTCCTGCTGCGATTTCAGATAAAACTCATTATTGGGAAATCCGAAACGTTTTCCGCGTCCTCTGCCGACGGGAGTTGACAGGTATTCGTTGTTTTTGATACACAACAGGCTGTCCAGCAAAATATCGTCCTCTTTGTTGAGGTAAAATACATTGTTGGCGGCAAAATACTTTACGTTGTATTTTTCGGCAAACTCAAGCAATACGGCATTTACGCGCTTTTCTTCTTCCAGCCCGTGACGGTTGAGCTGGATGTAAAAATCCTCGCCGAACAGATCGTGCCACCAAACGAAAGCCTCCTCGGCCTGACGCTCACCCACATTGAGGATCAGGCTGCATATCTCCGATTGCATCCCGCCTGTGGTGGCGATCAGCCCTTCGGTGAGCTGCGGAAGGATCTCTTTGTCGATCCTGGGATATTGGGCGTAGTTGCCGTCTATCCATCCCATGGAGCTTAACTTCGAGAGGTTTTTGTATCCGGTATAATTTTTGGCAAGCAAAACTTGCAAATGCCTCCGGTCGGGGTTATCGTTGGTGAACTTCTTCTTCAGGCGGTTTTTGACGAGATAAAATTCGCTTCCTAATATGGGCTTGATGTCGTTATTGGCGGCCTCTTTGATGAATGCATATGCGCCGAATATATTTCCCATGTCGGTCAATGCAATGGCCGGCATATCGTACTCTTTGGCTTTGGCAATGAGCCCTTCGATGGAGGGGACGGCCTGCAGCACGGAGTAGTAGGAGTGGACATGCAAATGACAAAAGACAGAGCTGTCGGCTTGAGCACCTGTGGCTTGCGTTATTGTTGTTGCCGATCTTTGACGTTCGGCCTCTTCTTCCAGTGCTCTGCTGGCTTCCTTCAGCGAGATGATCTCAACATCAATTGGTGGGACGGGAGAGGGGTTTTCTTTCCTGAAACGGGCATATTGTTCATCTGTCATGCCGGTTTTTTCTCCGGTGATAACCCCAAGTCTGACCAGTTCCAGAAAACACCTTGCCGTGGCAACCACATCGGCCACCGCATTGTGTGCCTCTTCAAAAGGTTGATTGAACAGTTTTTCGTGCAATTCTCCCAGTTTCGGGTATTTGTATTTCCCTCCCCGGCCACCGGGAAATTTGCAGTATTCCGTTGAAAGAACCATGGTATCTAATACGGGCTTTTGGGGAAGGGGATTGTCAAAACCGTTTCTCAGCAGTTCCGACCCTATGATTTTAAGATCGAAAGGAATGTTGTGGCCTATGATATGAGTGCAGCGGGCAACGACAGAGATAAATTCCTCAAGCGGTTTTTTGATTTCAACACCCCTGGTTTGTGCCAATAGTGTGGAAATCCCGTGTTGCTCTTCCGCTTTGAAAGGAATGGTAAAGCCATCCGGACGGATGATGAAATCCTTTTGCTCCACCAATTTGCCTTCAACGTCATGCAATTGCCATGAGATTTGTACCAGCCTGGGCCAGTTGTCGAAGTCTGTTAACGGAGCATTAAAATTATCCGGTAAACCCGTGGTTTCGGTGTCGTATATCAGGAACATAGGTCAATATTTTTTAATTCGAAAAAGCATGACAAAATTAGCCAAATTCACCCCTGGATGCGAAGATGTTCATAAGTTTCGCAGTGGGTTGAAATGCAATATATATCAGCCGGGTAACCGGTGCGTTTTGGTGTGCTGCCAATAAAAAAGCCGGCTGTGATCTCAGCCGGCTTTGCATTCGATATTTTTTGCTTAATCGAGTTCGTTGATCAGTTCGTCGGTGATTTCCATGTTGTGAAAAACTTTCTGAACGTCATCGTCGTCCTCAAAAATGTCGATCACTTTCATGATCTTTTTTGCGCTTTCCAGATCAAGTGTCACGGTGTCGTGGGGGATACGCTGCAATTCAGCATTTTCCACTTCAATGTTCATCTCTTCCAGTTTCTTTTGCATTTTTCCGAAATCTTCCATCGATGTAGTGACGGTGATCAAACCGTTTTCCACCACAATATCTTCTGCGCCGGCGTCAATGGTTTCCAGTTCAAATTCGTCCATGTCCATCTCTTCCTTTTCGGGGATCGTAAAAACCCCTTTCCGGTCGAAAAGAAAACTCAACGATCCTGATGTGCCGAGGTTGCCGCCGTGCTTGTTGAAGATTGCACGTACATTGCTGACGGTACGTTGCTGGTTGTCGGTGGTGCATTCCACATAAACCGCCACGCCGTTGGGCAGATAGCCTTCAAAGGTGAGCTCCTGAAAACTGGCGGCGTCTTTGTCTTTTCCTTTGTTGATGGCGCGTTCGATGTTGTCTTTCGGCATACTGGCACCTTTGGCATTGCCGATGGCGAGACGCAGCCGCGGATTGGCATCCGGATCGGGGCCGCCCTCTTTTACGGCAACGGTGATCTCTTTGATGATCTTTGAGAAGATCTTCGACCGCTTGGCATCTGCGGCTCCCTTTTTTCGTTTAATGGTTGACCATTTATTGTGTCCTGACATATTATACTATTTTTTGGTTTTTTCTCCTTTTAAAACGGAGCGTAAAAATAGTAAAAATTCAATAGTCAAAAAGAAAATCTCCGAAATTTACCCGGACGCTTTGTCCTGACAAATTCCGGAGATGTTGGATGCTGGTATGTAAGAAAAATATTTTGAGCAGATTGACCCTGTGGGGGAGGGCTTTACCATCCCACCAATGTCAGTCCGACGGCAAACGGATAAAGCTCCGGCCCTTCGTTGTCCATAAACATGCGGTTGATCGAATAGGTCGCGTATAAGTTGATGATTCCCCAGCCGATCCTTACGGTGGCGTCAAAGCGGAAAGGGTTCAGGTGAAAACTGTCCCGCTCCTTGGGCTTGTGTTTCCCATTGTCGCGGTACATCATTTTGGTATGCGTGCTGTAACCCCAGCCGGCTACCATTCCTGCGGTGATGTGAAAACTGTTGGTGCGCATATAGCGGTTGGTCTGGTATTCGAACAAAAGAGGGATTTGCAGGTAATTGACCACAAGTTTGCTCTTTTCCCAGTTTTGTGTGTTGTCGCGGTATCCGTAGATGGTTGATGAATCCGGCACAAGCATAACATTGTTCGAAAAACGGTAGTTGTTCCACCGCAGGCCGATGCCCGTGATCATCCCGAATTTGTTGCGGGCAAGGTTGAAGTTTTGTTCATAGATGTTCACATTGACATCAATGGATTTTTCGTATTTCAGGGAAAGGAAATCGTATTCTTCGGGTACATCGAACCCGAAGTTTTTGTCAACATATCCGTTGACTCCCATGTCGAAGCCTGCCCAGTGCCCGTTGAATTTTTGTTTGCGGGATCTTCTGAACTTCACATGCCCGTCGTCATCCACCGTGAGCGTTCTGTTGCCCACCGTAACGATGGTGGAATCGCCGTCGAGCACCTGAACGTTGACCCTTCCCACTTTAACATTGACGTTGTCGCCCGAATCCCAGCTTCGCACGGTGACATTACTTGTTGAACCATCCTCTGTTACCGCTTTGCCGTCGGTGACGTTTATTTCGGGATTTCCGTAGATGCTGATGCTGCCGGCGCCGCTTTTTTGTGTGTTTACTTTCCTGGCTGCGATGAGGGTGATGTGGGCTGCTCCGCCGGCTTCGGCATCCGAGATTTGCGTTTTAAGTTCCTCGGCATTGACGTTTGAAGCTCCGGAGGCGGTGATCTCATGGTAATCGGCAGTGCCGCTCAATTCCACATC
>JAOZMX010000044.1:10105-21912 GCA_029934065.1 Bacteroidales bacterium
GTATCTTTTTGCGTAAAGAAAATATTGAATGCGCCGCCCACTTCTATCTTTTCAAACGGCTGAATTGTGCGTGTCTCTTTAACAACTTTTTTGTTCCCTTTTTTGTTTTGTGCTTGCAATGAGCCTCCCATAAGGATTGTGGTCATAAGAACCGCCGGCAGTAAAATGTGTTTGAGTCCGTTCATGTTATTTGTTTTTAGATGGTTTTAAAACTATGACGGCAAACGGATCTTAAAAGTTACAATCCTTGAACAGATTCTTCGGCTTCCGAAAAGTTCAGGGGGCAAAAAGATATCTTTGAAAAAAAGGATATTAACGGTACATCAGCGAAAGTGCCACAACACCGGCTCCCACATTTACTCCCAGCACCGGAGATGCATCGGAAATGAAGAGCGGTTCCATGCCTGTGCGTTGTTTCATTTGTTCGGCGTACCATTGGGCGGTTTTCAGGTTGCGGGCATGCGAAATGGCATATCCCCAAAGTTCACGGTCTTTCAACTTGCTGTCAACCATCTTCAGCACCATTTTCATACTTGCCTTTTCGCTGAGCGGCTTGCCGGTGAGTTCTGTTTTGCCTTCGTCGTTCACAATGACGATGGGTTTCACGTTGAGGAGTTTCCCCAGAGCGCCTTTCATTTTATTCACCCTGCCGCTTCTTACGAGGTATTTCATTGTTTTAACACTCACGAGCATATCGGTTTTTCTGCTCCACGCTTCAATATTTTTCACCAGTTCGTCATGTTGCATTCCGTTTTCGAGTGCCTCGGCCGCCCGGGCAAGGATCAGACTTAAACCCGAAGAGAGCCGCTTTGAGTCGACGACGGAAATCTTCTTTTTGGTCAGATTACCGATGGTCTTGGCGGCTTTCCGGCTGTTGGAGCAAGTGCCGCTCAAAGCTTCACTGAGATGAATGCCGATGATAGAATCGTAATGTGTGCTCAGGTAGTTGTACTTGTTGCTGAAATCCTTGAAAGCCGGCTGGGCAGTACTGGGATAGGTTTCCGATTGTTCGAGCAGACTGTAAAACCTGTCGGGTTTTAATGTGACACGATCAAGGTAATAGGTGTCGCCAAAGTGCACGCTCAGCGGGACAACATGTATCTGATGTTTTTCGATGAACTCCTGGGGAAGGTCGCTGGTGGAGTCGGTCAGCAAGGCGATGGAATGCTTTTTCTCGATGGCGATCTTCATTTGCATCTCCATATCGTCCACTTTCTGGAAGGTGATGTTCCCGAAATCGCTCAACCTGGCAAAGAGTTTTTCCGGTGTGTCGGTATGGATATGGATGCGCATTTTTTTTGCGGAGCCGGCCAAAACGATCGAATCACCCATGTGTTCGATCTTGCTGCGCAGCAACTCGCGGTTGATGTTGTCGCCCACCACCATTGCTTCCGTGCAGTAGCGGTAGTTCATGTCCTCGAAGTTGTGGACTTCATCCACGCTTTGCACTTTGATCACGTTGCGCGAACCGAGTATTTTTTTCAATTCCCCGTGTTTAAAAAAGTCGATCATTCCTTCGAGAAAATAAACGAAACCTTTGGCGCCGGCATCCACCACATTGGATTTGGCCAGCACTTCGAGTTTTTTCGGGGTGTCAAGCAGTGCCTGTTTTGCACGGTCGTACGAACGGATGATCAGTTGATTGAAGTCGTTGATCTTGTCTTTCAGGGTATTGATGTCTTCGGCCCATTCGCGAATGACGGTGATCATGGTGCCTTCCACAGGATTGGATATGGCTTCGTAAGAGTAATGGACTCCCGTTTCGACGGCTTGCGAAAATTTCGAAACATCAATAACATCTTCATCCTTGATCTCGGTGCTGAACCCGTAAAGAAACTGTGCGAAGATAATGCCCGAATTTCCGCGGGCACCAACGAGTGCGGCATCGGCAAGCGCATTGGCCGTAACAGATAAATTGTCCGTCGGGATGAAAGTGTCAACGATGGAACGCATGGTGGAGGCAAGGTTGGTACCCGTGTCGGCATCCCTTACCGGAAAAACGTTGATCTTGTTGAGTAAGCCCTGATGATCGAAGATGCGTTGCGCCCCGGCCAGAAAACTGTAGTAAAGCCGCTTTCCGTCAAGGGTTGTGGTGTCTATCATTTCATTTGCCATATCAAACTAATTTATATTTAGATATCTGTTGTTCGGAATGAACCGTTGCAAAGATACAGTTTCAAAATGATATAAATATTAAAAAAATTGTTAAGATACGTGTTTCGGCGTTGTGTTTCAGTTTATTATGCAGTCTTGTCGGCTTGGCTGATGCCGTATTTTCTTTTGATCGTTTTTTCAATTTCTGGAAAATACTCTTTATCGATGGAAAATGCCGTTATTTCAACGGTATATCCGTTTTCCGTTTCTCCCAGCGATTTCATTTGCGGCGCTTTTTTCATGGAGGACCATGGCAGGTTGATCAGCTCTTTGTATATTTGGTCCATTGTATCCTGAATGTCTTTATCTCCGGGAATGACCACCCTGAAAGTATGATTGAAAATGGTTTCCGCAGGATGCGATTTGATCACAGGCAATCCCGGCAGTTTCGAATAAGGAAGGCAGATCATTTCGCTTGTTTCGCTTTCAAGTATCAGATGCGTAGCGGTGAATTTTGTGATCTTACCGCTGTATTCACCGATTTTTATGCTGTCGCTGATGCGAAGTTTATGTGTGAGTTTGAATACGGCACCGGCAAGGAAATCCCTGACGGACAGCCACAAAATCCAAAAAACAAAGATAAAAAGCAAAACAAACAAACCCACGGCGTAATACCGGTTTTTGTCCCAAACATAATTTACTGCCCAGAGCAAAAAACCAACCCATGCGGTAAGTTCGGCAATGGCAGAAAAACGACGGATAAATGCTTTGTTGGTTTTATTGAAAAAAATGAGGGGCAACAGCCACCAAATGATCCTGAAAAACAGGAAGAGAGCTGCCGCGACCAGTATAACCCGGTATATTGCCGCATTTGAAAACGCCGTATGTATATCAACTTGTTCCATTTGTATTCGATGATTTAAAGCATCTCTTTTTCAATCATTTTCATAAGGATGTGCGAATAAATAAAAGTGTTGATCCCGTATATGCCGGGATTGATTTCGGTGACGATGCCCGAGCGTTTCAGCATTTCTATCGTATTTTTTGTGTCGGCAATGGAAGTGTGGCAAACCCTGCTGATCTTCCGCAGGCCGGCGCGCTTATGCAGGATCAGTTGAACGATAAAAATATCCCACTGGGGCTCCAGTGCATCAAACAGCGATAATTCCGGGATTTTGGGCTGACGGATGTAAATGGTATGGTTCTCAATTTCCGTAATGTTGGAAAGCCATGCCTGCAAAGCCATCCCGACATTGCCCTGCGAATAGGCATAAAAAGAAGCAAACAAACGTGCAAAGTCCCACGACCGGATCCTCTCATGCCTGCTGTTGCTCAATAACAACTTCATGCTGGTGGAATTGTGGCGCTGAAGGATGGTCTTTTGCAGCTCTTCCGGGCCGAAAGGCCGAAGCTCAATGACGTTCAGAAAATAATGATCGAATTGAACCGTTTTTTTCAGTACTTCAAAACAATAGCGGTTGACACTGACGACAAACAAACAACGGTTGCCGTATTTCTTGATCAGATCAATGATCAGATGAACGACTGCGTAACCGTCGTTGCTTTTTTCCCACCACAGTTCCAGATCGTCGATAATGAGTACACTGTTTTCGGGCAACGTATTGAATAGCTTGTAGTACGATCCCCGGGCTTCAAAGGTGTTCTCGATGGTTTTCTTGAAAAGGTTGATGTCGGCAGCACCGCCGTAAGGTGCCGTGAGGTTGAAAACATTTGCCTCGTGGTAGTGGCGGTTGATGAAATACTGTGCAAAGAATGTTTTCCCGGAGTTATGATCGCCCGTTATCAGCAGTCCCCCGCTGATGCCCTGCCGGTACCGGTCAACGGCTTTGGCTGCTTCGGCAAGCTCCTCCCGGCGTCCGACCCAGAACTCATTCAAAAAATATTGCTTTCGCAAAAAAAGTTGTTTGTAGTGGAACGGCAACTTCCGCATTATTTCGGGAGATGCCGATAATGATTCCACAAGGTCCAGCGATTCGTTGACCTGAAATGCTTCCTGCCGTTGGGGTACGGCTTTTTGTGTAAAGATCGTGCTGTGGCCCTGTTTGTACCAGAACTGACTGATCAGATGGCGCAGCAACGTTTCCGTTTTATTGCGCTGGGTCATCAGCCAGTTCCAGCGTTTACGGCTTTCGATGTCGCGGATGTACTGACGCAGGTTGTTGGCGGTTTTTACAAATGAGTGCAGGAACAATTTGTCTTCGAAACCATTAAGCCGTTCCCTGAAAATATTTGTAATTTGTTTTTGCAACTCCTGCGATTTTTTCATCTCCTCGCTGTGCCATTCCATTTGCTGCCTGAAAACCACAGCCATTTTTTCCTTGCCTGCTCCATTTTCATGTTGATTGTCATCACCGGCTTCAAGGGCAAAAGCGATGTTGCGCAAGGTTTCCTGATTGACCGTCGAAACTTTTTCGATCTTTTGCGGTAGTTCGGCAAAAGATTCCTGCAAAGGCTCCAGAAATTCGCTTTGCAACAAATAATCCATGAGCTTTGATACGGAGATGGTCACCGGATTGGCGTTTTTAAAAGGCTCTTTGTAAAAATTGTTCAGCGCACTTTCGTCCATCAATTCGATATTTTCCGGAAGCGTGCTTGCAGCCAGTTTTATTTTTCTGAAAGTGTTTTCGATCACCTGATTGAGGTACGATTGAATTTGTTCCCTGTTTTCAAATTCAGTGAAACTTTCCGGGTTGAATTTATAGTTGGTGTCATCCTGAAGTGCCGTCAACTGCTGCCCGAGATAGGTTTGAAAATGTTGCTGTTTATCAATTACCGTATATTGGTAAAGCTGAATGAATTCTTTGATAACGGTGTTGAAGATCAATCTGAGTTTGGTGTTGAACGACAAAAGCGCCAGTTCAAGCAAGGAGGAGTTGAACAACAAGGTTTGATTTCTTCGCCAAACATCGGGAGCCATTCGCATCATTTGCCTGAAATTCTTATGCGTGGCACCGTCGAAATCATATTTTTCGAAAGCCCTGTTGGCATTCGGACGGTTCATTTCGTCGGCCAGTTTTTGAATGATCTCGTTGGTGGTGGAATAAACCGTTTTTTCAAGTGTTGTGCGTGAAGTGTCGTTCAGGCTCTTTAATTCTTCGATTTTATCGGCAATCTCCGCCTGTTTTTCTTTCACCAGTTGTTCGTTCAGTTCATTTGTCAGAGCGGCTTGTTCCAATTGATTCAGCACCGTTCCCAATTGTTCGATAAAACGATTTCCTTTAACGGCGTTTTGCAAGGAGGCAATGCCGAGTTTGTTGAGCAGATTGTATTGATGCCGGTTGGTTGTTACTTGCAGGTAATGATGCAGAATGTGCCGGTAGTGCAAATGATAATGTGGGGGAGCAGCCGAAAAAAGGCTTCCGGTTTTCAGCTTCATTCTGAAAAACAGATTTCCGAATCCTTTCATCTGCGGATGCTCAAAAACGGTCTTATCCACAACGATCTTCAGTTTTTTCGGTGTGTTGATGATCACCTTATCAATTTCACCAAAATAATAATCAATGCTTTCGCTCAGTTTTTCAAATTGAATTTCGAAGATATCCTTTTCAAAATCTTCAATGATCTTTCTGATCCTGAAAAGCAGGTTGCTTTTGTATTTTACGATGTTTTTGTATTGTTCGCCGGATTCCGACGGGCAAACCTTTTCGCTGATGTTGGTAATACTTTTATCAACCGCTTCTTTAACGAGGTCTATCAGGTTTTCCTGATAATCGAACAACTTTGAAAGGTAAACCGAAGTGTAATAATCGTTGATCTGTTTGAGGTCATGGTTCAGCAGGCGGAGTGGCCCGGCGATTTCAGGTTTTTCGGGATACCTGATGGCTGTTGTTTCCGGCAAAGCGGTTTTTCCTGCGGGGCGTGCGGCAGGTTTGGGTTTCATCAGTTGACTCAAAAGGGTTCTTTTGATGCCGATTCGGAGTTTTTTGAAATTCGTGGATGCTTTGATAAGGATCACCGTGCCAATGTCTTTGCAAAGATTATTGGTTTCGTTTACAAACTGCGCTTCGTTGCCGGCTTTTATTTCGGGCAGGCTCAGCATGATCAGGTCGGAGTTTACCGATTCAACCTGAACAATATCGTAAAAAGACCTTTTTTCAATCTCGTTGTTGATCACTTTCACTTCGGCGCTGATGCGCATGCTGTCGAGGATGGCACCGGTATTGCGCTGAATGGCTTCTCTTTGTTCGTCCACGGGGTTCACGATGAGGATACGCGCTTTGGCATTGCGCCAGTTGTCCGATAACCACAAAAATTTAAGCAGCATCAGTGCGAGATTGCCGTTGTATTCGGTGGTACGCCACCAGATGTCAATGCGGTTTTGCTTGCCGAATCCGGCATCCTTGTCATAGTCCATCAATACGATGTTCAAATCGAGCGACATCAGGTAATTGATGGTGTTGATGAAAAGGACGGGTTTTTCGCTTTGCCTTGCCCAGCCCAGCATCACGGTGTTGGGTTCGATGCCCGAAAAACCGTAAGTGGCGGCAATGGTGCGGATGCCCTCATAGATGTCTTTACAGGTATGCCGCCGCGAAAAGATGCCGCTGTCAATAAACTCTTCGTCTTCGGCCACGATCTGGTTTTGCCGCTGCATTACGGTTTCTTCGTCCGATTCGATCAGGTCGAAGTTGGTGAGGAATCCTTGCCGTCCAACAAGGTCTTTTCCGAATTCGATCAGGTAGGGGCGCTGGTTGGTGCCGCCGCTGAAAAGGATGATGTTGGGTTTCCAGTTGCGGGTTTCCAGCCCTTTTTTTGCGATCCGTGTGAGCGACGATCTGACGATGGAAGCCCACACGCTTTGCCATACATCCCCGAAATCAAGACGCAAAGCCCTTTTGGCAAGCAGCAGATAGATGGCGAACATGATGACAATGGCCAGGATCATCGCCACCGTATCGAGCTTGAACATGATGCTGAAACTGGCTACGAATCCGATAATGCCGATCCATCGCGAAATCTTAAAACTCGGCCTGAAATCGGAGCTGGCCCAGCTTTCGAGCACATAAGCGAGATTGATGAATCCGTAGGCGGCAATGTAAAACATCGTCACAACCCTGGCGATGACATCGAGACGGCCGATGAGGATGCCTGCTTCGGCAATGACAAATGTAAGCAGTAATGCATTGCGGGGTTCGTTACCGCTGCCGTGGCCGATGCTGAATATCCGCGGCAGTATCTTGTCTTTGGCAATGGCTTGCAAAATCCGTGGTGCGCCCAGAATACCTCCCAGTGCCGAAGAGAGCGTCGCGCCCCAGATACCCGCAACCACAAAAGGCGACCACAGGGCTATTTTCATCAGAAAGTTATAATCGTTGACAAGAAGGTCGCGGTTCACAAAAAAACCGAATGATACCGCCAAAGCAAGGTAAACGATCAGCCCGGTGACAATGGCCCACAGCGTACCTTTCGGAATGGCCTTTTTCGGGTCTTTCAAATCGCCCGACATGGCCACGCCTGCCGTAAAACCCGTGACGGCGGGAAAGAAGATGGCAAAAACAGTATCGAATGATAGGGCTCCTTCCCTCGCATGTAGGAGCGGGACTTCAGGATGGTACTGCACATTGACAAAAAGTCCTGCCATGATGGAGATCAGCGACAAAACAATGGCCCCCAAAATGAAATACTGCGAGCGGATAGCCAGTGAAGTGCTCACAAATGCCAGAAGGACCAGAAAAAGGATGGCTGCCGTACCCACCATGCGGATGGCGTTGAGGGATGCATCCAAATGCAGAAAATCGCGGATAACTTCGATGCTGAGGAAGTTTTCGGCAAAACCAACCAAATACAATGCAATGCTCAATGCCGTGCCGATGAAGATCGTGATGCCGATGGCACCGCCCATGGGCAGGCCCAGGCTGCGCGACAACATGTAGTAAATACCTCCCGTCCTGATCTTTTTGTCGGTGGCAATGGACGAGATGCTCAATCCGGTGGATACCGAGATGACATGGGCAAGAAGAATGATCAGGATGGCGCTTATCAATCCCGATTCACCAACGACCCATCCGAGACGAAGGTACATGATCACACCGAGTATCGTGAGGATGGACGGCGTGAATACCCCTGCAAAAGCACCGAATTTTTTCGCTTGCGACATGATGATCAAACAAATATTTTTGGTAAAAATAAAAATTTATCCGTAAACCGGCCGGCGGAAGAGAAAAAGCGGGGAAATACTGCGGTAATGCCATGCACGGCAGGTTCCGGAAAAACATTCATTAGTAACATAATTTTTTTTTATCCTTTCCTGTCGTTAAGAATTCCTATATTTGTAGATAATTATTTTAATAATGACGCGGAAAAAGAAAAAAGGGAAATTCGCATTACCTGTTTTGACCAGCATTCGATCTGTTGTAATATTTCTTCTGCTGGCTTTTTGTTCTCAACCGGCTCCGGCTCAGAATAATTCCGTGTTTTTCTTTAATGAGGTAAGCCTGTCGCTCAACAGAACATTTGAAAAAAACAATGCCGGAAACGGCAGGTTCGGGTTTGGACTCGGGGTGTATCATGTTTCGCTTCGTGAAAAAACAGTGAATCTTCTCTTCGGATTTGAATACAACAGGACAACCCGGTTTATCGATTGGATGTACGAAGGGCACTTTGCCCATTCGGCTGATATAACCTGGTCGGTCAATACTTTATCAATTCCTTTTTTTGTGAGGGTAAATGCGGGAAAGCATGTCCGGTATTTTGCCGAAGCGGGTGTTTTTCTTGATTTGAATATCAGTGCAAGACGAAAGGGAACAATGTATGTGTATGATTATGAGGAGTGGCAGAAGGAGGAAATTTACCCGTTCAATGATAAACCCGATATTACAACTATTAATTACGGCTTTTCCGCCGGTGTGGGCATCAGCATTCCCATTTCAAAGATCAGATTGATCCTCCGGCCCGATTATAAATTTGTTGTAAAACCCGTGTATGATTATTACGATCAGATCTATAACCGCTATTTCATGTTCAGTGCCGGTTTGTGTTTTTGATCTTTATCTATTTCACGGGCCCAGTTTGATCTTGTATTTTTCCTCCAGGTATTTGAAATACCAGAATAATTGCCAGTTGACCTCAATGCCGTAATCAACGGTTGGGTCGTACTCGATTTCAAAATCATACGGAGGTCTGTGTCTGTTGTTGATCACAAGATTATTCCAATAGGTGGTGAAAAGGGTGTTTTTTACATGATAATACTCCTTGTCGTAATACCAGATGGGTTTACGGTGTGTGGCAAACCAACTTTGGAACGAAGGGTCAAATACGATCAGTTCATATTCGGTGGTATCACCCTTTGTGATGGCGACGGAGTCGTTTTTAACTGTGGTTACATCCTGATAAATTGAAGTGTTTGTTGCGTTTGCATTTGCCCACCAGGCTACTGCAAACATTAATATCAAAATCTTTTTCATGGTTTAAGTGTGTTTGATGAAGAAAGTGCAAAAAACATTCCAAAAGATTTCTACTCCCCAGAATCCAATGATTCCTGCTTTTACGCTCCGAAAGTTAAAGCTTCAGTTTTAACGCAGGGCTTTGCTACAGCCTTTGGGATTATATTTTACAAAGAGATCAAACTTTGGTGTAATGGCTGATAACTGAAAGAAAGCTGTTTGATATGATCATAGGTGAAGTGTAGCGGCTGTTAATTCAGGTAAAAACGGTAGCCGATCTCTTTTAGTTTCTCGTTGATCATCATCAGAAAATCGAGTTTTCCGAGGAGAAAATTTTCACGAAGGGTTTTGGAACCCAGTTTGATGATGTTGTATTTTTCATCCATATCCAAAGCCATCTGTCCGGCAATATCCAGAATATGGTTGGAGGTGATGATCCCGGACTTGGCATTCTCGTCGTTGATCTTACGCAGTTGTTCTTTGTATTTTCTGAATTTACGGATCAATACATGGTCTGCAATTTCGTTCATCTCATCAAGGATATTGACTTTTCCTCCCGGGTAGAGCTTTCCGGGGAGGGCTTCTTCCATCTCATCTATTTTAAAGATGTTCACCCCTCTGACCAGAATATCCATTTCTCCTGTGGCGCTTGTTGAAAGCACCTTATGAAGTGTAACGCCCGAACCGTACAAACACATTTTTTCGTTTTTCACATAGGGAATGCCAAATAGACCGTCTTTGGCTTTCATGTCTTTGATCAGTTCCTTGTAGCGATCTTCAAAGATGTGAAGCGGGTGTATCTCCCCCGGGAAAACAATTACGCTTATGGGAAAAAGAGGAAAAGAGTTGATGATTCTTGCCATTACAATTTTTTGATGTTTTTTTTCAATCATATAACATTCAAAACAAAAAAATGTTCTTGTTATCCGGAGAAATAAGAAAACATTATCAACTTTTGAAAAAAACATATTCAAATTATTGGATGTTTTAAATTATATTGTTTATTTTTGGAAAATCTGAGAAATAAAACGATCATTAAAATCCTGAGCTATGAGTGCGAATGATATTGACAAACCTTTGGAGGTTTTTAAGGGGACGGCCTGGCAGGCCGAAACGGTAAAGGGAATGCTTGAAGACAACGAGATTGAAGCATTTTTCGGAAATGAGATCTGGGGTACCGACGCCCGGTGGGATACCGCTCCCGGAAATGCGGGAGCGGTGCGGGTGTATGTGCAGCAGGAGGATTTCGAAACTGCTAAAATTGTTGTTGAACGTTATTACGAGGATATTCCCGGAGATTTTTAATATCGGTAAATTCCGGTACTCTGGAATGCAAAATAACAAACGGGAGAGGGATGATTCTGTGATCAGTCTTTCATCTGAAGGATGATGTCTTCCTGCTGCCGGATGCGTTTTTGAAGGATGGAAATATAGGTGGTATTGAGCTTGTCGGGAAAATAACCGTATGATTCTTTGGCCCATTCCAGTGCCGGCACGAGCAAACCTTCCATTTCGCTGGCCAGTGCAAGGTTGAAACTTGCCATGGCTTTGATCTTCGGCTCCGGCGACGCAAGGGCTTTTCTCCAAAAATAGGCGGCGTTTTTCCAGTTGCCTTCCACAGCCTGAGCGTATCCCTTTTTCAGATTCCTGTCACCTTTGTTAAAAACCAACCGGCTTGACTGCACATAATGCGGCGAAAGATGATCGGCATATTTTTTCCCCGTTTCGCGGGCAGCAATCGCCATCACCTGCAAACGAGCATTATTCCATGCACTGTCTGTTTGTATCCCGTGTGGCGCTACTTCATAATAAAGTGTGTCTTTTTGTTGGTGTTTGTCAATCAGCTTCGACCTGAACGGATCGATCAACAACCATTCGGATGCGGTTTCAACCTCGAACAGGCCGAAGTACACTCCCGATTCATCATCGAAGATGTCAAAACTGCTTGTTGCATTCCAGTTGTTGAGCATTACAATGATATCTGCATGTGCCGATTCACATAGTTTCTTCAGATAATTAACATCCTCCTCCGTGAAATGGGCTGCCGACACCGGAAAACGCCGCCTCATCGTATCCACTGTTTTGGTAACAAACCGGCCGGAAAAATGCAACGATTGCGCAAGCTCCGACAGGGCATTGCGGGCAAGTGTGGAATCAATAAAAACGGTGTCGTGGAAAATATTGTCAAAAATTTTGTACGAGCCGTACAACGTGTCGCCTTCGGTTGGATAAATGCGGTGGGTTAACAACAGGGTATCCATCTCCTGCGGAAGGATCAGTTCGGCAGGCTCAAGGATCTCGATGTTGAAA
>JAOZMX010000193.1:0-3980 GCA_029934065.1 Bacteroidales bacterium
AGGTCGGAGAGACGGATCACTTCACCGGAGGGGTTTTTCATCGAAATTTCAGGCGCTTTGTTTCCGACATTCACTCCCTTTACAGGCTGTGGCTGGGCAAGGATCAATCCTGCATTAAAAATAAACAACCATGTACTTATCCAAAAAACTATTTTTTTCATCCGTTTATAATGCTGTAATTATCTGACATTTATTTTTAAAGTTTTGGCATAATTTCCGGCTTCGCCATCTAAAATTCCGCCAAAACCACATTCTGTCTTTTCTTGTTTTCCACTAATATTGAGCCTCCCGAAATTCCGGGTCAGGCTCTTCAGGGTTACAATTTTCTGCCGACACATTCAATTATTATTCCAATCTGGTAATGTCTGCTCCGAGATCACGAAGTCGTCCGTCAATATTCTGATATCCGCGGTCTATCTGATCGATGTTCTCGATGATGCTGGTACCGCCGGCCGACAAAGCAGCAATAAGCAAGGCCACCCCGGCTCTGATATCGGGTGAACTCATCCTGATTCCCTTAAGCCGGTTTTGGCGGTTGAGCCCGATAACCGTGGCGCGGTGGGGATCGCACAAAATGATCTGCGCACCCATGTCGATGAGTTTATCCACAAAAAACAAACGGCTTTCAAACATTTTCTGATGAATGAGCACACTGCCCTTGGCCTGTATGGCCACTACGAGGGCGATACTGATCAGGTCGGGAGTGAACCCCGGCCAGGGAGCATCGGAGACGGTCATGATGGAACCGTCCAGAAAGGTTTTTACTTCATAGGTCTCCTGCTGCGGAATGAACAAATCGTGCTGGCGATGCTCGATGCGTATGCCGAGACGGCTGAAAACATCGGGGATGATGCCAAGCTGACCGTGGTCGGCATTTTTGATGGTGATCTCCGATTGCGTCATGGCGGCCATACCGATGAAACTGCCCGTTTCGATGATGTCGGGGAGCAAGGTATGGTCGCAACCGTGCAGGCCTTCCACACCATCGATGGTCAGCAAATTCGATCCGATGCCCGAAATATCGGCTCCCATCCGGTTCAGCATCTTGCACAACTGCACCACATAAGGTTCACAGGCTGCATTGAAAATAGTGGTTTTTCCTTCGGCCAGTGTGGCTGCCATCACAAGATTCGCCGTTCCCGTCACCGAGGCTTCATCAAGAAGCATATAGGTTCCTTTGAGTTTGGCGGATTCTACCTTGTAAAGGTTATTTTGATCATCATAGCGAAATTCGGCTCCGAGTTTTTGCAAACCGATAAAATGCGTATCAAGCCTGCGACGGCCGATCTTGTCGCCTCCGGGTTGTGAAATATATGCCTTACCAAACCGTGCCAGCAAAGGGCCGATGATCATAATGGAACCGCGAAGGGCGGCGCCTTTGCGTTTAAATTCGGCCGTGGTCAGGTAATCGAGGTTGATGTCGGAAGCCTGAAAAGTGAAGGTATTTTCATTTTGTTCCTGCACCTCAACGCCGAGATCACGCAACAGCCCGATGAGTCTGATGACATCAAGGATTTTCGGAACATTGCGGACGGTAACTTTTTCGGGAGTAAGCAATGTGGCGGAGAGCACCTGAAGCGCTTCGTTTTTTGCGCCCTGGGGTGTAATTTCACCTTTTAACTTTTTGCCTCCGCAAATTTTGAACGAACTCATAAGAAAGCCTCCCGGTATGGATTAACGATCATTTGTTTTTACGTTTCCCCTGGGAATTCTGGCGCTGGTTGTTTTGCCGCTGATTACCCTGATGCCGTTGCGGCGACTTGGCTTTTCGCTTGTTGCGGGCAAGGATATCAGTGGTTGTGGTCAACTGTTCGTCTTCACCCAATTTGAGTTTTTGACCCGACAGCTCCTCAAGGTGGTGAGTGATGAGCTCATCGTCCACCGATTCGCGGTTCCACGTCAGGTAGGATTTTTTCAGGTGGTTGGCAATCAGTTTCACCATGGCCTCTTTCTCGGGGCCGTCTTCCATTTCGATGGTTTTTTGAATGATGAGCTGAATATTGCGTCCGTAATGGTGGAACCTGATGCCTCCGCGGGGATAGCTCAATGTTTGAGGTTTGCGCGCCAGTTTTTCGGGATCGGGCATTTCAAAAGGTGCATCCACATCCAGTTTGTAATCGGATATGATGAACAGGTGATCCCAGAGCTTATGCCTGAAATCGGTGGAATCCTTTTGGTTGTGCATCTGCGCCATGATGTCAACAATAACATTGGCGTACCGGGTTCTTTTTTCCCGGTCGGGAATGGCGGTGATATAATCAACCAGTTTTTGAAGATTTCGCCCATATTCCGAAATCACCAGTTTTTTGCGTTGTGTGTTGTATTCCATAAAAATTATGATTCTCCTGGGTTGACAGGAATTAATGTCGTTGATTTAACTTTTTTGCGGCTAACTTAAAAAAAGGTATTTGATTTTTGTTCAATTATTTAATTAACCGGATTTGATGCAAGAATATTTTGCAAACCTACAAAATTTATGTCGTTTCGATCTCCGCTTTTAATCTTTCGGCGTTTTCGGCCAGTTGAAGCTGGTCGATGATCTCCTGAATGTTTCCGTCCATGACAGATTGCAGGTTGTACATCGTAAGGTTGATACGATGGTCGGTAACCCTTCCCTGCGGATAGTTGTAAGTTCTGATCTTGGCCGAGCGGTCGCCGGTGGAGACCATTGTTTTTCGTTTTGAAGAGATGTCGTCGAGGTATTTTTTGTATTCCAGTTCATAAATTCTGGTGCGTAGTACGGCCAGGGCTTTGTTGTAATTTTTGATTTGCGATTTCTGGTCCTGACACGTGGCGACAATTCCCGTGGGAATATGCGTAAGCCGGATGGCCGAGTAAGTAGTGTTGACCGATTGTCCGCCCGGGCCGGAAGAGCAATAAGTATCTTTTCGGATGTCCGCCGGGTTGAGCTCGATGTCGAACTCGCCTGCTTCGGGCAAAACGGCTACCGATGCAGCCGAAGTATGTACCCGTCCCTGGGTTTCCGTTTTGGGCACGCGCTGCACACGATGCACACCGGATTCGTATTTCAACTGTCCGTAAACATTATCGCCCGAAACGTTGAAGATAATCTCTTTAAATCCGCCGACGGTACCTTCGGTCAGGTCCACCAACTCTACTTTCCAGTTTTTGTTTTCGCAGAATTTCACATACATCCGGTAGAGGTCTCCGGCAAAGATGCTGGCTTCGTCGCCGCCGGTTCCGGCTCTGATCTCCACGATGGCGTTTTTTTCGTCTTGCGGGTCGGCAGGAATCAGCATCAGGCGGATTTTTTCCTCCAGTTCTTCGCGGGCACGGTTGAGTTCGAGCAACTCTTCCTTGGCCAGGGCTCTGAATTCTTCGTCTTTTTCATTTTTCAAAACATCCTTGGCCGACTCGATGTCACTGATGATTTTTTTCAATCTTTCATAGCCGTCAACGATGGGTTGCAGGTCTTTGTAGTCTTTGTTGAGTTTGATAAAACGCTTCATGTCCGACATCACCGTCGGCTGGTTCATCTGATCTTCAATCTCTTTCCAGCGTGCTTTTATGGCTTCTAATTTTTCAAGCATAAATCTTTGATCCCATATTTTTTCGGGGTGCAAAGATACGATAAAATGCAATACCGGAATGTCGTTTGAAAGGATACTTTAAATCGGGGGAGGAAGGAAAGAATGCGGTAAGGACAAAAGGTAGCAATGCGGTAAGGATGGAAGGTAGCAATGCGGTAAGGACAGAAGGTGGGAATACGGTAAGGATGGAAGGTAGCAATGCGGTAAGGATTGTGTAATGTTGGTAGATTTGACGATGTATGATATTCTTCAAATATCACCGGCCTTACGACATCACCAACTTACTATCCTATAACATTGTTACCATGCCACCTTACAGCATTGTTACCTTACCGCATTCTTACCTTACAGCATTGTTACCTTACCGCATTGCTACCTTACCGCATTGCAACCTTCCTACCTTCACACCCTGTCGAGTTCCACGGTAAA
>JAOZMX010000193.1:4080-6541 GCA_029934065.1 Bacteroidales bacterium
ACCTTACCGCATTGCAACCTTCCTACCTTCACACCCTGTCGAGTTCCACGGTAAAATGGCGCATGATGGGCGCTTCGCGCAGTATTTTCAGCCCTTTGGTGATTTGGTTTCTTCGTTCGAAAACATTGGCAACCGTTGCGGCGATGTAGTCCATGTGGCTGTTGGTGTAAACCCTGCGGGGGATGGCAAGGCGCACGAGTTCCATGGCCGGATAGCGGTTTTCACGGGTATCGGGGTCGCGGTCGGCCAGCAAGGTACCGATCTCCACCGCACGCACCCCGCCTTCGAGGTAAATCTCAACGGCCAGCGTTTGTGCAATGTACTGCTCTTTGGGTATGGCGGGCAGAAAGCTTTTGGCATCGAGGAATACCGCATGGCCGCCGATGGGCTCCAGCAATGGCACGCCGTATTGTTTCAGTTTTTCGCCGAGGTATTCAACCTGCTTGATGCGCGTTTGCAGGTAATCGAATTCGGTGCTTTCGAGCAGTCCCTGCGTGAGGGCGTTCATGTCCCTGCCGGACATCCCTCCGTAAGTAACAAAGCCTTCAAACATGATGTTGTAAACGCTGGCTTCCTCGTACATCTTGCGATCGCCGAAACCGATAAATCCGCCCATGTTGACAATGGCGTCTTTCTTGCTGCTCATGGTCATGACATCGGCATAGGTGTACATCTCCTTTACGATCTCCTTGATGGTCTTATCGCCGTAGCCGGGTTCACGTGTCTTGATGAAATAGGCGTTTTCGGCAAAACGGGCAGAGTCGAAGATCACCAGGGTGCCGTATTTTTTGGCCATTTCGTAAACCGCTTTCAGGTTTTCCATGGAAACGGGCTGTCCTCCAGAGGTGTTGCAGGTCAATGTGACCACAATAAAAGGTATCTTTTCGATGGGATTGCTTTTCAAAACCTCTTCGAGCTTATTAAGGTCGAGGTTGCCCTTGAAAGGATGGTAAAGCGTGGGGTGAAAGGCTTCGTCGATGGTGCAGTCCACGGCATGGGCATGGCGAAATTCGATGTGGCCTTTGGTGGTGTCGAAATGGGAATTGCCGGGAATGATGTCGCCGGCTTTGACGAGCAGCGAGAACAAGACGTTTTCGGCGGCGCGTCCCTGATGGGTGGGCAAAAAGTCGTTGAAACCGAAAAGCTCTTTGATGACAGCTTTCATTTTCAGGTACGACGATGCGCCGGCGTAGCTTTCGTCGCCGATCATCATCTCGGCCCATTGCTTGTCGCTCATGGCGCCGGTGCCCGAATCGGTCAACAGGTCGATGTAAACGTATTCCGAACGGAGGTTGAACAAATTGTAGTAGGCCTCTTTGAGCCATTTTTCTCTTTCCTGACGTGTACTGCGGCGGATGGTCTCCACCATTTTTATTTTATAGGATTCTGCAAATGGTAATTCCATAATTCCAGTGTTTTTTGGTTGATAATAAAAAAGTGAAAAGTTTAAAAACAAATGGTGTGCTTCGCCATAACGGAAAGTGTTCCGTTTACCGGCGGAAGATGATGGAATAATGACAGGTATCCCTGTTTTTGATGTTCAGGTGAACACGACGGCTTAATACGGATATTAGCTTGAAGAAATACATATTGAAATCCCGGATCAATTTTTTGCAAAAATAAGCAGATTTTTATTCTTTGCGGATTTCAACCTCTTTTTTACTTCAATTCCCTGACCTTGATATTCCTGAACCAGACATCATCGCCGTGATCCTGCAGGCCGATATAACCTTCTTCGGCGGTGTTGAGGAAATCCTCGTAATTTTTGAATTTGCTGTTTTTCACCATGTTTTTCCAGTCGTCGGTCCAAAGGTGGTATTCAAGCAATTTTTCGCCGTTGAGCCAGTGGACGACAGTACCTTTGTAAACGAGGATTTTGGCACTGTTCCACTCTCCGGCGGGTTTGACGGCTTCGAACTTTCCGGGGATCAGGTCGTACAAAGCGCCGGCGGCACGGTTTCCGTTCACGCCGAGTTTGGCATCCGGGTGCCGTTCGTTGTCGAGGATTTGCATCTCGGGAGCACTTTTCCAGATGGGCTGACCTTCTTTTTCGCGGGCAAGGTAAAAGATGCCGCTGTTGCCGCCCTCCGACACCTTCCAATCGACACAAAATTCAAAGTTACGGTATTTCTTTTTGGTGATGATGTCGCCGCCGCCGCCGGCTTCTCCTTTCCCGGAGCCCAGCACATGAAGCGTACCGTCCACCACTTCCCATCCGTGGTCCGGAAAGTCAGGTTTGTTGTAACCCCGCCAGTGGCCGGTTGACTTGCCGTCGAAGAGCAAAACCCAGCCCTCTTGTTTTTCCTGATCGGTGAGGGTGTTGGGTAATGTTTTTTCGGGTGTGGCCGACACATCCGTTCCACCGGAATCTCCGGTTTGTTTTTTCTCGCCTTGATGACACGAGATCAACAGGGTGGCAACTGCGATTAAGTACAATAGATATTTCATGATTTTATGTGTT
>JAOZMX010000045.1:0-4274 GCA_029934065.1 Bacteroidales bacterium
AGAGCCAAACAGGATTTTATGCGTATTTGTAGAATTAAAAATAAATTTTCGTTAAAAATCGGAAGGCATTTTACATTCACGATCATTGCTGGTTTTAAAGGGTTCCGGTTGTCCAATGATTATGCACGGTTTTGCGGAAAACCTCTTAGTACATAGGCCGCATTCGATGGTTTTGCTCTGCCTGCCGTAGCTTTAGCGAAGGCAGGCTCCTCGCTGTAGCCTTGTCGAAGGTGAACCAATTCTTTTTTTCCCCTTCAAAAAAGTAAGAGAATGAGGAAAATATGGTAACGGCGTAATTGCTGACGTAAAAGGCCGTCAGTTGTTCATCACTAAAGGTTTCTACATCAATTGGGAATTGAAGCCACCAATGAGAAACTAACCAACATGTTGTTTTAAGTAAAAGGGCAAAAAGTAAAAAGCTATGGGTTAAGTTAAAAGTTAAGGGTAGAAAGTTCATTTCGGGGGGCCTCGTTTGTATTGAGAAAACGTAACTCCTCTAAAACCTTGTTTTTATTCAATCCCAACGGAAAACCGGATGATCTTTTACACCGTACGGGTTATTAATGTATTTTTGTCGTCAACAATAATTTATCCGAAATGACAAAAAAGATCAAAGTACACGACAAAGAATTTGAAATATTCATTCCATCCCGTAAAATACAGAAGACCATTGACAAGATGGCCGGGGATATCAAACGGGATTTGAAAGACAAACATCCGCTGTTTCTGGTCGTGCTCAACGGGGCATACATTTTTGCCGCCGACCTGATACGGCGCATGGATTTCGACTGCGAAGTGTCGTTTGTAAAACTCTCGTCCTATGTTGGGACACAAACCACGTCAACAGTGCGAGAGTTGATCGGATTGGACGAAGTGCTCACCGGCCGCACCGTGGTCATCGTTGAAGACATCATTGACACCGGGATCACCATGGCCAACACGATACCCAAATTAAAAAAGCTGCTGGCAGCGGAAGTGAAGCTTGCCGCATTGTTGTTCAAACCCGACGCCTTTCAGATGGATTACAAGATCGACTATGTGGGCATGGAGATACCCAACGATTTCATTGTCGGTTACGGTTTGGATTACGACGGATTGGCACGCAATTATCCTGATATTTACAAAATCGTAGAATAAAAACCGGAGATGGGAAATTCCAATTTTGTTGATTATGTAAAACTCTTTTGCCGGTCGGGTCACGGTGGTGCCGGCTCGGCACACTTTTTCCGTTCGCGCAGCAATCCCCGCGGCGGGCCCGACGGCGGCGACGGCGGCCGCGGCGGACACATCATCCTGCGGGGCAACAAACAGCTCTGGACTCTGCTGCACCTGAAATACACCAAACATGTCAAGGCCGAAAACGGCATACCCGGCAGCAAACAACTCAAGACCGGCGCCAACGGCAAAGATGTCGTTCTGGAGGTGCCCCTCGGAACGGTGGCCCGCGACGCCGAAACGGGAAAATTCGAGTTTGAGATCACACACCACGGCGAAGAAAAGATACTCGTCCCCGGCGGCCGCGGCGGTCTGGGCAACGACCATTTTAAATCGTCAACCAACCAGGCGCCGAAATACGCCCAGCCGGGAGAGGAAGGTCAGGAGGTATGGAAAATCCTGGAGCTTAAACTTCTGGCCGACGTGGGACTGGTAGGGTTTCCCAATGCCGGAAAATCCACCTTGCTGTCGGTGGTCTCGGCGGCCAAGCCCGAAATCGCCGACTATCCCTTCACAACCCTACGGCCCAACCTCGGCATCGTCAAATACCGTGGGTACCGGTCGTTCATCATGGCCGACATCCCGGGGATCATCGAAGGCGCCCACGAAGGCAAAGGACTCGGATTAAGGTTTTTGCGACACATCGAACGCAACTCACTCCTGCTTTTTATCGTTCCCGCCGACAGCAAAGACATCCGTACCGAATACCGCGTCCTGCTCAACGAACTGAAACAATACAATCCCGAACTGCTGGACAAGTCGAAATTGCTTGCCATCTCCAAATCGGATTTGCTTGATGCGGAGCTGATGCGCGAGATCGAAAAAGACCTCCCTCCCATTCCGCATGTCTTTATTTCGGCCATCGCCCAAAAAGGCCTGCAAAAACTCAAAGATATGATTTGGCTTGAACTGAACCGTGAAGTGTAAACCGAAACCGTTTTGATCGAAACATTACAACATATCGACCGGGAATTGTTTTTGTTCCTCAACGGGATGCACAACGGCATTTTCGATTTTCTGATGTACTGGGTCAGCGACCGCTTTATCTGGATACCGCTTTATGCCTGGTTTTTATACATGATCATCAAAAAATACCGCAAACGGTCGTGGCTCATCATTCTGCTGATTGCCCTGCTGGCCACCGTCAGCGACCAGCTTACGGTGTTTTTAAAAAATTATTTCGAACGTCCGCGGCCATGCCACGACGAACAAATCGCATCCCTTGTCCATACGGTAAAAAACGTTTGCGGAGGGCCCTACGGTTTCGTCTCGGGTCATGCTTCCAATTCCTTTGCGCTGGCGGCATTCCTGATCCCTTTCCTTCGCACCCAAATCCGGTTTTTCGTTCCCGCCATTCTTTTTTGGGCAGCACTTATTGCTTACTCGCGCATCTACCTTGGCGTCCATTACCCCGGCGACATCCTGGCCGGCGCACTTCTCGGCGCTTTCCTCGGCTATCTTTTCAGCAGAATCTACCCGGTCGCAACCCGGTTAAACAAAAACCTTAAGGAAAATTCCGATTAATTCGGAACGAACCGGAACCTCCGTAAATTCAAAACAATTTTACTTTCGTATGCCAACATGATTTTTATTCGGGCGGCAGCCGGGCTGTCCGCTCTATCTGCCCTACTGCAAAGCGTGTTGCGCAGGCAGCGGGCAGGAGCTTCCTCCGGTCGCTCTGCCCGTGCCGCTCCACATCGCATTGCAGCAGGGCAGGATGCCGCTCCCATCCCTGCCGCAGCGCTTCACCTCCACCGGCACTGTTTTTATGAATTACATGAGTTCTCTCATCTAATTTTAATGAATTACATGAGTTGAGGCATTTTTTTTATCTTTGCACAAAAAGGAAAAATGATAAAAGTAAAACGGACAATATCTGATCCTATTCTCAAACGTTTGAATGATCCTGATGATCATAAAATAATTATTATTTACGGGGCAAGGCAGGTGGGAAAAACCACGCTTGTCAGGCAAATTATGTCGGATATTTCTCTTAAAGCGGAGTATTTCAATTGTGATTATTTTGATGTCCAATCCATGTTTTCATACAAAAACGCCTTCAATCTAAAGAATATAATCGGCAATTTGAAATTGATAATTTTGGACGAAGCACAAAGAATACCAAATATCGGATTAACTTTAAAAATCCTTCACGATGAATATCCCGGTTTGAAAATAATTGCCACGGGTTCCTCAAGCTTTGACTTGTCAAATATGATCAACGAACCGCTGACAGGTAGAAAGGTGGTTTACAGACTTTATCCGTTAACGTTTTTAGAATTAACTTCAACCCGTTCGGTAATGGAATCAAAGCGTGAATTGACCAGAATATTACGGTTCGGCACCTATCCTTCCGTCATTCTGAATGACGACCGTATTGCTTTGGAAAATATCACCGAAATAGCATCAAGCTATTTATTTAAAGATATTCTGGAGTTTCAACATCTTAAAAAACCGGACACATTGCTTGAATTGCTTAAACTTCTTGCATTCCAAATTTCAAATGAGGTTTCATATACCGAATTGGCACGCAAACTACGTATTGATCAAACCGTAGTTCAGCGATACATTCAACTTCTTGAAGATAGTTTCGTTATTTTCAGGCTGAAAGCATTAAAGAAAAACATGAGAAATGAAATTGGTAAATCGAGGAAAATATATTTTTGGGATTTGGGTATTAGAAACGCTTTGATCCAGAATACAAATTCTCTTAATTTCAGAAACGATCACGGGGCACTTTGGGAAAACTTTTGCATAGCAGAACATGAAAAAAGCCTCAACCTCAATATTCCGAGAATCGTAAACACCTATTTTTGGAGAAATTATAACCGTAAAGAAATTGACCTGATAGAAGAAAGGGGGAACAAATATGTTGCCTTTGAATTTAAATGGAGTAGTACAAAGAAAGTTAAACCACCCGCTGATTTTCTGAAAGGATATCCCGGATCGGATTTTAAAGTTGTTACGCCCGACAACTTTGTTTCCGAAATTTATCCTTCCATTTGAATGGTGTAAACACCATCAACGGTTTTTCTCATCGGTTTTCGCTGATTGCACGG
>JAOZMX010000045.1:4374-8472 GCA_029934065.1 Bacteroidales bacterium
GCAAAAAGGGTGTTGACATTTTTTGGATGCGAATTATTTTCCTACGAAATAATTTTTTGGAAAAATCCGGAATTGGATTCCGGATTTTTCCATACTTTTGCAATTATGATAAAAAGAAACGCTACAAAATTATTACAGGAACTGGCATCTTATTTTAAAGTAGTTACCGTAACGGGACCCCGGCAGTCGGGTAAAACCACCCTGGTTAAGCGTGTGTTTGACCGGAAGCCTTACGTAAATCTTGAAACACCGGCTAACTTGAGTTTTGCATTTGACGATCCCATCGGATTTTTACAGCAATATCCCGATGGTGCGGTGATTGACGAAGCGCAAAAAGCACCCCACTTATTCTCTTATTTACAGGAAATCGTTGATAACCGTAAGGAAGCCGGTTATTTTATTCTCACCGGATCGAACAATTTTTTGTTGAACAAAAATATTTCCCAATCGCTCGCCGGCAGAGTCGCTTATTTACAATTATTACCGTTTAATTATGGTGAGGTTCAAAAATTGACCTCCAATTTTGATGACGCGGATTTTATCCTCAATGGGTATTATCCTCCGGTATATGATCAGCAAATTCCTTATCTCCTGTGGTATCCCAATTACATCAAAAGTTATATCGAACGCGACGTCAGACAAATTAAAAATATTACCAACCTCATTTACTTTGAAAAGTTTATGCAATTGCTTGCCGGACGTACTGCACAGGAACTGAATTACAGTGTGATTTCGGTGGAACTCGGGGTTGATCAGAAAACGGTGCAATCGTGGATCTCGGTTTTGGAACAAAGCTATATCATTTTTCTCCTCCGGCCCTACCATAAAAACTTTAAAAAAACGATCGTTAAAAGGCCAAAACTTTATTTTTATGATACGGGAATTGTTTGTTCGTTATTGGGCATTACAACCAAAGAAAACCTCAATACCCATCCGCTCAAAGGAGCGATTTTCGAAACGATGGTCGTTTCGGAATTCGTTAAAGCACAACAATACAGAGTTAACCCGGCAAAACTCTATTACTGGCGCGATAAAACAGGTCGGGAAATTGATCTGATCGTTGAAGGGCAAACGAATCATTTTGCTGTTGAGATCAAATCGGGAAAAACGATTTTGGACAGGTTTTTCATCAATCTGCTGTACTGGAAAAAACTTACCGGGGAAGAAAAAAGCTATGTAGTTTATGCCGGGGATCAGGAGCAAAAAAGGAGCACCGGCATTGAAGTATTAAACTGGAAACATATCGGACGTTTGTTTGAAACTTGATGCATCCTGAAAATGGCGTAAATACCATCAGCGGTTCTTTTTTCACCGGATTTTGCAGATTTGTTAACAGCAAATCTAATTTCATCCATTTTTCACAAAAAAAAAATTATTTCATCCCACTGAAGATATTTACTAAAATTCCTTCATTGAACTGACGCTGTTTTATATAATTTTAGCTTTTATCCATTTTCGATGTTTTTGCCGAACACTCAAATCCAACTGACTCAACGATCATTTTTTTCAACCTGAAATCAATATCAGTCATCAAACATCTGACACCGACAAGCCGGGGACAGGCGGCATCTGATATCAAACAGATATTTTGGGCTAAAGCCGTGAGATACGAATGTGATTTCATTACCACCCACCGTGTAATCCGCAGAATCCGATTAGCCCCCAGCATCCCGGATTCAAAATAATCTAAACTCATTATAAATAATTGATTTTAACTACAATTATGAAAATGATAAAATAAAATAACCGTTAAAGTCGTACTTTTGCGCCGTTTTTATGAGAACTGATTTTATTGACTAAAAATAGTATAGAAATTATGACGAAAGAAAAAAAATTTATCACATGTGATGGAAACTATGCAGCATCGCACATCGCCTATATGTTTAGTGAGGTTGCCGCCATATACCCCATCACGCCGTCGTCCACCATGGCCGAGTATATCGACGAATGGGCAGCACATGGGCGTAAGAACATCTTCGGTGAAACGGTAAAAGTTACCGAAATGCAGTCGGAAGGCGGAGCCTCGGGAGCCGTACACGGCTCGTTGCAGGCCGGCGCACTGACCAGCACTTTCACAGCTTCACAGGGGCTGATGTTGATGCTCCCCAATATGTACAAAATCTCGGGTGAGTTGTTACCCGGCGTTTTCCACGTCAGCGCCAGAAGTCTTGCCGCACAGGCGTTATCAATCTTCGGCGACCATTCCGACGTGATGGCAGCCCGCAATACGGGTTTTGCCTTTCTGGCCACGGGCAGCGTTCAGGAAATCATGGACCTTGCAGGGATTGCACACCTTGTGGCCATCAAATCACGCATTCCGTTCGTCCACTTCTTCGACGGATTCCGCACTTCGCACGAAATTCAAAAAGTTGAATATTTCGAAAACGACGACCTGAAAGACCTGGTTGACTGGGAAGCATTGCAAGCTTTCAGAGACAACGCCCTGAACCCGGAACACCCGGTAACGCGCGGAACAGCCCAAAACCCGGACATCTATTTCCAGTCACGGGAAGCCGCCAACAAGTTTTACGACCCCATTGCCGACATGGTGGAAGAATACATGCAGATCATCACCGAAAAAACAGGTCGCGAATACCATCCCTTCACCTATTACGGTGCACCGGATGCCGAACACATCATTGTTGCCATGGGATCGGTCACGACGACCATCCGCGAAACCATCGACTATCTCTTGTCCAAAGGTGAAAAAGTCGGTTTGATAGCCGTTCATCTTTACCGTCCCTTCTCAAAAAAATACTTCCTGAAAGTTTTACCGAAAACCGTCAAGCGCATCTCGGTACTCGACCGCACCAAAGAACCCGGTGCCACAGGCGAGCCTTTGTACCTCGACATCAGGGAAATCTTCTACGAAGACGACAACGCTCCTCTCGTGGTAGGCGGACGCTACGGATTGAGTTCCAAAGACACCACGCCGGCAATGATTCTTTCGGTGTTTGAAAACCTGAAGCTCAACGAGCCGAAAAACCATTTTACCGTTGGGATCAAAGACGATGTAAAATTCACCTCTTTGCCGTTGTTACCCGAAATGAGTATCGTTCCCGAAGGGACTTTCGAAGCAAAGTTTTACGGCCTCGGCTCCGACGGAACAGTGGGCGCCAATAAAAACTCCATCAAGATCATCGGCGAAAACACCGACAAATACTGTCAGGCCTATTTTGCCTACGACTCTAAAAAATCGGGCGGCATCACCACCTCGCACCTGCGTTTTGGCAACAGCCCCATTTTGTCATCTTACCTTGTGGGCAAACCCGACTTTGTAGCTTGCCACGTTCCGGCATACCTCCACAAATACGACATGCTGCGCGGCATCAAAAAAGGCGGCACCTTCCTGCTCAACAGCATCTGGGATGCCGAAGAGACCAAAAACCGCCTGCCCGACCACATGAAGAAACAGATGGCCGAGAACGATATTCAGTTCTACATCATCAATGCAACGAAGATAGCCAAAGAAATCGGTCTGGGCAGCCGTACCAATACGATCATGCAATCGGCATTCTTTAAGATTTCAAATGTCATTCCTTACGACCTTGCCGTAACGGAGATGAAGAAGGCCATTGTGAAGAGTTTTGCCAAAAAAGGCGAGGATGTCGTCAACAAAAACTACGCTGCCGTTGACAAAGGCGGCGCCGTGGAAAAAATCGAAGTTCCCAAATCGTGGGCCGGCATTGAGGTTTCGGAAGAGAAAGACACGCGCGACATCCCCGATTTCATCAAACATGTGATGGAGCCCATCAACCGTCTCGAAGGCGACGACCTACCGGTCAGCGCTTTCCTTGGACGCGAAGACGGAACATTCCCAGCAGGCACCGCAGCTTACGAAAAACGCGGCATTGCAGTGGATGTCCCCGAATGGAAAGCCGAAAACTGTATCCAGTGTAACCAATGTGCTTACGTTTGCCCCCACGCTGCCATCAGGCCATTCCTGCTTGACGAAGATGAAATGGCAAAAGCACCCGAAGGATTTGAAACCATCGAAGCCAAACCCACCAAAATGTTTGGCGGTCTCCAGTTCAAAATTCAGGTCAGTGTATTGGATTGTACCGGATGCGGCAACTGTGCTGACGTTTGCCCGTCGAA
>JAOZMX010000045.1:8482-21829 GCA_029934065.1 Bacteroidales bacterium
CTGGTGATGAAACCGCTGGAGACACAACTGCACGAAGCCGAGAACTGGGATTTCGTTACCAAAAACGTAACTTACAAAGACAAGGTGGTTCCCAAAGAAAAATCGGTCAAAAACAGTCAGTTTGCACAGCCGCTGTTTGAATTTTCGGGTGCATGCGCAGGTTGCGGCGAAACACCGTACATCAAGCTTATCACCCAGTTGTTCGGCGACAGGATGATGATTGCCAACGCCACGGGTTGTTCCTCCATCTACGGCGGTTCCGCCCCATCCACACCGTATTGTGCAAATGCCGAAGGACACGGACCGGCATGGGCCAACTCACTCTTCGAAGACAATGCCGAATACGGCATGGGTATGGTTCTCGGTGTAAACAAATTGCGGCAACGCCTTGCCGAAAAGATGAAAGCCGCCTTGCAAAACGGCATTGACGACGACATGAAAGCCGCTTTTGCCGAATGGATTGAAGGAATGAACAATGTGGAAGCTTCCAAAGCCGCTTCGGCCAAAGTGATTAAAGCGTGCGAAAACTCCGATGCCGCTGTTGCAAAAGAGATCCTTGACCTGAAACAATACCTGGTTAAAAAATCCATCTGGTCCTTCGGCGGTGACGGATGGGCCTACGACATCGGTTACGGTGGCCTCGACCATGTGATCGCATCAGGCGAAGACATCAACATTCTGGTGCTTGACACCGAAGTTTATTCCAACACCGGCGGACAGGCTTCCAAAGCCACCCCTGTGGCTGCCGTTGCCAAATTTGCCGCTTCGGGTAAGAAGATCAGGAAAAAAGACCTTGGCGCCATGGCCATAACCTACGGTTACGTTTATGTGGCTCAGGTTGCAATGGGCGCCAGCAATTCGCAGTTCTTCAAAGCCGTTAAAGAAGCCGAAGCCTACCCGGGGCCCTCGCTGATCATTGCTTATTCGCCTTGTATCAACCACGGCCTGCGCCTTGGAATGGGCAAAACACAGGAAGAAGAAAAACGTGCCGTGGAAGCCGGGTACTGGCAACTGTATCGCTACAACCCGCTACTCGAAAACGAAGGCAAGAACCCCTTCCAGCTCGATTCGAAAGAACCCGACTGGAACAAGTTCCCGGAATTCCTCAAAGGTGAGGTAAGATACACTTCGCTGTATCAATCCTTCCCGGATGAAGCCGAAGAACTGGGCAATGCAGCCCTCGAGAACGCCAAATGGCGCTACAAAAGCTATCAGCGCCTTGCTTCTATGGATTTTTCGAAAACCGAATAAGACGATTCATAACAAACACAAAAGCCGGAGCAAAGATGCTCCGGCTTTTTTTTTGATTAACCCACACTTTTTCAGGATGGAACTTCCCCGTTCATATTTCATCCGAAACCAATAATTTCCAAAACGGCAAAAAGAACACTTGCGTGCCGTTAATAACGACCGTTTCATCCAACTCCATATTGACAACAATCCCTTTCGCCGGAGCATACTTTTTTAAAAAGCTTTGATATGACCGGCTCAATACCGGTTGTTTCATTTTTTTGTACTTCACTTCAACAGGAATCACATCTTGCCCGGCGTGAAGAATAAAATCAACTTCAGCTTTATCTTTGGTACGCCAGTAATTTATTCGCGCCAGCCCATTATCGAACTTTTCTTTTAAGATCAGGTAAACGAAATTTTGAAACAAAAAACCATCATGCGGAGAGGTCACCAATTTATTTTTGACGAAATTAAGCATACCTGTATCATTGAAATAAAAAGTAGGCGATTTAGTGATCTCCTTTTTTAAATTGGTGAAATAGGGTTTAACAATAGTGATAATAAAAATTTGCTCGGCATACCACAAATAGGTTTTCAGGGTTTCTAATTTTAGCCCCACGTCCTGCGCCAATTGCGAATAATTGAGTAAACCACCCTGCTGAACGGCAAGTAGCTGAATAAGTTTGATAAACTTATCGGGCTGACGCACATTGAGTAAATATGAAATATCTTTTGTGATCACCGAAGTAAAAACTTCATTCATAATCTCTTGTTTTCTTGAAATGGTATCGGCAGTAACAACGGCAGGATACCCGCCAAAAACAAGGTATTCGTTTAGTAACAATTCTGTTTTTTGCCCTTCCGTTTCAAAAAACAAACTTAATCTGTCTTGATATTTGTAATTTGTTTTATGATTTAAAAACTCCAAAAAGCTTACGGAAGACATTTGAATCAAGTATTTGCGACCTGTAAGTGCCTCACTAATCCTTTCTTTCAACACCAGACTTCCCGAGCCCGTTACAATAAATTTGTAAGGCAAATCCATATCGTATATCCCTTTCAGGAATCTGCCGGCATTTTCCTTTTGTTGTATCTCATCAATAAAAACATAGGCGCGGTCAGAGCCTACTTCAAGACGTATTTTGTTAAAAAGTTTTGCCTGCGAATCGAAATGCTCACTGTCTTCTTCAACATCAAGATTAAAATAGAGGGTTCTTTTTCCTTTTTTGTTCAGGTCTTTAATAATCTCTTTCACCAATGTAGTCTTACCGATTTGCCTTGCGCCAGTAATTATTGTTATTTCCTTTAATTTCAGACTTTTTACGATTTTATCTTTAATTTCCCTTTTGATCATGATATCCTGATTTTATCCGCAAAGATAGTTATATTATTCGTAACAACACCCCATAACGGATATTTTCTCGGACTAAATTACCATCATACCGGATAATTTCTCGGGTTAATTTACCTTTGCACAGGATAATTTCCCGGGTTTAATCGCCGATAAATCAATAAAAACAAATTTCCGAATAAATGCTTACCTTTGAGACCGAACTTGTTTATTGAACACGCTCATGGAACAAATAGCAAGCAAATGGAAATTTCTGACGGAGGCTTCAAAGTTATACACCAAAATATTTACATGGCCCAACATACATCGCATTGAGCGTGTTGTGGTTGTTTTCTCGCTGATCGGGTTCCTGATCCATTTATTGTTCATCTTTCTCGGCAACAGGGATTGGGCCATTGACCATCCGTTTTTCAATCAGTTTGCCGGAAGTTACATCAAAGCCATTTACACGCCGTTTTCATTCTTGCTGATCTACGAGGTCTTCCTTTTTCTGGTCTATCTCCCTAAATCATTTACGCGTTCCATCGGCAAGCAGTACGAGATCATCAGCCTGATCGTTCTGCGGAGGATATTCAAGGACATTTCGCATTTCCACATGGGTGATTTTACTGACAATTTGCAAAATCATACCGATCTGTTTATGAACATGGCAGCAGTATTGGTTTTATTTTTCCTCATCGGGATTTTCTACCATCTGAAAAAAAGACAACCGAAGATAGATTATTGTTCCAACGTAAAGAGTTTCATCGCCATCAAAAGGCTGATATCCATGATACTGGTTCCTGTTTTGCTGGGGCTTGCCATAAACAGTTACGGCCACTGGATCGTTGATCTTTTCAAATACCCCGGAAATAGTTTGGCACAAACGAGCATTAACCATGTGTTTTTTGATGTATTTTTTGCACTGTTGATCTTTGTGGATGTTTTCATCCTGATCATCTCGTTTCTCTACACCCATTATTACAGCCAGTTAATAAGAAATTCGGGGTTTATTATCTCCACGATCCTCATCAGGTTTTCGTTTTCCACATCAAGCTACACCAACCTTTTTCTGATCATAATTTCGGTGGTTTTCGGTGTACTGATCCTTTTGTTGTACAACTTTTTTATCCGTTTCGACGAAAAGAAAATGGAAACACAGTAAGAAGATCAGCCGAACAGTCTGCGGAACACATCTTCAATCTTGGCTACGGAAACCACTTCGATATTAAAATGTTTCGGGGAGCCTTTTTTGAAATTGTATTTGGAGAGGAAGATTTTTTCAAAACCCAGTTTTTCGGCTTCCGAGATACGCTGCTCAATGCGGTTGACCGCCCTGATCTCTCCCGAAAGACCCACTTCAGCGGCAAAACAGGTTTTCGGATTGACGGGCATGTCTTCATTGGACGAAAGGATTGCCGAAACAACAGCAAGGTCAATGGCAGGGTCATCCACGCGTATCCCTCCCGCAATGTTGAGGAACACATCCTTGGTGGCCAGGCGAAAACCGCTTCTTTTTTCCAGTACGGCAAGGAGCATGTTGAGCCGCCTCGGGTCGAAACCCGTTGTTGAGCGTTGCGGAACACCGTAAGCAGCCGAGCTAACAAGCGCCTGCGTTTCGATAAGCATCGGGCGCATGCCTTCGATGGTTGCTGCAATGGTCACCCCACTCAAATGCTCGTCTTTTTGCGAGATCAATATTTCGGAAGGGTTGCTCACCTGCCGAAGACCCGTACCTGTCATCTGGAAAATGCCCAGTTCGGATGTTGACCCGAAACGGTTTTTCATGGAGCGCAATATGCGGTAGCCGTAATTCCTGTCGCCCTCAAATTGCAAAACCACATCCACCATGTGCTCAAGCAATTTCGGCCCTGCAAGCTGACCCTCTTTGGTGATATGGCCGATGAGAAAAACCGGCACATTGGTTTGCTTGGCATATTGCTGCAAACGGTTGGCACATTCCCGGATCTGCGAAACACTGCCCGCCGAAGTTTCCAATTCATCCGTATGCAAAGTCTGTATCGAATCAATGATGATAACCTGCGGGTTTAACTTTGCAACATGTGTAAAAATCGCTTCGGCAGAGGTTTCGGTAAGAAGATAAAAATCATCATTCCCGGCGCCGAGGCGTGCCGACCGCATTTTGATCTGCTGCTCGCTCTCTTCACCAGAAACATAAAGCACTTTCAGCCCCATCTTTTGCAAAGCCATTTGCAACATAAGCGTGGACTTGCCGATTCCCGGTTCGCCGCCCACAAGCACAACCGACCCCGGCACCAGGCCTCCGCCCAGCACACGATTCAACTCATCGTTGCGAAGGTTTATTCTTGTTTCATCTTCCAGTCTGATCTCCGTCAGCTTTTTAGGAAAACTTTCAAACGACGGGGACAACGCCGGATTTTTCTTTCCGGATACTTTTGCAGCAACAATTTCTTCCTCGAACGTGTTCCACTGGCCGCATTCGGGACAACGGCCCAGCCATTTTGCCGACTGATAGCCGCAATTACGACAGAAATATGTTGTCCTGGCTTTTGCCATTTTTAAAAGATAATTTGGATTGGTTTATCCTGTAATTTTGTTGATGATATTGCTTGTTGAATAGCCTTCCAAAAAATCAACGGTTATGATTTCGCCGTTTTTTTGTTTTACAATATCATATCCCACAATATCTTCGGCCTTGTAATCGCTGCCTTTGACCAACACATCCGGTTGAACGAACCTTATCAACTCGTAAGGTGTATCCTCATCGAAAAGGACAACGGCTTCCACAAAATGGAGTGCCGAGAGGATCATTGCTCTGGAGTGTTGATCCTGCACGGGGCGTTGCCGGCCTTTTAATCTTGCAACGGATTGATCCGTGTTGAGCCCGACGATGAGCACATCACCGAGATCGGCCGCCCGGGCAAGATAATCAATGTGTCCGCGGTGGAGGATATCGAAACAACCGTTTGTGAATACGATCTTCTTTTGCAAAAAACGCCAGTACGCCAGCCAGTGCTTTATCTCTTCGGGCCGGTTGAAGATCATCGAATTGATCAGATCAAGCTTTTTCATATTTCTTTTTATTGATAACGGGTAACAAAACCAGAGAAGCAATACCTGCAACAACGATCATCATGGTTTGTGAAGTCCATGTTAGCCAGCCCAGCGCATACCCGTAGGTCTTGGTGATATTGTACAAAATAAGGGTTTCGGCAATGATGGCCGGATAGATGCCAATCCCTCCCTGAACAACCATGATACCGATGGATCCGAATATCAGCATTGATAAAACCGCATCAAATCCCAGCCCTGCTGTTTCGGGCAGGCTGAAAATACATACATAGATCATCAGGTAATACAACACCCAGATCAGCAACGACTGAAAAATGAACGCCAGGGGCTTTTTAATTTTTGTAACAGCTACCAATCCGTGCCAGAAGCCCATTCCGAGTTCTTTGGCTTTTTGATAGAACTTCATGTGCCGGATTCTTTTCCTGACAATAAAAAACACGCCGATGATCATTGCAACAAATGCAATAAAGGTGTACAGATAGGTTGTGTATTCTTCGGAAATATTGAATTTTTCGGCCATGGGCCGGTAAACTTTTTCGTCAACATAGTAATGCAATTTGTCGAAAAAGATAAAAAGGTTGAAAAAAAACAACAGGATAAACACCACCATGTCAATGCTTCGTTCCACCACGACAGTGCCGATGGCTTTGTTCATGGGGATTTTCTCGTATTTATTGAGCACTCCGCAACGCGTAACTTCGCCGAGCCGGGGAAGGGCCATGTTGGCCAAATAGCCGATCATTACGGCAAAAAAGGTATTTGAAATCCCGGGATTGTAGCCCATCGGTTCCATGAGAATCCGCCAGCGATACGCTCTGACAACATGACTGGCGATGCCGATAAAAATGGAAAGGATAACCCAACTGTAGTTGGCCGTTATGAACGATTGCCAAATCTCGGCTTTCTGATCCGGTGTCAATTTGCGAAGAAACAACCAGATAAAGAAAACCCCGATGGCAAGAAAAAAAAGAATTTTTACTACCGTAATGATGTTCTTTTTCAAACGGATGTCAGATTTTATTTTCCCGATCGGGAAAGATGATTGTTGGTTTGAAATGTTTGGCTTCTTCAAAATCCATCGAAGCATAAGAGACGATAATGATCAGATCACCGGGTTGTACTTTGCGTGCTGCAGCACCGTTAATTTCAATGATCCCGCTGTCGCGTCCGCCTTTGATGATGTAGGTATCGAAGCGTTCACCATTACTGATGTTGTAAATATGAACCCTTTCGTTCTCGATCATATTGGCAGCATCCATTAAGGTTTCGTCAATGGTAATACTCCCGACATAGTCGAGGTCGGCACCGGTAACGGTTGCGCGATGGATTTTCGATTTTAAAACTTCTATTTGCATAGCGGGGACAAAATTACTAAAATAAAATCAGATTGTCAATCAATCTTACTTTTCCCAGATGAACGGCAGTGCAAACGACCATGCTTTCGGAGTCATTCCAATCGCCGGGCCTTATCAGCGTTTCGGCATCAACAATCTCAAGGTATTCAACATTTAATTCTTCATAATTGTTCAACTGATGTACTGCCCAGTTTTCCAGTTCCGTGATGCTGTATTTTCGGGTTTTTTCTTTGATCTGTGATAAAACCCTGTAAATTGCCGGTGCAATGATCCGTTCTTCAGGGGTGAGTCTTACATTCCGCGAACTCATGGCCAGGCCGTCGGGCTCTCTCATTGTCGGACAGGCAACAATTTCCACCGGCAATTTCAATTCCCTTGTCATGGTTTCGATGATCTTCAATTGCTGATAATCTTTCAATCCGAAATAAGCCCTGTCGGGATTGATGATCTCGAACAATTTGCGTACGACCACAGCAACGCCATTGAAATGCCCGGGACGAAACTTTCCTTCCATCACTTTGTCGAGGTACCCGAAATCATATTTGTCAACCACCGGCTCGGGATACATCTCCTCAACATCCGGGATAAATGCCATGGCACATCCGGCCTCTTCAAGTTTCCTGATATCCTCCCGGGGTGTTCGCGGGTATTTTTTCAGGTCCTCCTTATTGTTGAATTGTATGGGATTGACAAAGATGCTCGCCGTCACAACGTCATTGTCCTTTTTGGCGGCCTCAAACAATGATAAATGTCCCTGGTGCAAAGCCCCCATCGTTGGCACAAAGCCAATTGTCGCACCCTTTCCCCTGGCTTCGGAAAGATACGCCTTGGTTTCTGCTATGGTTCGAAAAACTTTCATGGGATATGTATCTCCCTTTATTATTATGGTCAATGAATGGTCAAAATCATCAGCATATCTTTCTCCAGCGTACCCATGGGCGATTCAACAATTTTACCGATTTCCCTGTCGTCTTTGTAAAACAAAAACGTCGGAACACGCTTAATGTCGTACTTTGTAATATCAACCGCACCTGCTGTCATTGCCCTGTCAACGCAGATCAACTTAACATCCGATGCTTTAAATCCCACTTCATCCAGAATCTTATAAAAGTGCGGGACCTGTTCTTGGCTGTCGCCGCACCATGTTCCCATCACGATAACGATTTTTACTCCTCTTTTTTTCTTTTTCAACTGTTTGATGATGTTCCCGTCGGGTGTGTAGGCACTGTAACCCTCGTTGAAATAAGCTTTAAATACATCCGATGTTTCCAATCCCTGCCGGTCACATTTACCGATCAGTATCTCTTTGTTGAGCTTCGGATCAACCTCAACTTTGTTCAACTCCTGTGCAATCAACTGACTGCCGATAACAAGAAAAAAAATGATCAAAATGTTTTTCATGGTATTTCGATTGATTTTGTTTTACAATGATTAATCTTCGAATTACAATGATTTATTGTTCAAACACGAATAAAACATTGTTTTGTCACACCTTATTATGTATTGATTTTCGGAACATCATTTACAACATATCCCAAACAATCTTTAATATTTTGTCGTCAGTTCTTCAAGATATGAACCAACGGCTTCCACAAGCTTTGACGGGACATCATCTCCTTCGGCCAGAGCAATGGTTTCTTCTTCCCCATTAACGGTCAGTTTGATCTCATTGTCTGAAATTTCAGCCAAAAGACCACCGGGCAACAACTGTTCTTTCAGCACTTTTTCCTGGGCATGGGCAGCATGATCCAGAATAACCATGTCGGCACCCTGATGCAGCAAACCGTAATCGTAAATATCATCCACACTATGGCTGAAAAGGGCAATATCCGTTTTCGGATTGCGAAGGATGATCTTGACGTTTTCATCGTGATCGGGATTTTTGTGGAAAAATCTGCCGTTGAAATGAATTCCTTTTCCAGTGAGGCTGGCAAAATAAATATCCGGCTTAATTTGATGCAATTTGTCATTGACGACCTGCGCAAGTTCCTCCGAAATGTTAGCTCCGGCAATGATCGGAATTCTCGACTTTTCGGGAGATTCGAAATGGGATGCCATGATGATTCCGGGCACATCAATGGAACCGCCGTAGGCAGGTGCGAGGTGCATGAACACACCGGGACCTGCGTTGATCTCGATGATCCCGAAATTACCTTCTTTCCATGATTTGGAGATGTCGGCCGAAAGCACATCAATTCCGAGACATTTTACATTAAAAAATCCGGCAATATCCTCAACAAGCTGCACATTCTCGGGATGGATCTTATCAGTAACATTAATCGAGACACCGCCTGCCGAAATGTTGGCAACACGGCGCAGGACAATGCGCTCGCCTTCGGGCGGAACAGACTGTAAAGTCAAATCCTGCAGTGCAAGATAGTCGGTCAGGTCATCATCAATTTTAATTTTCGCCAACGGCGACCTTGCATTGTCAAGCCTGATCTCCTTGTCGTTTTCTACCCTGATCAATTCCTCAATGGTATCTTTTCCGTTTCCGATAACAAAAGCGGGAACCCGTTCCAAAGCAGCGGCAAACTTCCCTCCGACGGAAAGCAAACGATGATCTGTGCCGTAGATCATTTGCTGAACAATGGCGCCTTCGAAATTGATCCCTTCGCGTTCCGACATTTCAATGATGTCGTTGAATGCTTTCCGGACATCTTCTTCCGATTCAATTCCGGTTACAACCCCCTGGCCTTTGTGTCCGGCAACAGGCTTAACAACAACCGGAAAGCCCAACTCCTGTGCCTCTTCCACGATTTCATCTTCCGAATAGCAATTTTTCCCGATGGGCGTCGGCAAACCGCACATCATCAAAAAGTCGCCCACCATGTCTTTGTACATCGTAAATTCGGTGTCTTTGATCCCATCGGTATGGAACGTGGTTGACCGCCCTCTTAACTGCTTTTTGCCGTAGCCCCACTGAAACTGGTTTTCTTCAAAAAGATAAAAAACCGGAATATCCCGTTTAAGCCCTGCCTCTATTAAGGAATAAATCGTAGGCCCTCCGTAAAGTGTTTTATCAAATTCTTCCTGAAGTTTCATAAATTCACCGGAAAAATCGAAATCCTCATCGCCTGAAAGTGCTCTGAACCAATCGCTCAAAAGATAAACGGCATCAATGGCCACCTCTTTGTCGAGGTACTCCACTGCAATGACGTAATCCTCGCCATCACCCGAAATCGAATATTTGTTGATGTAAAGATCAATGTCCATTTTCAGCACCCTGATCAACGTTTCGGCAAAAAGATCCACCACATACGGTGTTTCAACATTTTCCAGGTCTGGAAAATGTTGGACGATCGTTTTCTTATAATAATCTGCACTGTCACCCGACGGAGCAATAAAAATATTGAACACCAAAGCCTTCCGGTCGAGGTAGAAATTCGGGCCGGAATAAGCGTAAAATTTCCCGACCGAGAAATCCTTTTGCCGGTAAACCTCCGATTTTAGTTTTCTGATCTTTTCGCTTTCGATCTCAAATTGCTTTTTAACTTCTTCGAGCAATTCCCTTGTTCTGTTGTCCGGTGTTTGTTTTGTGTTATCTTCCATTTTCAAAGGGTTTTTATCCATTTTTATTTATAATCCTTTCCTGATTCTCTCAAGCAGGTCACTTAATTCTTCTTCGATTTTTTTCCGCGAATGGATTTCGTTTTTGAATTCATTATTGATCTCCCTCAACTCCTCTTCAACACTTTTTCTTTTCTCCACTTCCATATCATAAGCTTTTTTAACGGCCGAAATCTGATTTTCAAACATCAACTTTTCATCCTCGGCTTTGGCTTGTGCTTCCCGGGCATCTTTCAGCTCTTTACCCAACGTTGTTTTCACCCTGTTGATCTCGGAAGCCAGATGTTTCTCCATTTTTTCAAAATGTTCGATCTGCTGGTTCGCATCATGCACTTGAGTGTAATATTCCCTGACTTGAGCATCAAGCTCCCTGATTGTTTTTTTATTTTTCGATAATCTTATTAAAACAATCAAAAATAATATGATGAAAAGTATGGCAACCACTGAAGCCAATAAAAAATACCTTTTGTACATCAATGCCTGTAACTGATCTTCATTCTTTTCAAACTTCAATCGTTGGTACTCTTTTCGAACGGTTTTTAAACTTCCCGTCAGACTGTCGATAACGCGTCCGGAGGATTCATTCCGGCGAATTTGTTTCTCCAAAATTACCGAATCCAACAGGAGAATATTCCGAAGATAATTGTTCGACCTGACAACATTCACCCATGTTCGTATCGTAACCGTATCATTATGCTTTCGGTATTTGCGGTACAGACTGTCTCTTTTTTCAAGAACCGGATTCAAAACATCCTGCGAAAAAACAGTTATAGTAACAAAGATCAACATCAGGGAAAACAACATCTTTTTCATGACATTTCAGCCTTTTATGTAATCAGTTGACAAAATTAGCAAATAATGACAATCATGGACTTATTATCGAATGTTTTAACAACAAACAAAAAAAGGGACTCAAAAAAATGAGTCCCTTTTTATTATTTTCCGGCAATACCGTTATTTAACAGTAAGCCTTTTGGTAATTACAACACCTTCGGCATTTTCGATTTGTACAAAGTACATACCTGTTCCGAAGTTGCTTGTGTTGATTTGATAATTTACCTGATTAATTTCCTGATTAAACACAACCTGACCAACATAGTTAACCACTTTCAGATTCTTGATTTCGAAGTTGGTTTCAATGTTGACAAAGTCTGTTGCAGGATTAGGATAGAGGCTAACATTCAGGTTAGCTGTGATGTCGTTAACCGACGTAACACCGGCTTTGAAACCTGTGATTGCCGAAAGACCTTCTTTTGCAAATACATTCGTATTCGGCATGTTCGGGTCGAAGATGGCCTCAGCATCAAAGACATCGCCATTACGATAAACTTTGAAGTTAAGGACATCACCTTCAGCAACAGTTTCGCTGCCGTACAATCTCAGTGCAATGTTCTGATTCAGGCTTGTTACTTCAACCATACCGGCAATCGCACCATCCTGATTGAAAGCACCAATTACATCACCAACCTGCAATGACGACAATGCGGATGCAGTAATGGCAATGTTATGCTGGATTCCGCTCATTGTAACATCATTCCATGAAGTCAGGTTCCTTGGATAAGGCACATATGCGGGAGCAGAAGCATCGGATTTTGCAACATCGAAGCTTACCGTACCTGCATTTGCCAGAGCAACGAGATATGCCGATCCGGGAACAAGGTTTTCAAGTGTATAGATGTTATAAGCAGGCCAGTAAATACCTGAATAGTCCATACTGAATGCAGCGATCAGATCATCACCAAGTTGACCTAACACGTCATCTGCGCTAACAACATCGTATGACCATACCGGCATCAGCGACCAACCGGCAGGAAGAGCGAGTTCATAGCCCAGTGTCGGCCAACCTTGAACGGTAACATCCGTAGGATAGCCATCGTTCAACGATACTTTTGCACCTTTGGCTTCATCCCATGCGAATGATACACCACCCGGTACATAAACCTGAGTAGGAGCATAGAATTCAACAGCGTTGAGGTCAAGGTCTGCAAAGATGGTTGCCACATCATCCTCAATCAGATCAAGGTATGTTGAAGCACCGTTCACTGCACCTTCGAGAGGAATAACCTGAGTCCATGGCAATACGGTCAATGTAGCATGATCACTTTCTACTTCATCGCAGTCTCCTGCTACAACACAGTAATAATCACCTTCATCGCCAGGTGTTACACCTTCAATGGTAAATGTTGCTTCGTTGGCACCAAAGATCTCGCCTGCAGGGCCAAACCATTGATATCCTGTAGCATTTTCGGCTTCAACCGCAAATACTGCCGTACCTCCATAAAGAACATCCACACTTGCGGGTTGGGTAATAATATTAACACCCGGAAGAACGGTAACATTAAATACATCACCCGGTTCTGCAGTACATCCGTTGGCGTCAACAATACTTACCAATACGCCTTCATATTCGCCCGGAGCCGGTGGAGTAAGTACAAGCTCTTCGTACGAACTCGGCATTACTTCAGTAAATGTCTCACCATTGATCATATAGGTAATGTCATAAGGATAAGCGCCATCTTCGGGGCCTGTTGCCATAATTGTTATTGTTTGGTTGTAGCAAATTTCGGTTGCCGAAAGTTCTACATCCACATAAGGCAGCGGATTGACAACAACTACAAATACATCATTGGGTTCTGCAATACATCCGTTGGCATCTTCAATGCTCAGCAATATACCTTCGTATGTACCGGCTGCAGGTGCTGTCAGTTCAAGCACTTTTTCCGGGCCTTCCATCACGCCTGTGTAGGGTTCGCCATTCAATGTTCCTGTAAGCGTGTAAGGATATGCACCGTCTTCAGGACCTGT
>JAOZMX010000194.1 GCA_029934065.1 Bacteroidales bacterium
TTGTTTTTTAGTTTGAATTCGGTGCCGCGGATCAGGATGGTTGTTTCCGGGGATTTACCTTCAAAACGAACCACGATCTCCCGGTGAGAAATTTTGAAAAAATAGCGGTTGTTACGGAACAGGAGGTTAAATCCGATACTTCTCCAATGCCGGGGCAGGTGAGGGTTGATCTCGATTTTTCCGGAACGCGGGTCAACACCGGCATAACTCTGAATGGCGACCAAAACGGTGCCGGCCATCACGCCTGCATGGATACCTTCGGCAGTAGTTCCGCCCTGAATGTCGTTGTAATCGCTCGACAGCGCATCACGAAACAATTCGAAACTCAATTTCTCATCTCCGATCATGTTGGCCAGTTGTGTATGCACAACCTTCGACAGGGTTGAGCCGTGGGATGTGCGTTGCAGGTAATACGCCAGATTTTTCCCGATGTAATCCTCCTTGAGCTTATAACCAAGCTTTTTAAGTATCCCGGTTACTTCCTTTTCCGGCAGGTTGTAAAAAATCTGAAGTGTATCGGCCTGTTTGGCCACTTTATATTCGTCTGCCGATTTTCCTTCGGCTTTCAGCAGGCGGTCCATCCGGTGGATGTTGCCGTATTTTTTCCGGTATTGATCCCAGTCAAGTTCTTTCAAATCAAAATATCCGTCATACTGGGCAATGATATCATCCCGGATGAGGAGGTTGAGGTTTCGGGCGATTTCGTCCCAATGTTTTAATTCATCGTCACTGATGCCGGTCTTTTCTTTGATTGTTTTTTGTTCTTCAGTGGTCAGCAGGTTGAGTAAGCTGCGGGCTTTCATCAATGTCCATGCCGTCATCAGGTTGGTGTAGGCATTGTCCTTCAGGCCGCCTTCGCCGGCTCCGGGATATGCTTCGTGAAACTCGTCGGGCCCCATCACATTTTTAATGGAATACCTGCCCGTCTTTTCATCTTTGTATGCTTTGGAAGCCCAAAACCGGCAAATTTCGAGGAATATTTCCATTCCGTAATTGCGCAAAAACGCCTTATCACCCGTATAGGTGTAATAGATGCTGATGTTGTAAGCAATGGCCAGTGATACATGTCGCTGCAATGAGCTGTAGTCATCACCCCATTCACCGGACACGGGATTCAGGTGGACGACTTGTGTTTGTTCGCTGCCGTCGCTGCCGCTTTGCCACGGGAACATGGCCCCTTTGTATCCGTGTGATGCGGCATATTTGCGGGCTTTGTCCAGCCTGCGGTAACGGTACATCAGCATGGCCCGTGCTGTGTCGGGGAAATGCATGGCGTAGAAAGGCAGGATGAACAATTCGTCCCAGAAAATGTGCCCTCTGTATGCTTCGCCGTGCAATCCGCGTGCAGTGATGCTTGCGTCGATATTCCGGTTGTGTTGCGAAAATGAAACCATCAGATGATAGAGGTGAAGGCGCAGAAGTTTTTGCGAAAGCCGGTCGCCTTCCAGTTCAATATCAATGTGATTCCAAACGGAGGCCCAGGTTATTCTACTTTCATCCGCAAGCTTTTGAAACGATTTGGCAGCCATTGCCGAGTTCCTGGCTGCAGCTTGCGGTTGTGGCGTATCATCAGGTTTAGATGTGTATATCGAAACGATTTTTTCGATTTTCAATTCTTTCCCGGGGGAAAGGGGCATTTGTAGCTCCGAAGAAACAACAGCCGGTTTTGTCTCGTGTTTTATCACGGGATGAACGGGACTTCCGTTAACAAAAATATTGAGTTTTGCCGCTTCGGCAATTTCCGTTTTCGATTGGGTTGTTTCCACCGAAAGCCACGTGAGATTGCCTTCGACGCCCTCGTCTTTTCTTTGCAGGTGTTGCCGGTTGAGCTGCCGGTAGCGTTCCACACCGTCGTTGATGACCGTGCCGTCAAGCATTGACCTTACGGTGATCAAAGCACTGTAGTTTTCAGGAGCGATCACATATTCCAGACCTGCAAGGTGAGGATCGGCCATGGAAGCCAATCTTCGCGATCTGATCGTTGTGATCCTGCCGCGGTGGTCTTTTACGGTCATTGTTTTTGAAAGGATGCCCGTGCTGAAATCAAGTGTTCTGACAATACCGGTAATTTCGTCTTTGTTGGGATCGAACCATTCCCCGTCGTCAATCCTGAAAGTAAGCGGAAGCCAGTTGGGGATGTTCACAAAATCCTCGTTTTCCACAGCTCTGCCTGCAACCTGCGACACGAGCCGGTTGTACAGTCCTGCAACGTAAGTTCCCGGGTAGTTGGATCTCCCGGCAGATACCTCTTCCATTGCTCCGCGGGTACCGAAATAGCCGTTTCCGACGGTAAGTAAAGCTTCACGTGAACGTTCTTTTGCGGGGTCATAATCTCTGTAGGTGAGCGACCTGCTGTCCTTTTGCAATCCTTCTTCAAACCATCTTATTATTCCTTCGAAACCCAGTTCGCCAATGTCTTTGACCACGATATCCGCGCCGTTGCGGTACAATTCCTTTTCGTTGCCTTCGCGTGCGATACCGAGCACCAGTCCGAAATTTCCCGCTCGTCCTGCTTGTACTCCCGACACCGCATCTTCAACAACTACAGCACGGTCGTAGCTTACGCCAAGGTTATCGGCAGCAGTGGTGAAAATATCGGGGGCAGGTTTCCCCTGCAGACCGAGTTCAGCCGAAACGACACCGTCAACACGGGTTTCGAAAAGATGCAGGATGCCGGCTGCCTCCAGCACGGCTTTGCAATTTTTGCTCGATGAGGCAACGCCGACTTTAATGTCTTCTGCCTTGAGCTTCCGGATCAGTTCCACCGTTGTGGGATATGTTTCAACGCCGTCACGTTGCAGCACCTCGTTGAAGGCGAGGTTTTTCCGGTTTCCAAGGCCGCATACCGTCTCCATTTCCGGGCTGTCGTCAGGGGTTCCGTACGGAAGCGTTATCCCCCTGGATTCCAGAAAAGTACGAACGCCGTCATAGCGCGGTCTTCCGTCAACATAAGGCAAGTAATCGTTTTTATAATCAAAAGCCCTGAACGGCTCTCCGTGTTTATCGGACCAGGACTTTAGAAAAGCATCGAACATTTTTTTCCAGGCGGCACTATGCACCAAAGCCGTTTTGGTAATCACACCGTCGAGGTCGAAAATGACCGCATCAAAAGGATGTCTCCGCATATCAAATCAAAGTTTTATCCAAAGGTATTCATGCGCCTGCATGGTGAGCATCTGTTGCTGGTCGTCATAGACGGCATGTTTTCCAAAGAGGTCTATCCACGATATTTCGGCAAGGATCCTCAACTTGAATTTTCGCTCTTCCCCGAGAAGGTTTTGCACGACCAAAATGCTTTGTGTCCGCCATTTGCGGATATATGCAAGAATATGCTCATCCGGTTTGCCGTCTTCATCATAGGCGTCAACCCACAGGATATCCCCACGGCCGAAGGCCTTATATTTTTTACGTATATTTATTTGTTCCGTAATTTTTTGATAGACCTTTGAGGAGAGTGAATCCGTATTGGCAAGGTCTTTTTCCAGTTGTTGCCAGTTAACGTAACCTCTCACCAAAAAGCGGGTGTCGTCCTTGCCGGTTTCTTTGGTTTTTTGCCGGTAATATGCTTCATCATTCAGCTTGCCGAATTCATCACCGTAATAAACGATGGGAGTTCCCGGCAGTGTGAACATCACGGAAAAGGCCAATGCGATTTTTTCGGGGTCGCGCTCCAGCAGTTCGGCCAGCCGTGCAGAGATGCCTTCGCCCTGACGAAAATCCCACTCCGGTTTCCGGCAGTAATACTTATGGATCAATGCCCGGTCTTTTTCCGAAACATAAACCCGCTCAAGGCTTAACTCGTCATGACAGCGCAGGAAGGTGAACCATTGGGCGCTTTCGGGAATGGGAGGTGTTATTTCGGGGCTTAAGGTTTCCACCACAGGCCGGTTGCTGTGCAGGGCAAATGTTTTGAACATCTGCGGCATCAGCGGAAAATGATAACCGGCGTGACATTCGTCTCCGTCACCGAAATATTTGACCACTTCCTTGGGTTTCTGACAAGCTTCGGCCAGCAGCAGTGTGTTGGGCCGGACAAAATCCAGCGCCGCCCTGAATATTTTTACAATAAGGTGAGTTTGAGGAAGGTTTTCGCAAGAGGTACCCTCTTCTTTCCACAGGTATGGAACAGCGTCGGCCCTGAATCCGTCAACGCCTTTGTTGAGCCAGAACAAAAGAACTTTCGACATTTCCACAAGCACTTTTGGGTTGTGGTAATTCAGGTCGGGCTGAAAGTTGAAAAATCGGTGGAAATAATACCAGTCGCCATCCTTTTCCCAGTTGCTCTCTTCCATGCCTTTGAAGAGCAGTCTCGTTTTTGTATAACGGTTTGTGTCTTTGTTCCAGATGTAATAATCCCGGTAAGGGTTGCCCGCTCCTTTTCTGGATTCGATAAACCATGGATGTTCATTGGAAGTGTGATTCAGTGCAATGTCGAAAATTACACGGATATCCCTTCGATGTGCTTCTTCCAGAAAATCGTTGAATATTTTTTGTTTTTCTTCGTCTGCGGCATCTTCCGGCAAGCCCGTCAGTTCATCCCTTACTTTGGTGTAGTTGCGGATGTCGAAACCCGCATCCCGCATGGGGGAATCCAATATCGGCAACAGCCAGAGGCAATTTGCACCGAGGTCGCTGATGTAATCCAGTTTTTCCGTCAGTCCCCTGAAATCCCGGTTGAACAGGTCAACGTAAAGCGAATAAACCACAGCGTCTTTGTACCATTGTGGCTTTTGCGGTTGTCGGTCGTTTTGCTGTTTTGTGGTTTTCAGTTCTTGAATGAATTCATCGAGCAGTTCGTTGTTTGCTTCTCCGTACAACTGATGCCAGTGTTGTTTGATACTTTTTAATTTTCCCATGGTGATAATGTATTTATGGCAAAGATAACAAAAAAAGCGAAGCAATGGAAGTGTTTAAATTCATTTAACAATGCCAATAACCGTAAGTGGTTGTATGGTTTACTTTATGAGGTTGATGTGGTGCCGGTAAGAAGCAAAATAAGGGGAAATAAGTGAATGCTTTAACCGGATTGTGCCGATTCCCTTTTTGCCAAAATCCTTTTTAGCTCATCGGGTTTGTGTGTTCCGATCAAAAGCCGCTTACCGTTGGTAAATTCAATTTGCAGACCCATGTTGCCCGATGTGTTCAAAGCCGTTCCGCTGCGCCCCATTCTGAATCCCCATCCTCCGTATTCGGCAATGGGCTTGTATTTTCTGACGTAAATATTTTTGACGTCGCTCCATTTGATGTGTCGTTCTTTGCGGTGCACCGGTGCAAAGCGATAGTGAATCCCGCTTTCGTCAATGCGTGTGTGCAGTGTCAGTTTAAAAAAGAATATCAACACCAGCAGCGGCATAAAAAAACCAAGCAGCAAAACCCAGTCGGGGGCAGGATTATCACCAAACTGTTTCCCGATAATCATCTGCTCGAAAATACCCCATAACATGATAACCATGGGTATCAATATAATGAGGGAAATCCATTTCATATTGAATTTTTGCTCTTCTTTAAAATAAATTTTCGACATCTCTTTTTTGTGATTTGAACGTTTGGTCCCGGTATCTGTTTTCTTTTTTACCGGCCGCCGATAAAAAGTTCCCTTTTCATCATAACAAAATTAAAAATAAATTCCATATTTGCAATTTATCAAACAAATCATCTTTCCATTATTGCATTATAAGCAAATAGGGGAGAGGACAAAATCAGAAATGAGATGACAAGAGACGAAGCTGTTCAACTGTTGGATGAATACATCGAAAACCCGAATATGCGGAAGCATTGTCTGGCTTCCGAAGCCGTATTGAGGGCATTGGCAAGGCATCTTGGCGAGGATGCCGAAAAATGGGGACTGGCGGGATTGCTCCACGATCTGGATGTGGAAAAGGTAAATGCCGATCCGAAAGTTCACGGCCTGGAGACTGCGCGAATACTGACCGAAAAAGGAGTTGATCCCGAAATTGTGGAGGCCATCAGGCTGCACAATGAGGAGGCGACGGGTTTGCCGCGCACCACCGTTTTTCAACATGCACTGGCGGCGGGCGAAACGATAACCGGATTAATTACGGCCACCACACTGGTTTATCCCGACAAAAAACTGGCGAGTGTAAAACCCAAATCCGTCCGTAAGCGAATGAAAGAAAAAGCCTTTGCCGCTTCGGTCAACAGGGACATTATCCGTGAATGCGAAGATGCCGGTATCCCGCTTGACGATTTCATCAATATCTGCCTGGAGGCCATGCGTGGGATCAGCGACGAACTGGGGCTGTAAAACAATTGGCAAGGGCCGGATTTGCCGTTACAATTGTCCGGAGTTTTCAACCTTGCTGATGATCTCACCGTCACTCACCTGCGTTTTCAGCCGGTCGCCTTTGGTTACCTGACTTATGCTGCCGACGACTTTCCCGTTCAGCCTCGTAATGCTGTATCCCCGCTTCAATACATTCTCGGGGCTCATGTTGTTCACGTTCTTTTCAACGGCCGACAAGGCCGTTTTTTG
>JAOZMX010000195.1 GCA_029934065.1 Bacteroidales bacterium
GTAAGCAAAACCATCGAATGCGGCCTTCGTACTAACAGATTTTTCTAAACCGGGAATAGCTATTGCACTATCTGCTGATCATTATAAATGCGGTAGCATTTATCTGCGCACCGGCCCGAAAATCTTATGATAATAAAAATTAATGCCTGATGTTGTACAAGAAACAAAGGAATTCTTTTAATATCTTATCAAAAAAATGCAAGCATTTTATTGACGAAAATTTATTGATTAAATTCCACCCATACCCCCCTGTTTAGCTGTGTCTCGTCCACGTTGGGAAATTATGAGTTAGGCGGTCATCGTTCTATCGTTCTATCGTCCCATCGTCCCATCGTTCCTTCACCCCCACTTTCTTTTTTAAACTTTGAGCTTTAGCCTTTAGCCTTCCGCTATGGAAAAGTAACGGTCACCGCTTCGGTAACTTTAACGAGATAGGCCTTGCCGGCATGAAGCGTTTCAAGAGTGGAAATATCAAAGGCGGGATACCACATCAGCGTACCGGCAATTTCCCGGACGATCACCACCTTGTCGCCGAGGGAAGCAAAAATATCATCAACGGCTACATCGCTTTGGCTTAAAACGGGAATGGCATTCCAGCCCGGCTGCAGATTCAAAGTCTTGTTCTCAACAGGTGTTCCGCAAATATTTAAAACCACATCGTTTTCCATTTTGATGTAATAACCACCGGAAGTTTTCCAATCACCGATTTCATTAACTCCTCCGGCCGGATTATAAACCTGATCCTGTTGGTCGTACATTAAAACCATATCGTCGGCAACGGGTGCCATCAGCACTTCGATATCGGCATCAACGGGTTCGAGATAGCTTGAAATACCGCTCCAGCCGGCCGGTATCACCAATTGATGTTCGCTGAAGAACGAAAGCAACATGCAACCGGTAGCTGCCGTTGTGCAAGGATCAACAGGTTGGGCCGTCAGGCAAAGTTCAACGGATCCGTTTTCATAATCCGCCGTTCCGGGCGTATAAACCGGGTTCAGCGCCGCCGGATCATCAAATGTTCCGTCACCGGCCGATTCCCAGGACAATGTGCTGTAATGCTGCGCTGTGGCATTGACCAACGGATAGACTGTGTTTTTGCAGACGGTATCATTGTCCCCCGCAAAAACTTCGGGCAGAAAAACAAAACTTAACAGCATCTGATCGGCAGCAGCGTAAGTACACGGGGCAACCGATTGTGCCGTCAGCGTCAGAGCCACCTCCCCGGCGGCCAAGTCACCGGCACCCGGTGTGTATTCGGGGGTTTCGATATTGGTGTAGTTGAATATGCCGTCACCTGCGGTTTCCCATAAAATATCCGAAGCATTTTCCACCGAACCGTTCAGCAGGAAACCTGCTCCCGGTTCCGCATAGCAAACCGTCATATTTTCTCCGGCATCGGCGGAAGCAGTTAGAACCACGGTAACGGCAAGCGAAGAGATCGCCGCAACGGTACAGGGTGCTATGGGAGCAGCAGTAAGCGTAAGCTCTGCCGAACCGCTGGCTATATCCGATGCACCAGGCGTATAGGTGGCTTCCAACTGGTTTTGTCCGGTAAACGTTCCGTCGCCCGACGAAGACCATAATACGGCAAGATAATGCGTTGCCGTTCCCGACAAACTGACCGTATCCGTTTCGCAAACGGTTTGATTGTCACCCGCGTTTGCAGACGGTGAGATGATTTCAACAAACACCGAATCGGTCACCACGCGGTTTCCGTCATCAACGGATATGTAGTAGGTTGTACTTTGCGAAGGGCTGGCCTGGGGATTCCGGAGCTCCGATGTGAAGCCGGCAGGCGATGAGCTCCATGAGTAAGAATAAGTTCCTGTTCCTCCGGAGGCCTCCGCATCCAATTGTACCGTATCTCCAAGGCAAATGCCTTCGGGATTAGCAGAGGCATTCACCAGCAACGGGTCGGTATCTATGGAAGTTACCGCCGAAAGGCCGTTATCATAAAACTTTCCGTCGTGGTTGGGCAAAACTTCATTGTAGAGGACAAAAGCCTGTTTTTCCACAACCGAATCCGAAAAGAAAACTTTCCAGACAAACGGTTCCCCTTCGGCAAAACCTTCTTTTATTCCGGGTGTTGTGGCATCATCGCCAAAAGCAACCACAGCTATATTGTTGGTAGTATCCCACACATTGGCTCCGCCGCATTTTTCATCACCGTTTTCATCAAGGTAAAAAACACCGATAAAATCACCGTAACCAAGCGGTCTGTTGTAAAACGAAACGGTTTGGGGTATGGAGATCAGGTGCGACGTTCCCGTTTGTACATAATCCCATCCGTCGGGATATGCAACCACGTTGATATATGCGGTTTTGAGCAACGTATCGCTGCCCTCCTCATTCGAGACGATCAGTTTCACGTCGTAAATGCCGGCCGTATCATAATCAATCGCCGGGGGCAACTGGCCGTAAAAAGATGACGGCGTCCCTCCCTCAAAAATCCATTCCCATACGGTGGGGGCTCCCGTTGACGTATCCGTAAAATTGATGCTGCCGCCGACGGGAATCATCGTAAGGTCGGCCTGAAAACCGGCAACAGGAACCGCTCTGCCGTCAGCATACGTTTCGATGGCAAGAAAATGAGATAAAACTAAAAATATGACCGCGATAAAAGGTGTTGATCTTTTCATTCGAACAGGTATTGATTATAAAATAAAAGTGCTTGTCTCTTGAATTTGCGGACTAAACTACAACTTTTTTGGCTAACGGAACAAATGGCGGTACTTTATTTTGTTGCAAATGGAAAGGACTGTACGGTTTTTACAGCAATCTTTTTGATGAAATTCTCATCGTCCATGATGATATCCCGAAATTACAGCAACGCCTGAATTTCTTCCGGCGGGTCACCCCAAACGGCTTTATTTTCCCGCACTACGATGGGTCTTTTGATGAGTTTGGGATTATCGGCCATGATCTTGATCCATTCGTCGCCGGTAAAATTCTTGCCTTTCAGCTTTGATTTGTAATCGGCTTCCTGTGTCCTGATCATTTCCACAGGCTGCTTATTAAGCTTCATCAAAAGGTCTTTCAGCGTCTCCGCCGAAATACCCTCTTTGATGTAATTGACAATTTTGGGTTCAATTCCTTTTTCCTGCAAATATTGCAATCCTGCCCTTGATTTTTTACACCTCGGGTTGTGATAAATCGTTATCATTTTTTTATTTTTTTGATTCCTGATGAATGGCTGATATCTTTTGCCGGTTCCTTCGTTTCGTCATCACTACCGGCCGGTTTGATCATCACCTGCTTAATATTTTCGGCATTTTGCCGTGCCTGTGCTTTGACCGCACTTTCGAAAACCGCCCGTTGTCTGCAATTGAGAAACATGGCCTTGTTTTAGAATAAACCGTGTAATTCGGCATTGATTTTATCAATAACGATCCCCAGGTCCTCGGGCTTGTCGGTAAAATCCATCTTATCCACATTGATGATGAGTTTTTTACCGATGTCATAACCCTCGATCCACTGCTCGTATCTTTCGTTGAGCATTTTCAGGTAATCGAGCCGGATGGATTCTTCGTATTCCCTTCCGCGTTTCTGGATTTGATTGACCAGCGTGGGAACCGTTGCCCTCAAATAGATCAGCAGGTCGGGCGGCTGGATAAAGCTGCTCATCAGTTCAAACAACGATTGATAATTCTCAAAATCCCTTGAGGTCATCAGGTGCATCTCGTGAAGGTTGGGTGCAAAAATGTATGCATCCTCGTAGATGGTCCGGTCCTGAATGACATTTTTTCCGCTTTCCCTGATCTTGATGATTTGCCTGAAACGGCTGTTCAGAAAATAGATTTGCAGATTGAACGACCATCTGCGCATATCTTCGTAAAAACTGTTCAGGTAAGGATTGTCGTCAACCGATTCGTAATGCGGCTCCCAGTTGAAATGTTTGGAGAGCAGCGATGTGAGGGTCGTTTTCCCGGATCCGATGTTACCGGCTATTGCTACATGCATAATTTGATATTTGTATGGATATTGATTTGGATAATTGCCGGATAAAAGTACGAAAGAATTTTTACAGGAATCGAAAAAAAACCTCCCGGCAGGCAACTATTTATCAACAATCATTTTTTTGCCCCTGCCCAACATTTTTGATACCAGTGCGATAGGGCGGATGCCGGATAAAAAAAACGCCCGTTTTTACCGGGCATTTTTTTTATTTGTTTCTCAAAGCGGCCAGTTTTTTAAAAAGTTCCTGCTCTTCAGCAGTAAGATTTTTCGGCAGGACGACATTGATCTTTACATACAGGTCGCCGAATTCGTCTTTTTTTCCGTAAACCGGCATACCGAGTTTTTTCAGCCGCAGCACTTTCCCGTTTTGTGTCTCTTTGGGAATGTTGATGCTGATGGGCCCTTTCAGCGTATTCACCGTGATCTTTCCTCCGAGAACAGCCGTGTAAAGGTCAACATCCTGCACAAGATGCAGGTCGTTGCCGTTGACGGTAAAGTTCGTATTGTTCACCACATTGATCTTCAGGATCAGGTTACCGCTTTCGCCACCTGTGGGTGATTTTCCGCCTTTGCCTTTCACACGGAGTTTTTGTCCGTCTTTCACCCCCGGCTTGATATTGACCTTGATCTTCTCGCCGTTCACATCCAGTACCGTTGATACGCCATGGTAGGCATCCGTAAGGTTCAGACGCAGTTCGGCCTGATAATCCTGTCCTTTGATGTGCCGATGCGTAGTGCGACGCCCCTGTCTGCTGCCGAAACCGGCACCCGAAAATCCGCCGCCCCCGAAAAAGCTTTCGAAAAAGTCGCTGAATCCCGTGCTGCCGAAAACCTCATCAAATGAAGCCGAACGGTAACGCTTCCCGGCACCCTGCTGTGCCCATTGCGAAAAGTCAAATCCGCCGGCACCACCATGCTGGTATTGCTGCCAGTTGGCACCAAGCTGGTCGTACTTGGCCCGCTTATCATCATCACTCAAAACCTCGTAGGCTTCCGATATCTCCTTGAATTTCTCCTCGGCGGCTTTATTGTCGGGATTACGGTCGGGGTGGTACTTCTGCGCCAGCTTCCGGTATTTTTTCTTTATCTCGTCCTTGCCTGCCTTTTTATCAACTCCAAGTATTTTATAATAATCTTTATATTCCATATCTTTCTATTTCTCCTTTCAACAGGGCAAGTGGTTATCAAATTCCATGCAAAACGGAAAAACATTGCCTGTGGGACAAGTAACAGCCGGAAGGCTGACAAAAATGCAGAAAAAACAGGGCACTTCCTCTTAATGATAAGGAAGCACCCGTTTGATCAAGTAAATAAACGTCAGGTTTTAATTTAATCTCCTTCTTTTTGGGCTTGTCTGAATCTTCTGAATCCGTATGCAGCACCCAGGCCGATCAAAAGGGCCAAACCGCCACCGACAGGAGTTCCGCCGCCAGCAGGCTGGTTTCCGTTTTCGCCGTGTGTGCTCGGAGGATCCGGCGGGTCATCGGCAAATGCCGGAGTTGCTGCAAGTACAAGCAGTGAGATTGCAAGATAAACCAACGGCTTTTTGTAAAAAGTTTTCATTTTGTACGGTTTTTATTTGATGTATAATTTTTGTGTGAATTTGCTTTTTTCAGTGATGATCTCCACGAGATAAATGCCGCTTTGGAGATTCGAAACATCCGGATCATCAACCGAGATGATCCTTCCGGTAATATCAATAACTTTCAGCTTGTAGCTTCCGGGCTCCAGATTCTGTACTTTGATGGTACTGTTGCTGACAAAAATCACCGGAACAACTTCGCCGGAAATTATTTCTCCGACACCCACGGTGGATTTCAGATGCAGCACAAAACGGTTTTCGATCTGGCCGCCTTCACCGGCAGTAAAGTCATAACTTCCGGCAGTTCTCAAATCGGTAACTTTTCCCGTGGTTAAATCTTCAAGGAGCACACCGTATAATTCATTGAAACCGGCAATATTTTCGGATTGAATCGTATAACTGCCTGCATTCTGTATTTTAATCCCGAGCGGAACGGTCAGTTCCTCATCACGAAGCGGCAATGAGTTCAGCGCAACGCGCGCACCGTCGGAGGTGATGCTGTAGATTTGCGGAACCGTTTTATCCATGGAAAAAAGCATGGAAGCATCGTAATAATCCTTGTTTTCATCGCCATCCGTCCTTAACCGGAACTGGGCCGTTGAAAAATGTTCGTTGCCCAGCAAGGTCAGTTTCAGCAGGTTTTCGTCATCTTCCTCGGTGCTTTTGAGGAAGGCCTGGCTATTGTGAACCCTTGCTGTATTGGTCAGTTGGAGTGTTCCGCCCGAAGAACCCGCTTCAACAAAAAATGCTTGCGTGGCCGGAATTTTGCCATTTACACCGTCGGTTTTATTCGAGCTGTTCAGGTAATATTCGTATCCGGCGCCACCGGTTTTATTTTCGTTATAGATGTAATAATAACCGTCGGCAAGTCCGGTTTTGGTAATGCCGGAACTTTCCCAGTCGATGGCCGAAGGATA
>JAOZMX010000196.1 GCA_029934065.1 Bacteroidales bacterium
AGATCGTTTATCATCCGGCCTTCTGAAATTTCATCAGGAGCACTTGCCGAAGCAAAATGCGCAGGCATTGCGCTAAGCGACCCTTGTCTGAGGCGCGTCAAGCGCCGAGTTTTGGGTCGCGGGTTTTTGCAAGGCTTAGTGATCCGAATGAAATTTAAGACAGCCTTGAATTTTTGGTACTTTTGTTTCAAGACAAAAGTACAAGAAGGAATAATGGAGATTTATTACCGGCGACCTATTGCATCACCAACAGCGTTGAATGCACAACTCCCTCAATTCTCTTCCTTTTTTGAAAGACCAAAAAAGGGAGCAAAAAAGTCTCTCGCTTACGATGCTTTTGCAACAACGCTTATTCCTTGCATCTCACGCAATCCAAGCCGTTCCGGCTTCATGGCAGTTTGAATAGTGCAAAGTAAAGTCGTGCCGGAAACTTCCGGATTGCTTACCCCGTTCGCCGTAGCTTTAGCGTAGGCGAACTTTTTTCATTTATTCTAACTTCAGCAAAAACGGATACTTCTTTTAAACATAACGGCGAACGCCCGCCGCACATGATACTTCGGAATGCGTTGTAAGCAAAATCATCGAATGCGGCCTACGTACTAAAAGAATTTTTTCTAAACCGTTAATAGCCTCGACACAACCGGCAACCTTTTGAATCAGTAAAAATCGTGACAAAACGAGAAATAAAAACCTCAACTATCCAACCGTTCATTTATTTGATCATCTGAACGAGGCTCTTCTTCTATAAATTCCTCATTCGGAAAAATTGAATTAAAGAAAGAGATAATTCACACATCAATGCCTTCCCACAAAGTGGCTTTTTTTCAGGCTTGTACTGAAAAAACGCAGATCCTGAAGGCATGATAAATGCCGGTTGGGGCTTCTCGTGTTGCTACCGTATCAGTACGACCTTTCGGTTGATGGTTTGGTTTTCCGAAACTGCTTTGATAAAATAGACCCCTCCGGGTACGTTCCGGTTGTTTGCATCACGGCCGTTCCATAGAAATTTAAAATTCTTCTCCGATTTTGCCGAAGGATGCAGGCTGATGACTTTGGCCCCGTTGACATCAAAGATGTTAACATTTGCAGATGTGGTGTGGCTTTCCGGGCTGAAATCCACGGTAATGGTCAGTTGATCCCTGAAGGGATTGGGGAAGGCCGTCATGGTACAACCTTGCGGGTGCAAAGTTGAGTTTTCGGTCACGGCGGTGACGATATCACTGTTATATCCCGAAAGCATCAGCTCGTCCACCACGATACGCCCTTTGGATGAACCCCAGTCGGGGCCGGCGTCAAGTCTGACGGCAACAATATTGGTCAGGTCGATGCCCGTTCCGTTGGTGAGGAAATCGGTGATGCGGATGCGGATGCGCTCCATTTCGTTGTGCCAGCCGCCTTGTCTTTGATAGGGCTGTTCAAGCCCTCCCCCGTAAGCCCCGATGTTGATGGAGCTGCTGGCGTTGTTACCGTCGCGTAAGGTCAGCGATAAGGTCAGATCGCCCGGCTCCGCAAGGGTATAGGGATGCTGTGTTCCCTGTGCGCCCCTGAACGAAACGTACAGGTATTTGCTGAAGTCCCTTGCTTCGGGGATGATTTCCCATTCGTAATAAAGGTTGGTTTCGTCCCAGTCGAAAACCACTCCCCGGCTGTCGTCGTCGGGGCCGGCCTGTGTTGCGCCGTTGAACGGGTCGGAAGGAGTCCAGGTAAAATCCATATTGTTGTCGTCCAGTCGTCCCTCCGTAAGATTTTGCATCGTATAACTTACCGCTCCACCCGAACTGCTAATGTGTTCGTCGGGTCCGGTCTGATAGTCATCGATCATAAAAACCGTTGTATCCGAAGGATTGGGACGGCATTCGTTGGTAACCACAAAACACGGGTTGTTGAGATCAATGCCGATGGGATGAAACCTTTCGTACTGGCGATAGAAAAAGTCCGTTGCCGGGATGTTGCCTTCGGCAAAATGCTTGATCAACGGCAGGAACAGACCTTTTTGCACGAGATGTGTTCCCTCCTTTTCGATGGGGCAGGGGCCCTGGAACCATGGGCCGTAAGTCTCATTGCCATTGTGGAACCATGCGTGTCCGGTGCCCTGAACGATGGTTGACATCCGCCAGCCCGTCGCCCGTTCGTAAAGCTGAAATGTTTGCAACAGGTCGAAGTTGGCAGCGCCGCTTACCAGATCATCGCCCGAGGCGGTCCACAAGTGAAAGTTGGCATCATGAGGCAGGTCTCCTTCGGATGGAAATCCTCCCGGAGGCAACATGGAACTGATCAGCACAATGCTTTCGGCCGTATAATGCGTTGGCACATATATCCCTTCAACGATTTTATGATACGACCGGGCAACGTTGACGGCGCCGTGGCTGTGACCGATCCAGATGATCCTTGTGGTGTCGATCTTTCCGTTTAGAACACCGCCGGCAATTTCGTCCTGCAATTCGATGATCGCATCGGTGTGGTTGTGTCCGACGGCTTCGGGGATGTTTTCGTGCGACATTGCGATGTATCCGTAGGATGCCATGTGGATGCCGATGTGGTCGTACCATGTGTAATCGTGTCCGCTGCCGTGTGAGATGACAATGAGCGGCAAAGGCTCCATGTCGGCAATAGCGGCAGGATAGTAAAGGATTTCATGGGTTTCGTCCGAAGGAATGCCGAAGATCGTTCCCACGCTGTATGGTTCGGAAGTGATGACTTCCAGCGGGCCGGGTTGTGTTACATCATGGATGACATACAATCCGGCTTCGTCGCCGTAGCCGTCAATGAAATCGCCTTCATCAAAAATCCCGTTCCGGTTCATGTCGATCACCATATCGTAACCATGTCCCAGGCCCGTATAAGCTTTGGTGGCTTCCACCCAAACCTGCGGATTCAGCTCATTCGGTTCCGATACCACGAACCTGTTTTCCTGTATTGTTGATCCGTTGAAGGTTACCGTAAGGTATCCTCCGGAAGTAACATCGGTTAGCGATGGGTCGCTGTCCCACTGGGTGGCGGTTTTAGCCTCAACAAGATAAATGTCGGCCGTTTCCCCGATGATTTCGGGGTGAAGCATCGGATCCACGGCAACTTCCACGGTGGCGTTCACATTAAATGCCTTGACAAATTCAAACCACGGGTATGCGTCAAGTGTGTTTCCGGCCAGTTGCATGTTTTGTGCTTTCATTACCGGTGCGGCAAAAATCAGCGTTGCAACGAGAATGAATAAAGTGATCAGTTGTTTTTTTTGTGGATTCATCATGTGGTTTTTAATGAGTTTGTACAAGTATTTATTGCTGTATGAATAGACATGGTGAATGTTCAGAGGTTGCTTTTTTTGAGGATTTTTTAAAAAGGTGAAGGGGTCAAAAGTAAAGGCCGGACGGGAATTCCGTCCGACCTGTTGTGTTAACCTAACCAAATCAAAAACAATTACCTTACGGCAATTTTCCCTTTCAATATTTTATCGCACCGGATCTCTAACAGATAAATTCCGGGTTTTAAGTTTTCTCTTGTCAGTTTTGTTTGATCTCCGTTCAGACCATGGAGGTGCCGGACCACTTTGCCCGTGATGTCCGTCATGATGAGGTCGAAGGGATGGTTGCCGGGGTTGGGGAATGAGATGGTGGTTGTGGTGTGCAGCGGATTGGGGAAAATGGTCATCCCGGGATCTTTGGGGGATTTCATTTCGTTGATTCCCACTGTTCCGTCAGGGTGTGTTTTCACGAGGTAAAAATTGTATTGTTGTCCGCTGACATACTGATATCCTGCTGCTGCGAACCCGCCGTCGTCAGCAGCCACAACGGCCTGTGCCCCGTCATTCAGGACGTCGCCGTGGGATGCTGTCCACAGGGTGTCGCCGTTGGCATCGGTTTTCACAAGGTAAACGCCTTCGTCTTCATCGCCCTGATGGTAGGTTTCGGAGAAACCGGCAAGCAAGTAGCCTCCGTCATTGGTGTTGACCACCTCCCAGCATTTGTCTTTGGATATGCCGCCATAGGTTCTTTCCCAGTCTTCGTCACCGTTTGCAAAGAATTTAACAAGCCAGAAATCATAATCTCCCGCTCCGGAACTCATGGTGGCTCCCGCAGTGACATATCCTCCGTCATCGGTCAGAACCACCGAAAAGAATTCGTCAACAGCGCCACCTCCGAGCATTTGTTCCCATTCCATCTGTCCGTTGGCATCGGTTTTTACGAGATACCCGTCGGAATAATTATTGGAAGACCCGGCGATGATATACCCGCCGTCGGCAGTTTGTTTAACGGAATAGGCACCTTCTAATGCGCTTGTGCCGAAAGTGTTCGTCCATTGTTCCTCGCCGTTCTCATCGGTCTTGACGATGTAAAAATCATCGGAACCTGCACCGTAGCTGTTGGTTGCCCCGGCGATCATAAAGCCGCCATCATTAGTTTGGATCACCGAAAAGGCATATTCCTGATTATCTCCGCCGTAAGTTTTTTGCCAAATAACTTCGCCGTTGCCATCGGTGCGCACCACATAAAAGTCATCCGATTCGCTGAAACCGTCCGAACCGCCGGCAAGGATGAAACCACCGTCGGAAACCAGGGCTACCGAATAGGCCACCTCAATGGAATACATGCCCGATCCGTATGTCTTGTACCAGAGTTCATTCCCGTATTCATCCACCTTCATCAAAGCAAAATTGTACCATTCGTCATCATTTACCCATGTTGCCCCGGACATGACATAACCCCCGTCCGGTGTTTGGACAATACTCCACGCTTCGTCGGCATCATTGAACCCTCCGTCATAATTTTTCTCAAAGGATATTTGCGAATAGGCAATCGTACCCCAACTGATCAATGCAAACAGTACTACAAACTTTTTCATATCGAGTAAATTTTAATATTAGTAATTGTTAATTCTTTCAAAATTCTGAAAGCAAAAGTCCGACAGATAAATCGAATGAGCAAATTTTTGACCACTACAAAAACTGATTTGCACATAAAAACACCTGTACAATACCTGTACCTGTCACCTGTACCGGGCCATGGCCTTAAATTTTCAAATAAAAAACCCCGGAATGATTACTCATGTCCCGGGGTTGTTTTTATTCTGTGGTTTTATGATTTTGCGTTAAGCTTCAATAGCTATAGGCTTAAATCCCTCTGCTATTCTACGATAACATGTTTTGCGATCGTTTCGTTCCGGGTTTGGATCAAAAAGAGATAAACCCCTTTTTGCAAATCATTGATGTTGATCCTAACTGTTTTGCCGGTTGTAAATTTTTCGATCATCAGTTGACCGGTATAATTATACACCTCTACTTTTCTTATTTCCCGACCTGAACAAACGGAAACCTGACCGGAGGCAGGGTTAGGGTAAATCAGAGTGGATTCGGATTCGGCAGAGAATATTCCGGTACAAAGATCAACGTACAGCGAATCGACGGCAAAACCCTCGCATCCGAAGCTGTTGATATAAGTGTAGGTTATTTCGTGCCAGCCATTGCCGGCAGCGGCAGGGTCAAAAAAGCCGTTGTTCACGCCTGTTCCCGAGTAATCGCCTCCTTCGGGCATTCCTGCGGTGAGTTCATAGGCGGGCCAGTTGAGGCAAACCGTGTCCGAAAGGTTCAACAAAACGATTGGATTCGGATGTACCGTGATGTAATCCTGCATCTCGGTCGTATTGCTTCCGCTGCCGTCCGAAACCGTTAACGTAATATCCCAGTTTCCGGGAGAGTTATAGATTACCGCAGGATTTTGTTCCGTTGAAGTGTTAGGTTCCCCGCCTTCGAATGTCCATTCCCATGAGGTGATGTCTCCTGTGGATTCATCCTGAAAGTTCACCGTTCCTTCGGGGCATACTTCCGTTTCATCCGCTGAAAATGATGCCGCAATGGAACCCACGCCGCAATCCTGGATGTAAGGGTCGAAACAGGGTGCCGTGGGCGGCCAGCATACATCAAAACTCATGGTTTTGTCGGGGCATACCACGCAATAGGTGGGGTAGCCCAGGAATGTTTGTCCTGAAATCACAACATCAATGGCAGCGGGGCCTCCACCCTGTGTTCCTGCTGCGTAAAGCGTCAGGTTGTGCTGCTGCTTGTAGTTGTTGATCTGTTGATTGTTGTCGGAGGGCGACAGGCCGATCATGATCAGGTCCCCCTGACCACTCCCGTAATTGTCATATACCTCTTCTATTAATGAGGCATACGCATTGCAACTCGATCATGTGGTGAAAAACAGATCCAGAAATACTGTTTTGCCCTGATCCAGCAGATCGTAAAGGTGCCATGTGTTCCCGTCGGAGTCGGTGACGGTGAAGTCACCCACTTCCGTGATTACTTTGCCCAGTTCCGGGCTGACGGCGCTCTCCTTCCGGCATTGGTGCTGCGAAAATGCCGAAAATGTCAAGAACATCATCAAAGTGAAAAGTGTTACTTGTTTCATCTGTTAAAAATTAAAAATTTAAGTTATTAATAAAAACTTTAA
>JAOZMX010000197.1:0-5032 GCA_029934065.1 Bacteroidales bacterium
GAAGGTGTAGCCATGGATGTTCCGCTCATGGTTGCATAACTATTATCGGCAGTATTGTAACAAGAATACAAGGTTACACCGTTTGCAGAAATGTCCGGTTTTATCCTGCCGTCGTCAGCCGGGCCCCATGAGCTAAAATCACTCATCACCACATCCGAAGACTGTGTATAACCTCCGGGAATATCATTGACGGCAGCAACAGTCAGGACATTTTTACTGACACCCCGCTGCGAGATACAATCATAAGGGCCGTCATCCGGATACGTTCCGTCACCGGTATCATTGCGATCATTTCCTGCTGCTTTACAGATGAGATATTCCGGTGCATCATATGCAATACGGTCCCAAGCATTGGAGTTGGAATCATAAAACCCAAACAAATAATCTTCGTCACTGCTGATGGCAGGGTCTCCATACCAAACACCGGAGGTCCAGCCCCGGGCAAAGCCATAGGAATGATTTGAAACCAAAGCCCCGTTTGCAGCGGCTGTTGCCATTTCCGAGTCATCATAATCCCAGTCGTAAGCATCCAGGCTGGCGGCAGGTGCCATGCCCAACGCATTGGCAACCACACCCGAAGCGATCAATGTTCCCGCGACATGGGTTGAATGGCCATGGGTTGTTGTTTCGCCATCTACCTGCGTTACCCGGTTGCCGAACTCCTGATGGGTCTTCCGTACAGCATCGGCATCCCATTCATGTACGGTCATTCCGTCGCCGTCAAGGCTCAATCCGTAACCTGCACCCGGATGGACTTTGTTGGTGGATATGGTCTTTGCCGCATTTACATTTGACGTTAAATAATATTGCGGCCGTCCGTTCCGGTCGAAGTACATCAGTTCGGCAAACGATTGGTCCGTTTCGATAAATACCGGAATGTTGTTTTTTGCTGCAAATTCAAGTGCGGCTTTTTTCTGCTTTTTAAATGCAGCTTTTTTCTCGGCTGCAAATTTCAGTAATGCTTTTGTGTTGGTAACAACCTGTCCCTGAACGGCAAGGCATAACCCTGCCAGCAAAATAATGATCATTAGTTTTTTCATGTTCAAAATATTTGTAAAAAGCCAGTAAAGCATTAATTCTTCAAGAATATCTCGTATGCCGGGAGGATATGTCTGCCAAAGATACAAAAATATTTTTTAATGAACAAAACCTCTCCTCAAATATTTACGGTCTGAAATCACGGGATTTATTCATCAATTTACATCCGGAACGATCTCATTAATACTTGTTAATAAAAAAATAGTGGGTTTACATTATTGATAATCAACAAAAAAGATTTGTTAATTTTATAACAATTTGATAATCATATTCATCATAAAAAAAATACTTTAGCTTTGCATCCAATAAAAGATTTCCTCACAAAAGCTGAGCGAAAAATATGATAAAAAAAGTATTGGTTGCAAATCGCGGAGAGATTGCGCTTCGCGTGATGCGTTCTTGCAGAGAAATGGGGATCAAGTCGGTGGCGGTTTTTTCGGAAGCCGACCGATCATCCATGCATGTCAGATATGCTGATGAGGCTTATTTCATCGGGCCTTCCCCGTCAAACGAAAGTTACCTTAACATCGAAAACATCATTGATGTCGCCAAACAGTCGGGTGCCGACGCCATACACCCGGGCTATGGTTTTCTTTCGGAAAATGCGGCCTTCTCGGAACGGTGCGAAAAGGAAGGGATCACCTTTATCGGGCCTTCGCCCTTTTCCATCTCCAGTATGGGCGACAAGATCAAGGCGCGCACCAGGATGATCAAGGCCAATGTGCCTGTGGTACCCGGAACGGCCGAACCCATCACAGATGAAAAACTTGCCATCGAGAAGATCGAAGAGATCGGTTTGCCGGTAATGATTAAGGCGTCGGCCGGCGGGGGCGGAAAAGGGATGCGGCTGGTGAAAAAGAAGGAAGACATCGTGAGTGCGATACGGTCGGCCCGATCGGAAGCCAAAACCGCTTTTGGTGACGAGGCTGTGTACATCGAAAAATACATCGAATCGCCGCACCACATCGAGTTTCAGATCCTGGCCGACAAGCACGGCAACGCCGTCCACCTTTTCGAACGGGAATGCTCGGTACAACGGCGTCACCAAAAAGTTGTCGAGGAAACGCCCTCACCCCTGATGAATCCCGAAATCAGGGAGGAGATGGGAAAATATGCCGTGGCTGCCGCCAAAGCTGTGAATTATCACGGTGCCGGAACCATCGAATTCATTGTTGACAACAACCTGAACTATTATTTCCTGGAGATGAACACCCGGCTTCAGGTGGAGCATCCCATCACCGAACGTGTAGTTGGTGTTGATCTGGTAAAAGAACAGATCAAAATCGCCGAAGGCAAAGAACTGACACTGAAACAGGATGAGCTGAAGCAATTCGGCCATGCTATTGAGTGCAGGATTTATGCCGAAGACCCGGAAAACAACTTTATGCCATCTCCGGGAGTGATCAAGCACATCACCGAGCCCCTCGGGCTGGGTGTCCGCCACGACGGATATGTGTACGAAGGTTATGAAATCCCGATCTATTACGACCCGATGATCTCGAAACTCATCGTATGGGCCAAAACCCGCCGCGAAGCCATCGAACGGATGAAAAGAGCGCTTTATGCTTACAAGATCACAGGCATCAAAACCTCCATTCCATTTCTTGCACGGATCATGGAGGCTGAAGATTTTATCACCGGAAATTACAATACCCATTTCATTGAGGACAACCGCGACTTTTTGATGCAGCAGGAGCCTTGCGGCGAAAGATGCAAAGACATGGCCGTTATTGCCGCTTTTGTTCATTACACCGACAAGGTCGAAAAAGCAAAAGGTGCACAGAACGGTAAAACCGCACAAGCCAATGCATGGAAAAATTTCGGACGTAAAAAATCAATTATGCGCTGGTAAAATTCCAGGAAAATTAAAATTGAACCAAAATGTCTATTGAAGTTAAAATTGATGACCACACAGCAAAGGTGGAACTGATCAAAAGAGAAGGAAACCTGATGACTGTCAGGGTGGATGACAAAGTGTATGATATCGACCTGATGATGGTTGAAAACGGCGTTTATTCCATCCTGTCCGATCATATTTCCTACAATGTGGAACTGACCGAACAGGAGGATCAAAAGCATTACAACGTCAACACGCTGTACAATGCTTACGATGTTGAGATCATTGATGCTGAAACCCGTTATAAACAGGGCAGAAAAGGCGATGATGTAGATGATGTGAAAAGAATCTTCAGCCCCATGCCCGGAAAAGTGGTGAAAATCCTCGTTGAAGTGGGTGATGAAGTGAAGGCAGGAGACACCGTAATCATTGTTTCGGCCATGAAAATGGAAAGCGAATACAAGGTGCAGAAAGACCGTGTTGTGAAAGAGATCCTTGTGAAAGAGGGCGACACCATTGACGGGAATCAAACACTGGTTGTTGTCGAATAAATATTTTTGAAATAGCAAATTAAATTACAATTGATATGGCATCGTTGGAAGAAAAAATAAAAGCTTTTGAAGAAAAGAACCGCATGGCTGATCTGGGCGGTGGAGCAGAACGAATCGAACGGCAGCACAAAGCCGGAAGGAAAACCGCTCGTGAAAGGATCCATGACTTGCTGGATCCGGGAACTTTTGTGGAAATGGATAAGTTTATGACCCACAGGGCAACGGATTTCAACATGCAGAAAAACAAAATTCTCGGGGATGGCGTGGTTTCGGGATACGGGAAGATTGACGGACGCCTGGTTTATGTCTTTGCACAGGATTTTACGGTTTTCGGCGGGACATTAAGCCGTGCCAATGCCGATAAAATCGTGAAGATCATGAAGCTGGCCATGAAAATGGGAGCGCCTGTTATCGGCCTTAACGACTCGGGCGGTGCCCGTATTCAGGAAGGGGTGCAAAGTCTGGCGGGATATGCCGATATCTTTTTTCTCAACACCAAAGCTTCGGGGGTGATACCTCAAATCTCGGCCATCATGGGGCCCTGTGCCGGCGGAGCGGTTTATTCTCCCGCCATCACCGATTTTATCTTTATGGTCAAGCAATCGAGCTATATGTTCGTCACCGGTCCGGATGTGATCAAAACGGTAACACACGAAGAGGTGACCAAGGAAGAGCTGGGCGGTGCCATGACGCATAATGCGAAAAGCGGTGTGGCTCATTTTACCGGCGAAGACGACGAACACACCATGCAGATGATCAGGGAGCTGATGGGTTTCCTGCCTTCCAACAACATGGAAGACCCGCCGCGCAAGCCCTGTACCGACGATATCAAGCGCGAGGAACCGGCGCTGGATACCATTGTGCCCATTGATCCCAACAAGCCGTACGACATGCGTGACATCATCTGCCCTGTTGTTGACAACAAAAACTTTTTTGAAGTACAGCCGCATTATGCCCAAAATATCATTGTGGGTTTTGCACGCATCGGCGGAAGGCCCGTGGGCATTATCGCCAACCAGCCTTCGATGCTTGCCGGCGTGCTCGACATCAACTCATCGGTCAAAGCCGCCAGGTTTGTGCGCTTTTGCGATGCTTTCAATATTCCGCTCATCACCTTCGAAGATGTACCGGGTTTCCTTCCCGGTACCGAACAGGAGTTCGGCGGCATCATCAAGCACGGCGCCAAGTTGTTGTATGCTTATTCGGAGGCCACTGTGCCCAAGATCACCGTCATCACCCGTAAAGCTTATGGCGGGGCCTACGACGTGATGTCGAGCAAACACATCGGCGCCGATGTCAACCTGGCCTATCCTACTGCCGAAATCGCCGTAATGGGGCCGGATGGTGCCGTCAACATCCTTTACCGGAACAAACTCAACGACGAAGAAAAAGCAAAGGCTGTGGAAGAATACAAGCAAACATTTGCCAATCCGTATAAAGCTGCCGAACTGGGTTATATCGACGAGATCATCTATCCGCGCCAGACCCGCCAGAAACTTTGGCAGGCACTGGAAATGACCGAAACCAAAAGCGAACAGAACCCCCCGAAAAAACACGGGAACATTCCGCTGTAGCCTCTTTGGAAGCAAAACTAACCAACATGTTG
>JAOZMX010000197.1:5132-6380 GCA_029934065.1 Bacteroidales bacterium
CTGACAATGGCCGTTTTGTTCACGGCAAGTGCAGCATATCCGCAGCAGACCGGGGCTGACAGCACACGCAGCCGGCGTTTACAATGGTTCGGCGATGCGAAGCTGGGCATTTTCATCCACTGGGGCATTTATGCCGTCAACGGCATTGACGAGTCGTGGTCGTTTCACAACGGCTACATCTCGTGGGAAGATTACATGAAGCAGCTCCATGGTTTTACGGCTGAACACTACGACCCGAAAGCATGGGTAAAACTCATCAAAGCCAGCGGAGCAAAATATGCCGTGCTGACAGCCAAGCACCACGACGGTGTTGCCTTGTGGGACACCGACCAGGAAGATTTGAATGTGGTGGACAAAACCCCGGCAGGCAAAGACCTCATCAAACCATTTGTGAAAGAGTTGCGAAAAAACGGACTGAAGGTGGGTCTGTATTACTCGTTGCTGGACTGGTCTCATCCGGATTATCCGAACTTTACCAATACGGAAAAAAGATATGAGAATGATTCGGTGAGATGGCAGCGGTTTGTGGAATTTAATTTTGCACAGATCAATGAGCTGATCCGAAAATACCGTCCCGACCTGATCTGGTTCGACGGCGACTGGGAGCAATCCGCCGAAAAATGGCATGCCCGTGAGATCAGAGAGATGCTGCTGAAAGCCAATCCCGACATCATCATCAATTCGCGGCTGCAGGGTTACGGCGACTACGCCACTCCGGAGCAGGGTGTCCCCATCCACAGGCCCGACGCCGATTATTGGGAACTGTGCATGACCATGAACGATTCGTGGGGCTATCAGCACAACGATCACAATTACAAAACCCCCAACCAGATCATCCGCATCTTTGCCGATTGCATCGGAATGGGAGGCAATCTGTTGCTCGACATCGGCCCCAAAGCCGACGGTACCATCCCCGACGAACAGACCCGCATTCTGAAAGAGCTGGGACGGTGGACCAAAAGACACCGGGAAGCCATTTATGCAACACATGCCGGCATCCCGAAAGATTATTTTTGCGGCCCTTCAACACTTTCGGCTGACAGCACGGTGCTGTACCTTTTTCTGGAAAACAAACCCGTGGGACCCATCGCCATCAAAGGGTTGAAGAATAAGATCAACCGTATCCGCGTGGTGGGCAACGGAACCAAACTCTCGTGGGACATCAAAATGAAAGCCTACTGGAGCAGCAAGCCGGGCATTGTTTACATTGATGTACCCGAGGATGTTTTGGACGAACAAGTTACCGTC
>JAOZMX010000198.1 GCA_029934065.1 Bacteroidales bacterium
TCGGAATGCGTTGTAAGCAAAACCATCGAAGGCGGATGCCTTCTAACGGAAACGCCGCAACAGGAAGGGTCTGTTTTCTCATTGTAAAAAAATCTTCGTGTTCCTTTGTGCCTTCGAGACTTTGTGGCTAAAAAACGGGGTTCGGGGTTCCGGCCAAATCTGCAATCGTCAATCGTCAATCAATATCATACATCTTACATCTTACATCGGATCCCGACAAGTCGAGGACAGGCTATCGGATATCAAAAAGGTTTCGGTGCTACGCACCTTATGTTTTTGTGGGTTGTCTCTTTGCTATAGAGATTACGGTGCGCTGCACCTTGAATAGAGGAAAACCAAACTGAAAAACGGACTTTGCGAGCCCGGTTTACCGGGCGAAGCAATCTGTTTCGGATTTGCAGCGCATTTGTTAGCAGACTACATCTGAAATCAATATCACATATCAAACATCTAACATCGGACATCGGATATCAAAATGATGGCTTCTTTGTTCGAAGAAACCGGCCTGCGCGACCCCTTGATCCCCTGAAGGGGAGACCCCGCCCGCCAATGCACCAGCAAAGGCTTGTGGGTAGGCCACATCTAAAATCTTATATCGTTAATCTCCAATCTGAAATCATTAGCCTCACATCACTCCCATTATTTTTTCCCCGCCGGCACCCATTCATAGGCACCAAGATCGGGCGATTCCGTCCGGCTGACACCTTTGATGTCCACGGGTACCGTGTTGGCTATTTCGATGCTTCCCGCATCAATGGCCGGCGACAAGGTATCCAACTCGTAGTTGTTCGTGGCGTAATCCACAAATTTCGGGTCCTGGTTTTTCAGACAATTAATGTACATGTCTCCGTTGGAGATATCCTCCTGGGTACGTAACAGACAATGATCGAATATTGAAGTGAACTCCTCTCCGTCGTTTTTATCAATCAAAAACTCATTTTGCTGGTTGCCGTAGATGATGGTATTGGCAAAATTGGCCGAGAATGGATAAGCATAAGTCACACCTTGTTGGTCAACCACATAGTTGTTGAGCAAAACCGAAGGCGTTTGGCGGTAATTGTAGTTCCAGTAATTGGCGATCGTGGTTTGCCTGAAATCGTACGAACCGCCCAACGTAAGCGCAACGGCATATTGCCCGCAGTTGGCAATCACACAGTTGTAGGATGCGATCAGGTAATAGCGTGTTAAAACCCCTGCCCCCGACATGTTCTCGATGATCGTATTGGTAAGATTCAACTGATTACCCATATACTCCTGTAGTGTTTCGGCCTGTATGCCGATGAATCCGTTACGGATGACGGCATAGTTGATCTCGTTGTTCACCGACCCTTCGTTAAGCCATATCCTGTCCCACTGGCCCGGCAGGTCACTGTAGAAACTCTCAAGACGATCGGAATCAAAAAGAACCGGTTCATCCATTGTGCCCATCACTTTGAGCGATCCGCCCTTGTAAATCCATAACCCCGATCCTTTGTGGAAATAAATTTTCGTCCCCGCGTTGATAGTCAGGCTTCCCGTAGAATCCACAACGGCATATCCGTAAATGACGATGGGAAGATCGTTGGTCCAGGTGGTATCTACACCTTCTCCGGCAACGATTTTATATTTCGGCAGGTTGGGACGGTCGGTGTCCCAAAGGATAAAACGGGCGTTTTGTCCCCATGCCACCAGGTCAACATCCTGTTCATTGCCGTTGGTTTCGAAAAATATGGAATCCGTCACGATGAAAGGAAGGTCTCCGTCGCCGGGATTGATCGTCACACGGACAAAGACCCACAAACTGTCGTTGCCGCCAATTTCCACATCATCAAATGATGTTCCCGCCACACCGTCAACATTCATTGCATATCTGGACACCCCTCCCCCGGCAAGATAGATCCGTGATATTTTCACTTTTTTGTCGCTGGGGTTGTAAACTTTCAACACTTGTGTTGCCGAACCGATGGTAGAAAAAACCGTATCGAAGATCAGTGTGTCGGCCGAAAAATTCAGTTTCAGCGAGGGACTTGTATCAATGATGTCATCCTTTTTACAGGACGAAACCGCAAGCAAGACCATCACAAAAGAGAGCAAAACAACATTGAGGAAGTGTCGTGACATGAAATTTATTTTTTGTTCCGGGCGGCAAAGATAGCCTGAAAAATTACTTTTGAAAGTACGTTTTTCCGCCGGATTTATTGTAATTCGATTTTCTTTCAAAGCATTTTGAGCCCGTTTGGTTTTATTAAGAATTTCCCGTCAACGAAAAAGCATCTGCTCTCATAAATTATTCGTACTTTTGCCGCCCAAATTTTTAAACTTGATAATGAATGAAAATCAATAAGGAAACCACAGGCAACCTGGAGGCTACCATCAAAATCGAGATCGAGGAAGCCGATTATGCCGAAAAACTGGAAAAAGAATTAAGGGAATACCGCAGGAATACCGTGATGCCCGGATTCAGACCGGGGAAAGTTCCCATGGGGATCATCAAAAAAAAATACGGCAATGCCCTGAAAGTTGACCTGGTCAATAAAGCCTTGTCGGAAGCTTTGGATGATTACATCAAAAGCGAAAAACTCGAGCTTCTCGGCTATCCGTTGAACAACACGGACAAAACCCCGCAGCCGGATTTTGAACATCAGACGGATTTTGAATTTTATTTCGACATCGGACTTGCTCCGGAGATCAATCTCGATTTTCTTGATGATATGGAAGTGGAATATCTGGCGATAAAGGCATCGGATGATATTTTGAATGACCACATCGAGAAGCTCAGAGACGAATATGCCGAACTGACAGAAGCCGATATTGTTGAAGAGGGTGATATTGTCGAACTTCTGGCCGAAGAATTGAATGATGATGGAGAAGCAGCACCGGAAGGATGGAACAAGCAACTTACCATCAACACTTCGGATATCACAGACGAAGAGACAAAGAACCGTTTATTGAAACTAAAGGTTGATGACACGCTGGTTTTCAATCCGGCTAAAGCGTTCGGCAGCAAAGAAGAAGCCGAAAAAATCTTCCAACTGGGTGAAGATGACAAAACCGGACTGGATAAAGATTTCCGTTTTACCGTCAAAAAAATCAACAGGAAGGTCAAAGCCGAAATCAATGAAGAATTGTTTGCGAAGGCTTTCCCTGCCGAAGAGATTAAAGATGAGGCGCAATTCAGGAAACGGCTGAAGGAAGAGCTGGAAAAAATTTATGCCAACGAATCCGATATGTATTTTACCACCATAACGCTGAACAAACTGATCGAGAAGCTGGAAAACACGAATATGCCCGACGATTTTTTAAAACGTTGGATTTATGTGAATAGTGAAGGAAAATACACCAAAGAACAGATCGAAAAAGATTATACCGAATACAGAAGATCGATCATCAGAGAACTTCTGGAAGGTAAACTTATGGACGAAAACGAATCCCTCCGCGTATCGGACGATGATATCAAAAATCAGGTTAAAGGATTCTACCGCTCGTATATTCCGGCAGACAGCGCCCTCGATATGGATATGTGGGAGACGCAAATCAACAGCATTGCCGACAATTTCATGAACAACAAGGAAAATAACGAAGAGTTGAAGAAAATCCATAATGATATCTTCACGAAAAAACTCAACGAATTTTTCAAATCAAAATTAAAACTGAACGAGAAAGAAGTTTCTTACGATCAATTCATTGAAACAGTAAAGAAAGAGGATGAGAAATTAACGAAGAAAGCGAAAGAAGCGGTTAACGAACAGGACGTTGAGAAAAAGGAAGCGGACAATGAAGATCAGCAGAGCGAATAATTTTTCAGAAAACCGATGACCATTTTGAACCAACAATAAATTATAAAACCATTATGTATCCAAAAGACGAATTCAACAAATACGCAATAAAACACCACGGCATCAGCAGTTCAGCTTTGCACAAATATCAGTCGGTAACGGGAAATTATATCTCACCGACCATTATTGAAGAACGTCAGCTCAATGTGGCACAGATGGACGTTTTTTCGCGGCTGATGATGGACCGGATCATTTTTCTCGGTGTAACCATCGACGATTATGTAGCCAACATCATTCAGGCGCAACTGCTTTTTCTGGAATCGGTGGATTCATCCAAAGACATTCAGATTTATTTGAATACACCGGGCGGATCGGTTTATGCGGGACTCGGGATTTACGACACGATGCAGTACATCTCGTCCGACGTGGCAACCATCTGCACGGGAATGGCGGCATCCATGGGTGCCATCTTGCTGTGCTCCGGAGTGAAAGGAAAACGTACGGCTTTGCAACACTCCAGAATACTCATCCACCAGCCTTTGGGCGGTGCACAGGGACAGGCATCCGATATTGAAATTGCTGCCCGTGAAATACATAAGCTCAAGAATGAATTGAATGAAATCATTGCCAAACATTCGGGGCAGGATATCAAAAAAGTTCAAGCCGATGCCGACAGGGATTATTGGATGACTTCCTATGAAGCCAAAGATTACGGGATGATCGACGAAGTGCTGGAGCATAGCAAAAAAACCAAATAACCAAACATTAAAGAATCATGGCAAAACAAGGTGATATTTGTTCGTTTTGCGGAAGATCGAGAGAAGAAACCGATATCCTCATTGCCGGCCTGCACGGCAACATCTGCGGTGATTGTGTTGAGCAGGCCGTTATGATCCTGAAAGAGGAACGCCTGCTTAAAAGCCCAAGCAAGATCAAGCATTTTAAACTACTGAAACCTGCGGAAATAAAACACCACCTCGATCAGTACGTCATTGGTCAGGAAGATGCAAAGCGGATCTTATCGGTGGCCGTTTATAACCACTACAAGCGCATTGCTGACAAAGAAAAGTCACTGAACAAGAAGAAGCAGGAGATCGAGATCGAAAAATCGAACATCATCATCGTCGGCGAAACAGGGACGGGCAAAACCTTGCTGGCACGCACCATTGCCCGGATGCTTGATGTACCCTTTGCCATTGCCGATGCCACGATTCTCACGGAGGCAGGTTATGTGGGCGAAGACGTCGAAAGCATCTTATCACGTCTCCTTCAAGCATCCGACTACAACGTGGAAGCCGCCGAAAAAGGTATTGTTTTCATTGATGAGATTGATAAAATTGCGCGCAAAAGCGACAACCCCTCCATAACGCGTGACGTTTCGGGTGAGGGGGTTCAGCAAGCGTTGCTCAAATTGCTTGAGGGTTCTGTGGTGAATGTTCCGCCGCACGGAGGCCGAAAACATCCCGAACAGAAAATGATCCAGATCAATACCGAAAACATTCTTTTTATCGCCGGCGGCGCCTTCGACGGCATCGAAAAGATCATTGCCTCGCGCATGCGTGCCAATGTGATCGGCTACGGAAGCCATAAATCGAAAGATACCGTTGATAAAAGCAACATGTTGCAATATATTGCTCCGCCCGATTTGAAGAAGTACGGACTGATCCCCGAAATCGTCGGCCGCCTGCCCGTGGTAACCTTTCTTAACCCTCTGGACCGTCAGGCACTCAAACGCATCCTGACCGAGCCCAAGAACGCCCTGGTCAAACAGTTTGTCAAATTATTTGAAATGGACGGCATCAAACTGAGTTTCACCGACGGTGCGCTTGATTTCGTTGTTGAAAAATCCATTGATTTCAAACTGGGAGCAAGGGGGTTGCGATCCATCCTCGAGGCCATCCTCAACGATGCCATGTTTGAACTGCCTTCCGATTCAACGACAAAAACGCTGAAGGTCACACGCGCATACGCAAGTGAAAAACTTCGCAAAAACAATCTTGCCAAGTTAAGGGTTGCATAAACGGTTTATCACAAAAAACAGCTATTCAACTGCCGGGGATTCAATAACCGGGCATCTCTTTTCGTTAATGCATCATCATCGTATTTTTGTGTAAAGATTCGATTTTACCAATCCGGCATGATGCAAAAACTGTTGTTGACATGGTTATTGATTTTGTTTGCTTCTCATCTTGCCTTTTCGCAAGACAGGGAAGTACATTTGTTGAGATACAGGATCATCGGGAACGACACCCTTCCCTATGTGAAAATTGCCGGAGTGGAAGTGTTTGATTTTAAAATTTTCAAAACCAAAAAACAAGCCCGGCGAAATACCCGGCTGATCAAGAATGTGAAAAAAGTTTACCCCTGGGCAAAACTCGCCGGCCAGAAACTGGAAGAATACGAAGTGATTTTGAGCCATGCGAAAACAGAACGCGAAAAGCGAAAGATCATGAAACAGTTGGAAAAAGAGATCAACGACAAATATGGCGACGACCTGAAAAAACTCACCATAAGCCAGGGAAAGATATTGATCAAACTGATTGACAGGGAGACAAAAAATACTTCGTACGATCTGGTGT
>JAOZMX010000046.1 GCA_029934065.1 Bacteroidales bacterium
AGTGTGCCGGGCAAAACGCTTCAGCAGATTGTACTTACACTGGATGAGTACGAAGCCGTAAGGCTGGCCGATTACTTGGGCATGTCGCATGAAGAGGCGGCCGATGAAATGGAGATATCACGTTCCACTTTCAGCAGGCTGGTTGAAAAAGCCCGCAAAAAAATTGCAGAGTTCATTTTTGCCGGTAAGCTGCTGACCATTGACGGGGGTAATATTCATTTCAGGAACAACATTTTCCGCTGTCTTGATTGCGGGCATATGTTTAGAATAAACATCGATTCCCCCATTACGGAATGTCCGGTTTGCCATTCGAAAAACCTGCTGAATCATGCCGGAGGGTTCGGGCATGGCAACTGTTGTACCGAAAGTTTCAGAGGAAGAAGAAAACACGGGGGCAGATAAACAACGTAAAGATGAGAATGATAAGTAAAATATGGAGTGGGTGTTTTATAACGGTTTTTGCACTGGGGTTGATGATTATGCCGGGATGCAAGCAAATTGACAAACTGACCCAGTTCAACATGGATTACGAGGAGACGGTGACCATTCCGTCAACCATCGGTATCAATGTTCCTTTCAACATGTTCACACCGGATATTACAACCAACTCGGAGGAGACTTTCGAGATCAACGATACGCGCAAAGACCTGATCGAAGAAATTGTGTTGAAAGAGATGACCATGGAGGTCATCAACCCGGCGGGAGAAGATTTTAGTTTTCTGAAATCAGTGGAAATATTTATCAGCGCCGAGGATCTGGATGAACAAAAAATCGCATGGAAAGACGATACGGGAACGAATCCCGGAAGCAAGATCGAGCTGGAGACCTCTTCGGCCGATTTAAAAGATTACATCAAAAAGGATTCGTTCACATTGCGTATCAAAACCGTTACGGATGAATTGCTGTTGTCGGATTACGACATCAAGATTGATTCGAAATTTTTTGTAGATGCTAAAATACTGGGTGTATAACCATTAAAAAAATTAAGATTATGGGAATATTCGGAAAAGGTTTGAACATGGGACAAGGCAGAGGCCTTGGTCTCGGCGGCGGCCGCGGTCGAAACAAGGGCGGTAGTTTTGGCACCGGTGGATATTGCGTTTGTGCCAAATGCGGCGAAAAAGTCCCTCACGAAAGAGGGGTAAAATGCACCACACTTAAATGTCCGGCATGCGGACATACGATGATCAGGGAAGAATTACTGAACAAGAACAAATAAACGATGTTATTAACCGTGTCAATAATGCAACTGGCGGTTGCAGGATGACATTCAAAAAAACAACAGGTATGAAAAAATTGATGAATTTGTATGATGATCTGAATTGGGAAGATGCCGACGGTTATTCCGACGGCACCAAAAGAAAAGTTTTGCGCAACGAAGACGGGGGAAGGACCATATTGCTGAAACTGCCTGCAGGATTTTATATGGCTCCGCATTCGCACCTTACCACCGAGCAGCATTTTGTTCTCAAGGGCGAATACACCAGCCAGGGGGAGAGTTATCCCGAAGGATCGTACCAGATCTTTTCGGCCGGTGACGAGCACGGACCGTTCGAGTCGAAAAACGGGGCGTTGATCCTGGTCATTTGGGACCCGCTGAAAACCGACAAATAAATGATCGTATTAAAAAATTAATCCACAGGTTGATAAAAGAGCGATGAAAAAATTATTTGCTGTTCCTACCATCGGAAAACAGTTGTGTGCACATTTCGGACATTGCGAGGAATTTGCCATCATCGAGACCGATGAAAACAAGATTGTTGACGTCAGGTATCTGGCACCGCCGGTACATCAACCCGGAACCTATCCGAGGTTTCTGGCGGCGCAGGGTGTGAGCACGATCATTTCGGGAGGTATGGGAATGAAGGCCCAGGAGATTTTTGCACAAAACAATATTGAAGTCTTCATGGGTATCCACTCGGAAGATCCTTCGAAGCTTGTGGAGCAATACCTGGCCGATCAGTTGGAGAGTGGCAATAACCTTTGCGATCATTAACCGCTGCTGAAGATGAAAATTGCTATTGCAAGTGGTAAAGGGGGGACAGGGAAAACAACATTGTCAACCAATCTGGCAAGTTATTTGTCCGAAAGAGAACAGGTTGTGCTGACGGACCTGGATGTGGAAGAGCCCAATTCGGGTTTGTTCATCACGGCCGGACTGGTACACGAAGAGGACAAGTTCAAGATGGTACCCCAATGGATCGAAGACAAGTGTACTTTGTGCGGGATATGCCAGCGGGTGTGTAATTTCCATGCGGTGATACAACTGGGACAGATGATCATGGTATTTCCGGAGCTTTGTCACGGCTGCTATGCCTGTTCGGAGCTTTGTCCCGAAGACACATTGCCGATGATCCCCAAAAAGATGGGTAAACTGCGCCATTTCAGGAAAGGGAATCTTGAGTTTATTGAAAGCAGGCTTGAGATTGGGGAGGAGCAGGCTGTCCCCCTCATCAAACAAACCCATCAGTACATTGACGGAAATTTCCCGAAGGAGGTCATCAGGATTTACGATTCACCGCCGGGGACATCCTGTCCGGTTATTGAGGCTGTGAAAGATACCGACTTCGTGATCCTGATCACGGAACCTACGCCGTTTGGCCTTCACGATTTAAAACTTGCCGTGGAAACCGTCAAGGAACTGGGAAAACGCTTCGGCGTGGTGATCAATCGTTACGGCATTGGCAATGATGATGTTGTTGATTACTGCACGGGCGAAGGCATTCCCATTCTGGCAAAGATACCCAACGACCGGCGCATTGCCGAACGCTATTCGAAAGGTCAGTTGCTTTACACAACCATACCGGAAGTCAGGGATGAACTGGATAAGATTGTTGCACATATTGACAAACTGAAGAAAGGAGTGTCCTCGTGAAAGAGATCGTTGTGATATCGGGAAAAGGCGGTACGGGAAAGACTTCTCTGACGGCTTCGTTTGCCTATCTCGGCGGGAAAGATGTGATCGTGGCCGATTGCGACGTAGATGCCGCCGACATGCACATGCTGCTGGAGCCCGATTTTGAAAAAGCGGAGGATTTTTACAGCGGCGAAGTGGCATTTGTCATCCAGGAGGATTGTATCCGTTGCGGAAAATGCAAAGATGTTTGCCGTTTCGATGCCATCCCCATCATCAACAACCAATACGTGGTTGATCCGCTCAATTGCGAAGGATGCGGCTATTGTGCACGCGTTTGTCCTACACGCGCCATTGAGAACAACAGCCTGAAGGCAGGCCAGTGGTTTGTTTCCAACATCAAAACCGGCAGCATTATGGTGCATGCCCGGTTGAGCATCGGTGCCGACAATTCCGGCAAGCTGGTGGCCAAAGTGAAAAACGAAGCCAAGTCCCTGGCACAAAAAGAAGAAAAAGATTATGTGATCGTGGACGGTTCTCCGGGTGTGGGCTGTCCCGTGGTGTCATCGCTCTCGGGAGCCGCTTTTGTGGTGCTGGTGACCGAACCCACCGTTTCGGGATTGCACGATTTGAAAAGGGTTTTCGAACTGGTGCACAAATTCAACATCAAAGCCGGTTGCATCATCAATAAATCGGATATCAACACCGGTGTAACCGCCGAAATTGAATCATTCCTCCGGAAAGAAAACATCGTTCATCTGTGCAACCTGCCCTATGATGAAAGTTTTACCAAAGCAATGACCAACGGACAGACCATTGTTGAGTACGACAACAACCATTTGGCGGAAATCATATCGGACACTTGGGAAAAAGTAAAAGAGATTGTTCAATAACATCAAAAATTAACAACACATGAAAAATATTGATCTTTACGGACTAACCTGTTTCAAGGTAAAACTTGCCGTTGACAGCATTAAAGATGAAGAACGGCTGAAATATCTGGTGCTCGAATCCGATCCCAATCCCGATTATTATGCGCGGCATAATTTTCCGCCCAACGATGAGCATCAACACCACCGGCATTTTTATCTTCTGGTGAAAAATCAGATCAATTGTTTTCAGGATGTCATTCTGCGGAATACCGCAGCAATCAGAGGATTGTTTAACGATGCATTATCCATCTATCCGGGTTACCTCACATTTCACAACGAATTGTTCAAATGTGTCAGGATTGATACGGGCGATATCGGGCACCTGCCCGTTTTGATCACCAAGTTAAAAAGCCTCGGATTGAAATTTGTGAAAGACAGAAAAGTGAATCCGTACAACAGCCTGATTCATTATAAAAAATATGTGGAATATCAAAAGATGGAAGAGGATGTTTATCAGGACAAAAGCGACCCCTATCGTTTTTTCTTCAGAGTGCACAAGCATCTTGAGTTTGACGAATTTATCGAGGGCATGCAGCAGATAAAATTCAATTGCAAGTTCCATCTTTTTGATTCTTTTCTGACGGATATGTTCATCAGGAATGAAATGATCGATTTTATCGGCTTGTACTCGAAACATTGTGACAAAGCCAGATTTGGCGAACTTAAACAGGAATTAACAAAACAATTTGAACAATAAAAAAAATCAAAAGAAATGAAAATTGCATTCACAACACAGGGAAAAACATGGGATTCGCCGATGGATCCCCGGTTTGGGCGGACAGCCTGGTTTTTGATCTATGATGAAGACAAAGACGAGTTAACGGTTGTTGACAACAGTGGAGCTGCCAATGATGCACATGGTGCCGGGCCTAAAACAGCGCAAAAGCTGTTTGAATACAATCCCGACGTCTTGATCACCGGCAACGGGCCGGGGGGTAATGCCGCAGCGGTACTTGCACAAACCAACATCAGGATTGTTACCGGCGCCGGAGAGATGACGGTAAAAGAAGCCTATGATGCCTACAAAAACGGAAAACTGTAACCATGGTGACCCAAACCTTTTAAATACACAAAAATGTTAACCGTTAAAGAATCGCAGAAAAACTTTATCAAGCTGTTAATACTCTTTATTGCCATTATCACACCGTGGGTGATCGGGTTTTTGTATGTTGAAAACACGCAAAACCAACAAAAGGCCGATCAGGTAAAATTGGTCAATTACAAAAAAAATACAACCATCAGAGCGGATCACAGCAAATTCGAAATTTTGCAACAGCATTTTGAAACGCCGCAGGATGTCACCCGTGCCTGCCTGTCGTGTCACAACCTGACGGACAAGGATTTTATGCATACGACACACTGGAAATGGACACGGGACTATGTGACCGATGCCGGCGACACCGTTCAGTTCGGGAAGAAAAACGCCATCAACAACTTTTGTATCGGTATATCTTCCAACGAACCGCGGTGTACGAGCTGCCATGCCGGTTATGGCTGGAAAGACCACAATTTTGATTTTTCCGATCCCGATAACATTGATTGCCTGGTTTGTCACGATCAAACGGGAACCTATAAAAAATTCCCCGCCGGGGCAGGCTATCCCGTTAAGGAAGCTAAAAAGTTCGGCAAGAAGACCTTTTATCCGCCCGACTTCAACAAGATTGCTCAAAATGTAGGCCCGCCGAAAAGAGAAAATTGCGGTACCTGCCACTATACCGGCGGCGGCGGGAACAATGTGAAACATGGCGACCTTGCCCTTGAACTCAACCATACCACCAAAGAAATTGATGTGCACATGGCTGCCGACGGGCCCGACATGACCTGTGTGGACTGCCATAAGACCAGCGCACACGTTATCACCGGCAAGATGTACTCGGTATCTTCCATGGACATCAACCGTGTGACCTGCGAACAGTGCCATACGGGCCAGCCGCACAAGAACACCATCATCAACCGACACACCAAAAAAGTGGCCTGCGAAACCTGCCATATTCCCGAATTTGCCAAAGGAACAGCCACCAAGATGCACTGGGACTGGTCAACGGCAGGGAAATTCAACGACGACGGCAGCGTGTTGATCAAAAAAGACAGTGCCGGCAACATGATTTACCACAGCTTTAAAGGGTCGTTTGTGTGGGAAGAGAACGTTAAGCCCGAATATGTCTGGTTCAACGGGACGGCAAAACATTATCTGCCCGGCCAGAAAATAGACACTTCCCAGGTGGTGCAGATCAATACGCTGTTGGGAAATTATTCGGACAAGAAAGCAAAAATAACCCCCGTAAAGGTTCACCGGGGGCGTCAGATTTACGACAGTAAAAATAATATTTTGATCATCCCTCATCTGTTTGGGAAAGACAGCACCGCCTACTGGAAAAACTTCGACTGGAACCTTGCCGCCGAAACAGGCATGAAAAGTGCGAACCTTCCCTACAGCGGTGAATACGGCTTTGTGAAAACAGAAATGTTCTGGCCTGTCAATCACATGGTGGCGCCCATGGACAAATCGTTGACCTGTAAAGATTGCCATGCCCGCGAGAGCCGCTTGAATGAACTGACCGATTTTTACCTCCCCGGACGCGATAAAAGCAGTTTCCTCGACTGGCTGGGGATCGCTCTGATGGCATTTGCTTTTGTCGGCGTGTTGATACATGCGGTATTGAGGATTTCAAAATAATTATTTAACCGATCAAACGAATTTAATAGCATGAAAAAAAGAACATATATCTACCGGGGATTTGAACGGTTCTGGCATTGGAGCCAGGCCTTGCTCATTTTCTTTCTCGCACTTACCGGTTTTGAGATCCACAGTACCTATTCACTCTTTGGGTATGAAAGTGCTGTGCGGATGCACAACGTTGCGGCATGGGCATTCCTCGTTTTGATCATCTTTGCCATCTTCTGGCATTTTGTCACGGGTGAATGGAAGCAATACATTCCCACTACCAAATTCATCAAAGCACAGATATCGTATTACATCACAGGGATTTTCAGAGGTGCTCCTCACCCGACACATAAAACGGTGTACAACAAGTTCAATCCGTTGCAAAGGCTGATCTATCTCGGCCTGAAACTCCTGGTCATCCCCATTCAGGTGGTCACGGGTTTCATTTACATGTTTTACATTTATCCCGACAGTCCGGTAAATGTCAACGGGCTGAACAACATTGCCCTGCTGCATACCTTCGGGGCTTTTCTGTTGCTGGCATTCGTCATTGCCCACGTTTACCTAACCACCACGGGCGACACGCCGCTTTCGAGCATCAAAGCCATGCTCACCGGCTGGGAAGTGGTGGATGTGGATGAGAAAGAAGAACGAATGAAACACCTGCAACAGGCTGTTGACGACAGTGCCGCCGGCTATTACCGCATCGATCGTGAAGGAAAGATCGTGGATGTGAACGATGCCTGGCTTGAGATGTTCAAATGTAAAGATAAATCGCAGGTCATCGGCAAACATTATTCGTTTACCCGCGATAAAAAAGACCTGAAAGAGCTGGATGATATCGTCAACAGGGTGTTCCACGGCGAAACCTTTACGGGACTGCCTGCCACACGTATTTGCATGGACGGCTCCAAAGGAAAACACCTGCTTTCGGCCAATCCGGTTATCGAAGAGGGAAAGATCACGGGAATGGAAGGATTTATCCTCGACATCAACGAAAGCGGCGAACTGACCGAACACATGTACTATGCCGTTAAAAACAGCGGCGCCGGCTATTACCGCCTCGACGATAAGGGGATCATTATGGATGTGAACGAAGCATGGCTGAAGATCTACGGCTACGACAACCGTGATGAGATCATCGGGAAGCATTTTGCCATTACACGGAGGCCTGCCGAAGTGGACAAGCTGGAGGATACGTTCAATAAAGTGATGGCGGGCGAAACCATCTCGGGACGCCTTGCTGTAAGGCGCAATAAAGACGGATCCACCGGAAGGCACATCCTCTCGGCAAATCCCATCTATATCGGCAACAAGATTGTTGGCATGGAGGGTTTTGTCATTGATATTTCAGATTTGGAAAATGAAAAATAATCGGTTAATTTTACAGCGAAACAAATAATAAAAAGAACATAAGAAACAATGAAGATCAAAAAATTTAAAGTAACGGATGAATGCATCGGTTGCAGAGCCTGTGTTGGTGTTGCACCCGATAATTTCGACATCAACGACGAGAATGTTGCTTTTTTGAAAAAACAACCTGAAAGCGACGAAGAAGAGGTCAAATGCGAAGAAGCCATTGATGTGTGTCCCGTAGGAGCCATCGAGGCCGAGGATATCGCGACCACAAAAGAAACGGTTCAGCCCATTCTGGCCAATTCCATCATCAAAACCACGCTGGATACCTATCCGCAGTTGAAACCGATCCTGATCGGGCTTTCGCCGAAATTCAAAAAACTGCAAACGCCGGCATTGTACAACACCATTGCACGGTTTGCCACTTTCAAGGATGCCGCCCGTTTGTCGGGGTTATCGGTATGTGAAATATTGCATACGCTCAACAGGGAACTGGGTGTTGAGGAGCAACTGATCAAAAACATGCCCGAATGTATCGCTGCCAACAAAGAAGAGCAGGAGATCACGGGCGAGGAGATTACCTGGGAAGAAAGCAACGAACGATACATCTACAACGATGACGTAATTGCGGAGATCATCGACAAAGTCACCAACCTGAAACCGCAGGAGAACATGGTGGTTATTTCGGTGGAAAAACCGGTGGCGCTGCTGAAAACCGCCCTCGGGCTGGGAATGAAGGTAAATGTTGAAAAGAACAGAGAGTACCGTGTTTCCATCTTCAATCCGGAGCCTGTTGAAGAAAAGGTTGACTGGCTGGAGCGGAAAGACGAATTTGAAATTCTGGATGTTCGTTCAATGCGCAGCGATCCCTTCGACATCATCATCAAAAAATCCTATGAGATTGAAGAGGACAGCGGGTTTATCCTGATCCAGCGTTTCAATCCCATTCCCATGATCAACATGCTTGAGGAGATGGGGTTCGAAAGCGTCAGCGAGCAGAAAGGTCCCTTCGAGGTATGGGTTTATTTCCATAAAAAACCCGTTGAGGCTGATGAGGGAGATGCCGGCAGCGAAAAACCGTCGGTGGTCATCCAGTCGGCTACACCGGTGGCTTATCCGGTGATGATGCGGCTGTTGCAGTCGGATAAGATCAGAAAGTCGCTCAACATCAAAGAGCTCAAGGTCTGGGAAGAGACCGAAAAACATTTGAGCTGGATCGTCAACGGCAGGGCCGACATCAGTTTTTCGGCACTGATCACCTCCTCCAAGCTCAAAAGCAGCGACATCAAGATTCCCGCCCTGTTTGTCTGGGACAATTTTTACATTTTAACCAGAGGCTACACTGCCAAAGGACTTGAAGACATCAGGGGAAAGAAAATTCATACCCCTTTGTTTGAGGAGGCGCCGCCCACAAAGATCACGCGTTACCTGATCAAAGCCAAAGGCCTGAACCCGGACGATTTTCATTTCGTGTACGGCCAGCCTTTCGGTCGTCCCGAAGAGATTTTCATGGATTTTATCCGCGGCAATGCCGATACGGTGATCCTGCGCGAGCCCGAAGCCAGCTACGCCATCAAAACCATGGAACACATGGGCGAGGAGATATCCGTTGTTTCCTACAATGAAATATGGAATGAGATCAACGAGGGATTCGGGAGCTTTCCCAATGCCGGTATCGTCCTCAAAGGTGAATTTATCAGACAATATCCGGAGTTAACGCAAATGTTCCTTGACGAACTGAAGGCAGCCATCAACTGGGTGAATACCCACAAAATGGAATCCGCCCGGTTGTCGTTCGACATGATGCGGCAACCCGTTGACAGCATTGAGCTGTTCCTGAACCGCGTTAAATTCGAATATGTTGACGGTGATGAACTCATTGAAAAAGTAAAAGATTATTTCAATATTTTGCGTGAAGAGGGGATTGTTGATTTTGAACTGGATGAGGAGTTTTTAAATATTTTCAGATTATAAATTAAAAGAAAAACAGGTTGAAAAAATTTGTCGTTCTCGGTGGTGGTTTTGCAGGTGTTGAAGCTGCAATCAAATTGCGGAAATACGGCTATGACGTCACGCTGGTTTCCAACCGGGACTATTTGTTTGTTTATCCTGTTTCCATCTGGGTTCCCGTTGATAAAAAATCGTTTGATGATGTAAAGATTCCCCTGTCCGTTTTACAAAAAAAACATGGCTTCAGGGTCATCATCCAGGCGGTAAAGCACATTGACATCGGAAACAATTCGGTGATCCTTTCGGAAACCGTTTTGTCGTACGATTACCTGTTTATTGCTTTAGGGATGCACAAGGTGAAGACCAAAGGGCTGGAACATACCCACTCCATTTGCGGTCATCCCGAAGAGGCGGTGACCATCAAAGAGGAACTGGCAAAACTTGTGGAGAGGGGAGAGGGAAAGATTGCCGTTGGTTTCGGCGGCAATCCCGTGGATCCCACTGCAACGGCCGTCAGGGGCGGGCCTGCATTTGAGCTCCTGTTCAATATCAGCCATTATCTGAAACAAAAGGGTCTTCGCAATAAATTCGAAGTAACTTTTTTTGCCCCCATGAAAGAGCCCGGACGGAGAATGGGTAAAAAGGCTTTCGATAAAATGGATCTGTTTTTCAAGCATTATCATATTGACAAGATCGTCGGGAAAAAGATTTCCGGGTTCGAACCGGATGCGGTGGTGTTTGAAGACGGAGAAAAACTGGAAAGCGACCTGATTATTTTTATCTCCGGTGGCGATGGCCATGAGATCGTCAAAAAATCCGGCTTACCGCTCAATGCTGCAGGATTTATCCGTATCAACGAATTGTGCAGGGTTGAAGGCCACCGGAACATTTACGCCATTGGCGATGTGGCCGAAATCGCCGGGCACGACTGGGCTGCCAAGCAGGGGCACATTGCCGAAGTGATGGCCGACGTCAGCACCTACAATGTGCACAACGAACTGACCGGAAAGGGCAAACGCAGAAGCTACTGGGAGAAGCTGCACATCATCTGTGTGATGGATTCCGGCGACGGAGCGGCATTTATCGTCCGCAACAGCAAAAAGGATTTTATCATACCGCTCCCGGTAATCGGCCACTGGCTGAAAAAAGGCTGGGGTTTTTATTATAAAAATTCCAAACTGAAAAAAATGCCGAGAATACCCGGTATGTGATTGATGACAAGTAAATAAAGAAAAAATGAAAACGTTTTTTCGCAAAGTATTGGACTTTTATCTTGACGGTTTCAGAAACATGTCGGCTTCAAACCGCAAGCTGTGGGTCATCATTATCATCAAACTGGTGATCATCTTTTTTGTTTTGAAGTTATTCTTCTTCCCTGATTATCTGGATTCAAAATTTAATACGGACAAAGAAAAAAGCGATCATGTGATCGAACAATTAATTACTCATTAAATTTTGTATTATGGAACATTTAAACATTGAACTTCTTGTGGATTGGTCGAGAGCGCAATTTGCCCTCACGGCCATTTATCACTGGATTTTTGTTCCGCTTACGCTCGGTTTGTCGTTTATCGTGGCGTTCATGCACACGCTTTACTACAAAACCGGAGATGAGAAGTGGAAGAATCTGACGAAATTCTGGATGAAATTGTTCGGAATTAATTTTGCCATCGGTGTGGCAACAGGTATCATCCTCGAATTTGAGTTTGGTACCAACTGGTCAAATTATTCCTGGATTGTAGGGGATATTTTCGGAGCACCTCTCGCCATTGAGGGTATTCTGGCGTTTTTCCTCGAATCCACGTTTATTGCCGTTATGTTCTTCGGGTGGGGGAGAGTCAGCAAAAAATTCCACATGCTTTCTTCGTGGCTGGTGGCATTCGGGTCAAACATGTCGGCCATGTGGATTCTGGTAGCCAACGCATGGATGCAGAATCCTGCAGGGACGCATTTCAATCCGGACACGGTACGCAACGAGATGACCAACTTTTTTGACGTATGGCTTTCGCCGACGGCGGTTTACAAATTCCTGCACACCATTTCGCAGGCCTACATCATCGGCGCACTCTTTGTAATTGCTGTAAGTTCGTGGTATATCCTGAAAAACCGCCATTTGATCTTTGCCAAGAAAAGCATTGCCATTGCTTCGGCGTTCGGTTTGCTTGCTTCCATCTTTGTGGCCTTGACCGGCGACGGTTCTGCCTATGACATTGCACACAAACAACCCATGAAACTGGCTGCAATGGAAGGTTTATACAATGGTGAACAAAATGCCGACTTGTATGCCCTCGGATTTTTAAACAACAAAAAAGACAATGACAATTTCCTCGGGATTCGTCTCCCCAGCATGCTCTCCGTGATGGCTTTCAGGGATGCCAACGCTTTTGTCCCGGGCGTCAATGACCTGGTGAACGGGAATCCGCAACGCGGTATCCCCTCGGCTGAAACAAGAATGAAGAACGGCAGGATTGCCATTCAGGCACTGGCCGATTACAAAAAAGCCAAAGAGGAAGGGAATGACGCCGTAGCTGCTGAAAAGCTGAAGGTGCTTAATGAGAATTACAAGGATTTCGGATACGGCTATTTCAAAAATAAAGAGGACATCGTGCCCAATGTAAAAATGACCTTTTATTCGTTTCATGTTATGGTAGGACTGGGACTGTTTTTTATTCTTTTGTTTGCCTGGTTGCTCTATGCAAGTTTCAAGGATAAGATCGGCAAACACAAATGGGTGCTGCATCTTTCGATGTGGTCGTTGCTACTCGGCTATTTTGCCACCGAACTGGGATGGGTTACCGCCGAAGTGGGACGTCAGCCGTGGACGATCCAGGATTTACTGCCTGTCGGGGTCTCTTCATCGCATTTGAGTGTCGGCACGGTTCAAACAACGGTCGTCATGTTCTTGGTTGTCTTTACGCTTTTATTAATTGCAGAATTTAAAATCATGCTGACCCAGATCAAAAAAGGGCCGGAGGAAGGAGGTAGTCATGTTTAATAATATGTCATATACCGCACTACAGGGTTATTGGTGGATCATTGTGTCCGTTCTGGCATCGGTGCTTGTTTTCCTGATGTTTGTTCAGGGCGGGCAAACGTTGCTCGGACAGATTGCCAAGACCAAAAAAGAACGTTCGCTGCTGATCAATTCCATCGGACGAAAATGGGATTTAACATTCACTACACTGGTCACTTTCGGTGGTGCTTTCTTTGCCTCGTTTCCGCTGTTTTATTCAACGAGTTTCGGGGGAGCCTACTGGGTCTGGATACTGATTCTGTTCAGCTTTATCATTCAGGCAGTATCGTACGAATACCGCACAAAGGTTAACAATTTCCTCGGCACCAAAACCTACGATGCCTTTTTGTTTGTCAATGGTGTGCTGGCTCCTATACTGATCGGAGCTGCCGTGGGAACGTTTTTTACCGGTTCGGAGTTTTCGGTGGAACGCATCAACATCACCAATGTTTCCGATCCCATCATCTCGCGCTGGCAAATGGCCACACACGGTCTGGAAGCCGCTTTGAACCTTACCAATCTGGCTCTGGGGCTGGCTATTTTCTTCCTTGCACGAGTGCTGGCTTTGCTTTATTTTATCAACAATATTGACCACCAGGAGATCGTGAACCGCTCGGCCAAACAACTGAAAATGTGCAGCGTTGCTTTTCTTGTTTTCTTCCTTCTTTTCGTAGGATTGCTTCTTACCCGTGAAGGATTCGGAGTAACTGCCGAGGGCCAAGTATTTATGGAACCGTACAAATACCTGCACAACCTGATTCAAATGCCGCTGGTACTTTTCTTGTTCCTCATCGGAGTGGTTGCCGTTCTCTACGGTATTTTCCTCGGTGCATTCAAGACCTCCGGAAAAGGAATCTGGTTCGCAGGGTTCGGAACCGTCATTACGGTATTTTCGGTGCTGATGCTGGCCGGGTTCAACAATACGGCTTTTTATCCGTCAACCTACGATCTGCAAAGCTCACTGACCATCCGCAACGCCTCATCCAGCAAATACACCCTGACGGTAATGAGCTGGGTTTCGTTGCTTGTTCCCATCGTGATCATCTATATCTGGTTTACGTGGAGATCACTGAACAAGAAAAAAGTAAGTGAAGCCGACATCGAAAACGATACCATGGCTTATTAAAAGTGATTATGAATTAAAATCAGAATAAAATGAGTTATTTCGAAGCAATACTATGGATTTTGAGTTGGCCTGTTTTGATTATCGTTTCATACCAACTTGTAAAATATGTAATTAAGAAAATCAATCTGGATTAATGTTTTTGTAGTTTCTTTGTAATGGATAAATTGATACTTGAAAATTATTTGGGCTTGATTTTGAAGGAATGGACTTTTAAGTGAAATTTGAGAATTTACAATGGCTGTTTTACAAAACATTTATCCCATATTGTTGAATGCGATAAAGATAACCGGCTTCATCTTTGTGATGATGCTGGTTATCGAATACATCAATGTCCAGTCGCACGGATTCTGGCAACGAAACCTGACGGGGAACAGATGGCGTCAATACTTCATCTCCGGTATTCTGGGAGCCATTCCCGGATGCCTCGGAGCATTTACGGTTGTTGCGCTCTTTTCGCACCGTTTGGTTTCGTTGGGTGCCCTGGTCACCACCATGATCGCCACAAGCGGCGACGAAGCCTTTGTGATGTTTGCCATGTTTCCCGTTAAGGCAGCCTGGCTGACCCTGATCATCCTGGTCATCGGTCTGCTTGCAGGATATCTTACGGATAAATTTTACCGCCCCAAAAAAATTCTGCTGGAGCTTAAAGAAAAAAAATTACCCCTCCACGACAAACCGCAATGTCTGTGTTTTGAAAAAGACAAAATCCTCGGCTATGTCATCCATCCTTCTTTTTACCGGATCATCCTTTCGGTCATCATTTTTCTGCTCATTGCCGGTGTGTTTGCCGGCGTGCTGGCAGGTCAGGCAAAGATATGGATGAAAGTAACCCTGTTGCTCACCATGGGATTTTCTTTTTTTGTAATTGTGACCGTTCCCGAACACTTTCTGCGTGAACATATCTGGCAGCATATCGTTAAAGTACACATTCCCCGCATATTTTTGTGGACTTTCGGTACCTTGCTGTTCATCCATTTTTTGATGAATTACATTGATGTCGGAGCCTGGCTTAACGACAACAAGAATATGCTGTTCGTACTGTTAATTGCCGTATTGGTGGGGATCATTCCCGAATCGGGACCGCACCTGATCTTTGTCACGCTTTTTGCACAGGGTTATATCCCTTTCAGTGTGCTTATTGCCAGTTCCATTGCACAGGATGGCCACGGGATGCTGCCGTTGCTGGCCGAATCCAAACGCAGTTTTATCGTTGTCAAACTCATCAATTTAACTTATGCGCTGGTCTTCGGCCTGATCGGTTATTTTGCAGGATTTTAATTTTTAATGCAAACGGATATCAATGAAATTGACACATGCCATATCAAGACGAAATTTTTATGCCCTGCTCTGGCATGCAGGTTTTCTTGCCTTTGCCCGCAATTTTATTGATGTCGATACGGTAATTCCCGCCATGCTGGTGGATGCCGGAGGGACGGCGATGCAGGTCGGTGTGCTTACGGCCATCATGCTGGGCGGTTCCAGCTTCACACAGTTGATCTTTGCTCCGTTCATCAGCAACTATCCCTACAAAAAAAAGTTCCTCCTGCTGGGTATTAATTCCAGGATCGTTGCCTTGCTGTTCATGGCACTGATGCTTTATTACTCCTCATGGCTTCAGGGGGATTACAAGATCATCCTGATCTTTCTTTTGATCACTGTCTTTTCGCTCGGAGGGGCTTTTGCCAACATCAGCTATACGGACATCATGGGCAAGTCCGTTCTGGCCGAAGAACGAAAACCGTTTTTCTCCATCCGGCAGGTATTGACGGGAAGCATCTTGCTGGGGTCGGTATTCATTGCGCGTAAAGTATTGTCGGTCTCGGAATTTCCTGTAAACTACGCCTATATGTTTCTTGTCGGGTTCGCTTCCCTTTTGTTTGCTTCGCTGGGTTTTTGGTACCTGAAAGAGGTGATCCCCTCGAAAATGACGGTGAAAGGAGCAAAGCATTTTTTTCAGCTGGTCAGGCATGAGCTGAAGGAAAACCGGAGATTGCTTTATTTTCTCGGGTTTATCAATACACAGGGCATTGCCATTGCCTTTTTGCCGTTTATCACTTTGTATGCCAAGCAGAATTTTGATTTTCAAAGCCTGCAAACGGGCAATTTTTTACTGTTCAAAGTGATTGGCAGTGTTATAACCGGATTGCTGTTGTTTGCGTTAAAAGGTAAGTTCAAATACCGCAAACTGCTTTTAATGAATGTTTTTCTTTCGGTGTTGCTGGTGTCGCTGATCCTTGCCCTGCCCGGTTCGCCGCCGTTTTACCTGATGTTTTTTATCGGTGGGGTGATCTTTGCTACCTACAGCATCACCATGAACGGGGTACTGCTTGAAGTGTCGGATACGGAAAACAGAGCGCTTTATACGGGAATTACCGGCGCAGGCAATATTCTGCCGGCCATTTTCCCGCTGGCCGGAGGGTGGCTCATTACCCAATTCGGTTTTACTTCATTTTTTGTGCTTTTCGTTATCATAATTTTATTATCATTGTACTTCATATTTAATTTGAAATGTAAACATTAACGATGCGGTATGGACATTGATATTCGGGCGCTGTTCAATAAGAAGATAAAACCTGTGCGGTTCCAGAGAACCATCGGCCTGTTTGGTGCCGTAACCATGGGTGTTGGTGCATTGCTCGGTGCCGGTATTTATGTTCTCGTGGGTTCGGCGGCAGGTATTGCCGGCCCTTCCGTCATCTTTTCCTATATCCTTTGCGGTTCGCTGGCTTTTGTTACCACACTGATGTATGCCGATTTAAGCCGTATCATTCCCCGTTCGGGAGGAGGCTACGCCTATGTGTACGACACCCTCGGTAGTCTCGGCGGTTTTTCCACCGGATGGTTTCTCGCCCTCGGTAGTATTCTGGCGAGCAGTCTTTATGCCATCGGTTTTGCCGAATATGCCGTTTCGCTGACCAATAAAGAAACGTCGGTAGAGATCATCAGGCTGATCGCTATCGGTATCACGCTGTTAATCACCGTGCTTAACCTGCGCCCGTCGGGCAACAAAAAATTTAATCTGCAAAACTGGATCGTCTGGGGCAATGTTGCCATCCTGCTTTTACTGATCGGGTTTTCATTTTTTCATCTCAATGCCGGAAATGCACGTCCTTTCTTTCCCCAAGGGTTTCAGGGTACCCTCGGTGCCGTTTCGCTCATTTACATCTCTTTTTTCGGTTACCAGTTGATCGCCAACAATGCCGACGAGATCATCGAACCCGAAAAAACCATCCCGAAGGCAATGAAACTGTCCATGTTGATCAGCATGGCTTTGTATGCGCTGGTCGCCATTGCGGCAGTCTTTTCGGTTTCGTGGAAGGAACTGTCCGAAAGCTCGGCGCCTCTTGTGCTGGTGGCCAATAAAAGCTTTGGAGGAAACGGCTGGATGATCATCTCCTTCGGAGGGGTGCTGGCTTCTCTCGGTGCGTTGAGCAGTACGCTGTTTTCCCAAAGCCGGCAATCTTATACCATGGGCAAAGACCGCTTTTTTCCGGATGCCTTCGGCAAGTTGAACGAAAAGACAAAACAGCCTCAGTGGGCGGTGATTGCCGGCGGACTCCTCACCAGCGTTGCACTGGCAACGTTGGATCTTAATACCATTGCCAAGGTGACCAACTTCAGCCTGTTGTTGTCGCTGCTGCCCGTATCGCTGGCCATGCGAAAGATTTACAAGGACAATCCCGCCTTAAAACCAAAATCGAAATGGAAGAAGATGCTTCCCGAGTTGAGTCTGGTTATCAACGTCGGTTTGTTGTTTACGATGGATATTTTTTCGCTTGCCCTCGGGCAGCAGTTGCTGATTCTCGGAGCATTCATCTACTTTTTTTATTCACGGAAACGTGAAAAAACGGCAAGAGAGGGGCTTAATATTGTTTTGTCGGATGAAAAGCGGTTTTCGTTTCTGAAAAAGAACAAGATACTGGTGCCCATGTCCAATCCCGAGACACAAAAGGCTTTGCTGATGTTTTCCAACACACTGATGGCGAAGAAAGGCGGTGAGATCGTTGTTCTGGCCGTCAAAGACGTTTCCGAAAAAAAGGATTTTTACGAAGCCTTGTCCGATGCCCAGGATACCCTCGACGTGATACAAAAGAGCATAGAACTCGGAAAGAAAGACAATATCCGGTTCAAACCGGTGATACGTGCTTCGCACAATATTGCCCAGGGGATCGTTCATGTGGCCGACGAAGAAAAATGCGACCTGATCCTGATCGGGTTCCCCCGCAAACCTGTCGATTACAAATCAACGATTTTTACACAGGTGCTCAAACTTGCACAAAACGACCTGTTGATACTCAACCTGAAAGCTGATCCCGAAATGTTCAGTCCTAAAAAAATCGGCGTTTATATCAAAGGCCGCCGCAACATCAACCTGATGCTGATGTGTGCCACCGCCGTGGCCGAAAAACGAAAAGCGCGGATCGTACTGCTCGGTTTCCTGCCTGTCAGTTACACCAAAAAACAAAAGAATAATGCCGACAGGCGAATGATCGAAAGCCTTCAAAACTTAAAATCCACGGCACTTTACGATGTCAAACTGAACGTAAGCGACAATCCCGTGGAAGAGCTGGTAAAAATGTCGTCGGAACTGGATGTGCTCATCGTTGGTAAAGAATCCAAAAAAAGAGACCAATCCATTGAAGAGTTGCCCTCTTTCCAGATATCACGGCAGGCCGCATGTACAGTATTAATGGTACAAACGGTCAATAAATTTAATAGGATAGTCAATAAATTATAAGAGATATTTAAAGCTAAAAAATTATTTATAAAACAAAAAAAATGAAATATGAAAACGTTGCAAAGTAATTTCATTATGGCTCCCGTGAAATTGGGCTATAGTGACGGAACAGGTATCGTAACACAAAGACATCTCGATTTTTACGCACTTCGCAACCGGTACATCGGAGCCATCATCCCCGAACCGCTGTACATGCACAAAGGCTTGAGGGAATTGCCCGTACAGATGGGAATTGACGGCGACGATAAACTCGAAGGATTGCGCCGGCTCACGGCCGTCATGGGCGAGAATGGAGCAAAATCCGTAGCGCATCTGAACCATCCGGGCAGAATGGCCAACCCCAAAATACCGGGTAATTTCTTTTGGTCTTCAACCGACAAACCTTGTGAAAACGGGGGGGCTACGCCTGTGAAGATGGACAGGGAGATGATGGATGAGGTGATCCGCATGTTTGTTGATGCCTCCAGACGCGCTGTGGCGGCCGGTTTCGACATGATAGAGCTGCAGTTCGGACACGGATATCTGATGGCACAGTTTCTTTCGCCTGCGGTCAACGACAGGGAGGACGAATATGGCGGGAGCCTTGAAAACAGAATGAAATTTCCGCTGGAAGTGGCTCAAGCGGTTAGAGATGCCGTTGATGTTCCGCTCATTGCCAGGATCAGCGGCGACGAGATGATCCCCGACGGTTTCCATGTTGACGAGATGATCAGGTTTGCCGCGGAGCTGGAAAAGAAAGGCATGGACGCTTTGCATGTAACGGCCGGATCGGCCTGCTCCACGCCGCCGTGGTTCTTCCAGCACATGTTCATCCCCAAAGGAAAAACATGGGAATTGGCCGGAAAAATTAAAGAGCATGCCGGTATTCCGGTGATTTTTGTCGGCAAGATCAATTCGGCCAACGATATCGAAAACATCAAAAAGAAATATGGCGGCGAATATTTTGCGCTGGGGCGTGCGCTTGTGGCCGATCCCGATTTTGTGGGAAAATACCTTGGCAGGTTGTCCGGCATCATCAGGCCGTGCCTTGCCTGCGCCGAAGGCTGTCTCGGTGGTGTGAAAGGCGGAAAAGGATTGGGGTGTGTGGTCAATCCCATGGTCAATACGGGATTGCCGCAAGCCGGGGAGGCTGCCACGCACAAGCGTTTTGCCGTTGTTGGCGGAGGACTGGCCGGCATGCAAGCCGCCATCACTTTGCGCGACCGCGGCCACAAAGTGGATCTTTTCGAAAAAGACCGTCTCGGAGGACAGTTCAATCTGGCATACCTTCCGCCCAACAAAAGCAACATGAAAGAGATCGTGGATTATTTCGTTGCCGAACTGAAGGAACCCTCCGACGGTGAGATCAATGTTATCTTCGATGAGGCAACGGCCGGGACACTCGAAAACCGAAATTACGATGCCGTCATCATGGCTACCGGGGCCGTACCTGCCGTACCCCCCGTCAAAGGGCTGAAGGAGTTTTACTGGACCGAATTCCTCGAAGATGAACATCTGCCTGAAAATGAAAAAGTGCTTGTGATAGGAGGGGGGCTCATCGGACTGGAAGTGGCTTCCAAACTGGTGGATGCCGGCAATCGGGTGATCATCGTGGAAATGCTTGAGGAGATCGCAAGGGGTATGGAAATGATCGAAAAGGCGATGACCGTGAAAAAACTCAAAGCCAAAAATGCTCAAATCCATGTAAACCACAAAGTGGTGGAAGTGGACGGAAGCAATGTGACGATTGAAGGAGAGGAAGGGAAGAAAACGTTGACCGGTATTGATAAAATTGTGGTCGCCACGGGGATGAAAAGCTATTTGCCTTTCGAATACCGGGGCGAGGCTCCCGTTTACACCATCGGCGATGCCGATCATGTGGGCAAAGCACAGGATGCCATTCGTGAGGCTTACGAACTGGCTTTGTCATTGTAAAAAAATCACCGGGGCCGCAGTGCCCCGGTATTTTGCGAAATAACATCAGAGACAAATATAAAATAATCGGAAAAATATAAATATGAATACGGATAAGAACCTGCGGTTTGCATTTGCCGTCAATGATGACAGGCAATTCGAAAAACGACATTTCGGCGACGCCGATCAATACCTGATCTACGAGTACCATGACGACGGCATGCACTTTATTGCAGCCGAAAAAAACACTTTTAGAAACCTGGATGAGGAACAGGAGCACGGATCGAAACGAAAGGGCAAGGCCATCATTGATTTTCTGAAAAGCAAAGGGGTCAATGTTTTGGTCTCGATGCAGTTCGGGAGAAACATCAAACTGGTCAACCAGCATTTTATTCCGGTGATCATCTCCGCCGAAACACCCGACGAAGTGCTGAATATCCTGCAACATCACATTCGCTGGATCGAAGAAGAATGGGAACGCAAAAGAGCAAATCACATGCTTTTCATCATCAAGGCCGGTATTTTGAAAACCGCCGTTGATTAAGGGATAGGTTGGTTTTAATTAAATACAAATATAAAAAAGGCGAAAACATAGATACCGCCCAGCGCAAGATGCAAAAAATCAGCCGAAGGCTGATGAATGTGAATAACACCATGCAATACGGGGTAAAACGAGGAATCAAGCAAAAGAACCCCAACGGGGTTCAACAGGTACAGACGAAAAAAAGGAAAGAAATAACTCAACCCATCAACCGGAGGTTGATGAATGTGTAATAGGGGGTAAAACAAAGAATAAAGAAAATGAACCCCAACGGGGTTCAACAGGTGCTGACGGAAAAAAAAAGGAAAAAAATAACTCAACCC
>JAOZMX010000199.1 GCA_029934065.1 Bacteroidales bacterium
ACAACCGAACAAAAACAAGCTGAACATTGAGTTGAGCGACGAAGTAGCCGAAGGGATCTACTCAAACCTTGCCATCATAACACATTCACGATCAGAATTTATTCTGGATTTTATTAAAATGGTGCCGGGTGTTCCCAAAGCCAAAGTAAAATCACGCATCATCCTCACTCCGCAACATGCCAAGCGATTGGTTAAAGCGCTGATGGATAACATCAAAAAATTCGAATCGATGCACGGCAGCATCAAAGAATCGGACATCGACCAGATACCTTTCAACCTGGGAGGCCCTACTGCGCAGGCATAACACGGACAAAAGTTAACAATACTTCTATTCAGACGGTACGCTTTCGGTGTACCGTTTTTTTTATGTCACCGATTTTGCCTCTGATTTCTAAAAGATTGATTTAAAGCATATTTAAACATCCGCCACAGCTTAACAACTCTTAACAACAGGGTTAACATTATTTAACAGCGGGTTGATAATTAAAAGAAAAGGGCCGAGTTATCTTTGCTGCTAAAAAAAACACGTTAAAAATGATAGAAACAAACATCAGAGAGCTCAACGAAAAAATCCAGCAGGAGAGTTCGTTCATCGACATGATCAACCTGGAGATGAACAAAGTCATTGTCGGCCAGAAGCAAATGGTTGAACGCCTGCTGATCGGATTGCTTGCCAACGGACATATTTTGCTTGAAGGCGTTCCGGGACTTGCAAAAACACTGGCCATCAAATCACTGGCCAATGTGATTGACGCCAAATTCAGCAGGATACAGTTCACGCCCGACCTGTTGCCTGCCGACCTGCTCGGCACCTTGATCTATAGCCAGAAAAAGGAAGAGTTTCAGGTAAGAAAAGGGCCAATTTTTGCCAATTTCATTTTGGCGGACGAGATCAACCGGTCGCCGGCAAAAGTGCAGAGTGCACTGCTGGAAGCCATGCAGGAACGACAGGTTACCATCGGCGACGAAACGTTCAAACTGCCGGAACCTTTCCTGGTGATGGCAACGCAAAACCCCATCGAACAGGAAGGAACCTATCCCCTGCCCGAAGCACAGGTTGACCGTTTTATGCTAAAGGTGGTGATATCCTATCCCGAAAAAGAGGAAGAGAAACTGATCCTGCGTCAGAACATTTACAATACAACGGCCATGACCAGCACGGTGATCCACCCGGATAATATTCTGAAGGCCCGTGAAGTGACCCGTGAAGTTTACCTTGACGAAAAGATCGAAAATTACATTACCGATATCGTATTTGCCACACGTTATCCTGCGCAATACAAACTCAAGAACTTTGAAAATCTGATCAATTACGGTGCTTCGCCGCGTGCTTCCATCAATCTGGCATTGGCTGCCAAGGCATTTGCATTCATCAAGCGCCGCGGATATGTCATTCCCGAAGATATCAGGGCCATTGCCCACGATGTGATGCGTCACAGGATCGGCCTGACATACGAAGCCGAAGCGGAAAACATCACCTCGGAAGACATCATCAATGAAGTATTGAACACCATCGAAGTCCCGTAGGATTTGCAAAAAAAATTGGTTTAATCAAACAATTGAAGTTCAGCTTTTATCAATATGGATGCTGCCGAAATATTTAAAAAGGTAAGAAAGATTGAGATCAAAACCCGCGGTCTGTCCAACCAGATCTTCTCGGGCCAGTACCACAGTATCTTCAAAGGAAGGGGTATGGCTTTCAGTGAGGTCAGGGAATATCAGTACGGCGACGATATCCGGAACATCGACTGGAATGTGACGGCACGGTTCAATCATCCTTACATAAAAATCTTTGAAGAAGAACGCGAATTGACGGTGATGCTGCTCATTGACGTCAGCGGCTCGAACGAATTCGGCACCAAAGGAACGCTGAAAGAGGATATGATCACCGAAATCGCTGCCGTTCTTGCCTTTTCGGCCATCCAGAACAACGACAAGGTAGGGGTGATCTTTTTCAGTAACCAAATCGAAAAATTCATCCCTCCGAAAAAGGGAACATCACATATCTTGCGCATCATCCGCGAACTGGTGGATTTCAGAACCGAAAATCAGGGAACAAACATTGCCGAATCGCTGAAATTCCTCACCAATGCCATCAAGAAAAAGTGCACCATATTTATATTGTCCGATTTTCTGGATACGGGTTTTGAGGAAGCTTTACAAATTGCCAACAACAAACATGACGTGATCGCCATCAAGATCTACGACAAAAGAGAGACGGAATTGCCCAACATCGGACTGGCAAAATTCAAAGATGCCGAAACAGGCCGGAACATCTGGGTTGATACCTCATCGGCCATGATGCAAAAAACTTATCGCGACTGGTTCGACAACACCGAAAAATACCTCAAAAGGGTTTTTATGAAAAGCGGTGTTGATGTGGCCAGAATAAGGACCGATGAGGATTATGTAAAACCGCTGATCAATTTGTTTAAAAGAAGGGAAGCAAGGTTGTAGCATGAGAGCAAAGATGAAACGAATACAATCTGTCATATTGATTTTTTTCATAATAGCAGCAGCAAGGCCTGCTTTTTCGCAACAGGTAAAAGCCGAAGCATGGCTCGACACCACCGACATTCTTGTGGGCGATCAGGTGGGGTTTCATCTTGGGCTGACCATTCCGGAAAATTATCATTTCCGGTGGCCTGTACTGAATGACACCCTCACCGGGCATGTTGAAATCGTAAAAAAATCAACACCCGATACGCTTATTGCGGAAAACGGAATGATGAACATCGTTCAGCAACTGACACTTACCGCATTCGATTCGGGCTATTACGTGATTCCGCCTATAAAATTCGGCTTTACTCCCAAAGGAGATACTCTTTTGCAGGAGATCGAAACGGAGCCTTACCTGCTCAATGTTTTTACCGTTGCCGTTGACACCACCAAAGGGATCAAACCCATCAAAGGGCCGATGGACGCTCCTTACACATTTGCCGAGGTTTTACCGTGGATATTGCTGGCGCTGGCAGTGTTTCTTATTGCCGGATTCGTCATTTACTATTTCATTAAAAGGGAGCAAAAAGTTCCGTTGTTTTCGCCGCGTCCCAGGCCCAAGTTGCCGCCGCACCGCGTTGCGCTTGACGCACTTGAGCAACTGAAAAACGAAAAAATCTGGCAAAAAGGCAGAGACAAAGAATACCACACCCGGTTGACGGATATCATCAGGGTTTACCTTGAAGACCGTTTCGGCGTGGCCGCAGTGGAGATGACAACTCCCGAGATACTGGATTCGGCAAACAAAAATGCCGACATCGGCAAAGACAACATCAACCTGCTGGCCGATATACTTGAGCTGGCCGATCTGGTAAAATTTGCAAAATACAAACCGCAACCCTCGGAAAACGAAAAAGTGATGGTTCAGGCCTTTGAATTTGTACAAAATACCTTGCCTGCGGAAGCCCGACCTGAAAAACAAAATCAGGAGAACAGGGTTGAGACGAAACAAACTGAAATAGAAAACCAAGCCATAAAAGAAGACAATGTTTAGGAACATAGAGTTTGCAAACCCGGAATATCTGTATCTTTTGGCTGTCATCCCGCTGATGGCAGTGTGGTATTGGTATAAAAACAACCGTAGCAAGGCTGAAATCCAGCTATCCACTACCGGGCCGTTCGTCAAAACGGGAAAAACCATCAAACAATATCTTTATCACGGATTGTTTGTTTTAAGGATACTTACCGTTGCCCTGTTGATCGTTGCCCTTGCCCGGCCGCAATCCACATCGAGCAGCAAAGACATCTCCATCGAAGGAATCGACATTGTGATGGCACTTGATATTTCGACCAGTATGCTGGCCGAAGACCTGAAGCCCAACCGGCTTAAAGCGGCAAAAAACGTGGCCGAAGATTTTATCGAAAAACGCCCCAACGACAGGATAGGGCTGGTGGTTTTTGCGGGTGAAGCTTTCACGCAGGTTCCGCTGACCACCGACCACAAAGTCTTGATACGAATGCTCGACGAGGTAAAAAGCGGAATGATTGAAGACGGTACGGCACTGGGCGATGGTCTGGCAACTGCGGTTTCGAGGTTGCGCGACAGCAAAGCCATCAGCAAAGTGATCATTTTGCTCACCGACGGTGTCAACAACATGGGATCGCTCGACCCGGTGTCGGCTGCCGAAATCGCCAAACTTTACGGCATCAGGATCTATACCATCGGCGTGGGCAGCAGGGGCATGGCTCCCTATCCCGTACAAACTCCCTTCGGCGTCCGCTATCAAAACATGGAGGTTAACATTGATGAGGCTTTGCTGAAAAAAGTCGCCGATATGACCGACGGACAATACTTCAGGGCCACCAGCAACAGAAAGCTCAAAGAGATTTATGATCAAATCGACAAAATGGAAAAATCCAAAATTGATGTCACCGAATTTTATCAGAAAACCGAAGAGTTTGAATTGCTTGCCCTGCTGGCACTCTTGTTTTTCGTTCTTGAGATATTTTTAAAATATACGATTTTTAAAACAACACCATAAACAAAACAAATAACTGAAACCATGCAAATGCTTCAATTTGCCAAACCGGAATACTTTTACGGATTGCTGATGATACCGGTATTTATCATCATCTTTTCGGTGATGCTTTCGTGGAAAAAGAAAGCCCTGCACAGGTTTGGAGAGTTGAAACTGGTGAACAAGCTGATTCCCGACCAATCTAAAAACAGGTTGGTGATCAAATTTTTGCTGTTATTGATTGCATACACATTCATGATTTTCGGGCTGGCCAATCCGCAAATCGGCTCGAAGCTGAAAAAGGTAGAGCGAAAAGGCATTGATCTGGTGATCGCAATTGATGTTTCCAACAGTATGCTTGCGCAGGACATCAAACCAAGCAGGCTGATGCGTGCGCGGCAATCCATTTCCAAGCTTGTGGACAAGCTGAAGAACGACCGTATCGGAATCATCGTCTTTGCGGGTCATGCTTACACGCAATTGCCGATCACAACCGACTATTCGGCGGCAAAACTTTTTCTTTCGACCATCAACACGGATATTGTCCCCACACAAGGAACAGCCATTGCCGAAGCCATCAGACTGGCCATAGATTCGTTCGACGAAAACAACCACGAAAAGGCCATCATCATCATTACCGACGGCGAAGACCATGAAGGCGATGCCATTCAGGCAGCCAAAGAGGCCGCCGAGAAAGGCATCCGCATTTACACCATCGGCATGGGTTTGCCCGAAGGCGCTCCCATCCCGATGTACGACAAGCATGGCAACCAAACGGGTTTCAAAAAAGACCTGAAGGGAAACACGGTAATCACCAAACTTAACGAACCCATGCTGCAACAGATCGCCTCGGCCGGTAACGGTAAATATGTCAGAGCCAACAATGCCCAAACAGGTTTGAGCATAATTTTTGATGAGATCAACAAACTGGAAAAAACAAAATTCGAATCGAGGGTTTTTTCCGATTACGAGGACAGATTCCAGTATTTACTGGCCCCTGCCCTTTTATTACTGCTTTTGGAATTCATCATTTTCGAAAGAAGAGGAAAGCGATTCAGAAATGTTAATCTTTTTGGTGAAAAAAAGAATGTTTAACACAATGCGAATCATGAAAAGTTTGAAACCGACATATCGCATCATTTTGCTGATACTGATCTTTAGCGGTGTCTGTTCCGTGGCAACGGCCCAGTCGGAAAAAAGATACATCCGGCGGGGCAACAAAGCTTTCGATCAAAATGATTATAAAAAAGCAGAGATTGATTACCGCAAGGCGCTCGAAAAAAACGCAAAATCCAGCAAAGGTTCATTCAACCTCGGCACGGCAATTTACGAGCAACAAGATCAGCAATCTTTGGAAGAAGCTGCCGGGTTGTTCCAATCCGTTACCCAATCGGATGTATCGCCGCAGGAGAAAGCCGAATCGTACTACAATCTCGGGAACACGCTGATGAAAATGCAAAAATACGATGCCGCCATCGAATCTTACAAAAATGCCCTGCGCAACAATCCCGGCGACATGGATGCAAAATACAACCTGGAATATGCCAAAAGAATGCTGAAAAAGCAACAACAACAGCAGAAACAACAGCAACAACAAAATAAAGATCAGGATCAAAAAAAGGATCAAAAGCAAGATCAACAGAAAAAGCAAGACCAGCAAAACAAACAAGATCAGCAAAATAAAGAAAACCGGGAAAAGGATCAAAAGCAGCAACAACAACAGCAGCAACAGCAGCAGCAGCAGCAGAATCAGCAGCAACAACAGCAACAGCCTCAACAGATGAAGCAAATT
>JAOZMX010000047.1 GCA_029934065.1 Bacteroidales bacterium
ACAGTCTCCACTCTTAACGCTTAACACATCACTCCTAACTCCCAACTTTTTACTTTAAACTTTGAATTTTAGCCTTTAGCCTTGTTTTCCAAATGGCTACTCCGGCACCTGCGATTGTTTTCCGCGGTTGAAATGCCAGAAGACGGCTTTGTCAATGTTGTTGGTTTCGCCGTCGAGCGAATAGTCGCCGGTGAAAAAGCCGTGTTGTCCGGCATTTCCCAGCCAAATTGTTCTGTCAGTAGCATCAACCGTACCATCGGCGTTGCCGTCGCCGGCCACCATGCCGCACACGCCGGTACCGATCAGCTTGTAACCGTCTTCGCCGCCGTAAACCTGCGAAACGTCCGTAGAAAAGTTGTAGGGATACACTCCTTCGGTCAATACAATTTCATTGGCCGACAGGATGGGCAAATGATTCCGGTGGTAAACGGCAATGAAAAGCTTGTCGGTAACCGTTGCCGAAAAGAGCAGCGGGCTCACCCCGTCGAGACCGACCACCGAGCCGTCGCTCAATAAAAATGCGGCCTGCCGTCTGATGGAGGTCTCCGGTGTGGCCGAAGCGGCATCGGCAGCATCGCGGAAGTCTATCAACACCCAATCAACGATCTGACCACTGGGGATTTCCTCCACCGATTCCGTTCCCTGGTAGTTCCATGGCGGTTGGTTGTATGGCTGTGCAAGCGGCAGCAATCCCTTTTGGCACATGGCCGGATCCATGGCGGTTCCGTCGAAGGGCCCTTCGAGGAAAACCGTCAGGTTAACCGTTGCGGCACTGGTGACATTCAGCGTTACGGGGATGGTGTCTGCTTCGCCCGGGGCATTGCTGTGGACAATGATGCCGGCATGGTACGTCCCTTCCTCCATTCCTTTGGCGTCGAATTTTAATCCTACTTCCGCCGAGCCTTTAGCCCCGCCCGGTATCGTCCCGGACGAATTACTTGTTATTTCGAGCCATGCACCATTGAGGTAATTCATGATTCTTGCAATCAAATCGGCACGAGTGCTCTCGTCCTGAACATTGCCGAGCGATACGGAAGAAAATACCGTTTTGAAGTTATTTGTCTCGTACTGGATGGCACAAGGGCCGTCCCATCCCGTATAAGTTTCGGCCAGTAACATATTCGTACCGTTATGTTGCCAGAAAGCATCAATATATTGGTCTTTCTGATTGAAATTGGAAACCACATTAAAATCCATTCCTTCGGCAACGGAGCCTGCCGCGCCTTTAATCTCCCGGTAGTTCCACCAAAGGATATGCCATCTGTTCATCTCAACCTCGATGAGACCCAGATAATCGTATTGGAAGTCGCCGGGATAAAAATATTCCCAGTCACTTTTATTCTCCGGGATTTCCCCGCCAAGATAATCGGCTGACGACAAAAGCATTGCGCCGCCGTCATCCAGGTATTCGGCAAGGTTATCCTGATCGCCTTCGCTTAAGGCCTCATCCCTGTAAGCCTCCCCGGTAAACCACAGGATCAGTTCGTACTGTTCCATGGTTTGCAGATCGGGACCATCATCCCATGGATCGGTCACTTCGTAATAAGTATATGAATAATCGTTGGAATCGAGCGCCGCATGAAAATAGGGCCACTCATCGGCATAATTATCTCCCCAACCCCAGTCGTAGCAGCTCAGGTCCCTGTCCACCACAAGAATTTCAGGCATCTGTGAATTTCCGGAAAAGATCACTTCACAGTTGTAGCTCAAATTTCCCGGGCCGGCATTTGAAATGGAGAATGAGGTTTCAAAAGTGCTTTCGGGTTGCATGTTCACACTAATTAGCGGAGGAGAAACCTCCATTTCCACCCATTTCATCTGGATATCAAAAGTATAAGGAGGCCCCGATACGGGAACTTCTCCGGTAACCGTATCAAGGTACTGCCCGGACGTTACGCTGACGGGATAGCTTCCGATGGGGATGTTTTCAATTTGATAAAACCCGTTGTCGTCCGTCACATCCGATAATCCGTCAATGGTTACCGTGGCGCCGGTAATGGGGATTGAAGTGCCGAATCTGGTTACCGTGCCGTTGACGGTTCCATTTGTGAAATTGTTGGTGATGGTTACGGGCAGGGTGTCGTTTGCTCCGGCTGTGCTTACAATCACTACATCTGCTGTTTTTGAAGATTCCGTCATCACGCCGGGCACAATTTTCAGTTGAACATCCGCTGTTCCTTTACTTTCACCTGGTATCACACCTGTTGTATTCTCCCCGACACGGAGCCATGTTTCCAGTTCCAATGCAAAGAACTTGATATCCGCCGGGCTGTGAACCAAACCTGCCAATGCAGTTTTTCCTTCGATCAAATTTACGGCAAAGCATGCGGCCCAGGGTGATAACGATTCGGGATTGATTCCCTCGACGGGAGGGACAAGGTATTCCAAACCCGTAAGGGACATTGTTTCAATGCTGAATTGCATATAAGTAAAGCGGGGTGATGTTGCAAACCAAAGGCAATTGTTTATGGAATCGTAAGTAAGATCGTTGAAATTGCCGGGAACCTGTACCGAAAATGTTTCTATGATGTTCCCCTCATCATCGAAAACGAAAAATTCACGAAATTGATAGTTTGTTTTCGTTGTGAGAAACCCCCAACCGGGAACCCAAGTTAGACCAACCATGTTGTAAAACGGTATTTGAAATTCCGTAAACATTGTTTCAACTTCTGCATTTTCGGGATTGATCCTGTAAAAACCATTATCATCATAGCTATAGAGCCATGTGCCGTCAAAGGTCATTTTTTTCATTCCCATGGATGAGGTGGTCCCCTGGGGGAAAGTTTCCAGCAGGTTGCCGTTACGATCGAATTTGTAAAGATTGTGTGCTCCGTATTGTTCCATTGTACCGGTGGCCCAGATGTAAGTTCCGTCGAAAGCACAACCCCAAATTACATAATCTCCGGTGATCTGTTCAAAATTTTTATCCATCAACAGGTCACCCATGGGTGGTGATGCAAAGCATTGATAATCCAGGTTGCCGGGGCCGTTGTTGGTAATGGTAAATCCTTCGGTATAGACCTCGCCGGGAGTTACTGCTTTGTTGATGGCAGCCGGATTTGTCTCCAGTTCGGCCCATATCATTTCAATATCCGTTTGTATGGTTGCTCCGTCGGTAATGACTACCCCGCTTATCGTTTGATCGAAATAGGGATTTCCGCCGGCATTGGTATTACCGTTGGCTTCAACAAGAATGTCATGGTTTCCGGTTGGAACATTGTTGATATGATAAAACCCGTCGGCATCGGTCGTGTCTTTATACCTGCCTGTACTGACGATCACATTTTCAACGGGCAGGCCCGATCCGTACTCGGTAACATATCCTTCGAGCGTGCCGTAGGCAGCGTAAAAGACCCGAATAAACGGCGGGTTTTCCTCATTCCATCCATGGAAACGGATATTCGGGAACAAACCTGTCGGTCTGTTGGCCATCCCCACAACAAATCGATCATCGGATAACGCCACTTTAAAATTCGTATCGGCATCCCCTTCCAGCATGTATCTCCGCCAACCTAAATCCAGGGTTCCGTAGCTTTCATCTTTTGAGTAATAATAGCCTTCGTCTTGTTCGGCAACGATATCGGCATGCAAAACCGCCGGTATGGCTGTCAGCGGGTCGGAAGTAACCGGTGTCAAAGCCCATTCGGGTTTGTATCCTTCGTAAAGATAACCGTTAAATAGCACCGAATAAATTTCGGCACCGTCGGGAATGGCTGATATATCGAACATCATCCAGCCGTCTTCCGGCGCATATCCGATAACAAGGCTGGTCTGCGTTTTTTCAGTATCGTTGGTGCTTCCCGTCCAGTAGTTGGTACTTTGGGAATAACAATCCGCCGATTGCGCCGCAAAAGGAAAAATATTGAAAATGCCTTGCTGATCCCAGTTATAATTTGCCGATCCCGGTGTAAGATCGTCCAAGGAATAGTATCCGTTGTAATAGCCGCCCCAGCCCCAGTTCATGTGAAAATGATAAATATCGCCCACAGCTTCGTAACCGTCAAGATTCCATGCATGCGCTGCTCCCCTTGAAAAGTCGGATCCGCTGTAAATGATCGGTCTGTAGTTATCAATGTCGTGGAATATCCGCTCTTGCCATGACGAATCCGTTTCTCCCCACTCGTCTTCCCAGTGTAAATCGGGGTCGAATCGAAAATAATCCTTCAGAGCATCTTCGGCGCTGTTGTCGCCCCATAGGGGAGCACCGGATGCCGTAGGGCTGTAGTTCATATTGACCGATACACCACAATGATAAAGCAGGGTGGCAATGGGAATGTTACTTTGGTTGATCGAGTGCGGCATATCCCCGTATTCGTAAGTGGTAGCTCCAAAATCGGCCGATAACGTTCCGTAGTTGTAATGATAATAAGAATGAGAGCCCTCGCCGTGAACCGGGTGGCTCCAATATTTCAAGATTTGCCCCATGGCAACGGCCACGCATCCCACCAGTGAGTTCGAAGGACATAGTTCATTGTATGGCGACCCCTGATTCCATTTGGTCTGGATTAACGGGCCGATTTGTTGATGCTCGGCGCCTTTGGTGAAACTGCCGGGGGCAACGGAAAGTCTTTCCCATTCAAGTGCGGTTTTTGTGCCGGCGATGGCTTCATTCTTTATGGCATCGAGTATTTGCAACTTGTAACCATCGAGAATATAGTCGAATTGGGGAGGATGATTTCCGGTTTCGTAATCGTTTTCAAACGAGTAGCCCAATACCGGATTTACCGCATCATCAGCCGAAACGATCACAAAACCCTTATTTGGATTTTGAAAATTGAAAATGTAAAATACAATGGTGTCGTTTTCGGCAACAACAAATGTTTGATCAATTTTTATGTTGCCAGTTTGCCGGTCGCAGCGTTCAAAATAGGTGTTGACAGCTACTTTTGCAGCTACACTTTCAGGAACTTTATCCGCAAATGATAATTGAGTGAAAAACAGAAAAACAATTAACGAAAGGCATCTCTTTGCTTTCATAACTCATAAATTTTGGTTTTTATTTATACCCAATGCTTTGTTGGTCAGCATTGGTTTTATTCAGTCGTTCTCTGAACACCAAAAATCAGTTATTTAAGCAAATGTTGATGTGGGTCAACAATAAAGCCGGAAATTGATCAGAATATGATTACGGACAGGCCGGGAATTCAATGATATGATTGCCCGTAACTTTAACATAAAATGCTTTTCCGGAGGCCAGCGTCGGCATGGTGTTGATGCCTTTTTCCGGCCAATAAATTCCGGTGCCGGCGGCGTCTTTGACAATGACCAGATCATCACCCAGGCTATTGAACAAATTTTCGGTATTGACATCGCAGGTACTCTTTACCGGTATCAGGTTCCAGCCGTCGGTAAGAGAAAGGGTGCCTCCATCCATAACACTTCCGAAAACCCTCAACTGGCAATTTTGCGAAACTTTAACAAGATATCCCGAATTAGGATCCCAATCTCCCAGTGTATTCATATTGTATGTCGGATAATAAACCCCGTAAAAGTTTTGAAGAATGATCAACTGACCGGAAATGGCATCGAACATGTTTTCAACATCCGGATCGAAAGGATCCATGTAACTTGAAATGCTGACCCAACCGGTTTGAAGGTCAATTTCCTGTCCCCACAAAGCGATATCCGTCAGATCGTTCTCATAAAGGTTCGGGTCAACATAGGCGATCGGATCGGTGGAAGTGAGCGATTGCTTGTATTGTCCGCCGTTCATCAGCGCTTCGTCAAAGGCAATTCCCGCAAGGTTGTTGTTGTCGGCAATTTCCATTTGTACGCGGATAAATCCAAGGTAAGTGTCGGGCATTTCGGTATAATAGGTTGACGAACCGGGTTGATTCAACTCTTCGTTGGCTTCCGATATGAAAGCAAATTTTGAAGTAGTGTTGTCAACCAGGGCTACTGTTGTGTAATGATTGCTCATCAAATCGAGGGCAGTAACGGTAATTTTACCGTTGACAACAACATTTTCGCCGAATGCTACGGTGTTATAATCAACATATATTTGTAAATCACGATGAAAAGTACCGGCATTATCTGCTTTTATGGCGATATCAAATTGCAAAACATCAGGTGTGCCTGTGACAATTTGAACGTTGGTGAATTTGAAACTCAATTGTTCCTGCGAAAAAACCGTCGTTCCCACAATTTTTTCATTTTTATTCTGTTTAGATTTTTATGAAATGATAAAACTCAAGCAAAGGTATGAAAATATTTTGAAATAAAAAAATGTTTCAATAATATTTTTCACTTATACTTTTCGGCGGCGCTTTTTTTTTTGAGAGTAGTCTAATCCACTTTTCTCCGGAGCGGGGATTTATCCAAAGCAGATTGTTTACCTGTTTTCACAATCATTATTTTTCGGGTTTGGTGTCCTGCAGCCATAGCACTTGTCCGGTACGTGGTTTCGAGCCGGGTTTCATCCTGTTCTTTTTGTAAAGTTGCTTAAGTCTGATACCGTATTGTTGGGCAATGTTGTGCATGGTTTCTCCGGGTTTGACGGTGTGAAATGCCGTTTCGGCTTTTTTCTTTTTCTTTTGCAGGTAGATCATTTGCCCTTCTTGCAGTTTATCCCACTTGTCAAGATCGTTGTATTTCCATATCTGGTAATTGTACATGTTGAAATCGTCGGCGATCTTGTAAAAATCATCCCCTTTGCGGGCAAAAATAAATTTCCTTCCGTTGTTGATGAAGATTTTCCTGTCGTTGTTCCCCACGGCAAAAGCCTTATACTCCCTGTTTTTGTCTTCCGGAATCTCTTCGGGGTATTCGTTCACAACGACATAATCATCTTCATACAGATCGTATTTCTGAAGGTTGTATCTTTCAATAATATCAATGAGCAGGTTGGCATAGTTGGGATTGGTGGCATATCCCGCCTGTTTCAGACCCCGGGCCCAGCCTTTGTAATCGGTTTTATCGAGTTCGAACAAAAAAGCATACCGGCCGCGCTGGCTCAAGAAAAACGAATGGTCTTTGTAAGATGCCTCCGCGCTTTCATATTTTCTGAAGCATTCGTTCTTTTTGTCGTCATCCATTTTGATGGAGGGGCCTTCCCAGCCCTGATGGCATTTGATGCCGAAATGATTGTTGGCTTCGCGGGCAAGACGACTGTTCCCGTTTCCCGATTCCAGTGCGCCTTGTGCCAGCGTGATGCTGGCGGGAATGCCGAATTCCACCATGCCTTCTATGGCGATATCTTTGTATTTTTCAATGTATTCTGCCCGCGTGAGTTTTTTGGTGTGCGATTGGGCATGTGCCGTAAATGCCGGAATTAATGCAGCGATCAGCAGGAATGCAAATATGATGGATGGTCGTTTGGCCATAGATTCTGTTTTATTTTCAAAGGGCAAAATTAGATTTTTTCATTCCTTATTTCTTAATAAAGCAAAAAAGAGGGTTTTATTTTATGAAAATTGTCTGACAAGGGATTCGGCAAGCGGGATGTTTTCGGGTTTACCCACATCAACAAATTGAATGTCAGACGGGGCGAGTCCTTTGATTTGGTAATCGCGTGCCAGATCAAGGTATGCTTTGATAATTGAGAATTTTCCTTTTTTGGTGATCAGTCTGAAGATGTCGGGGCGAATGATATGGATTCCGTTGAAAGCAAGCCTTTGCAGGTTCGGCGCTGATCCGGAAACAAGGATCATTTCTCCCGTTGCTGTGTTTGTCCAACCTTTCAAAGTGTTTTGTTCATCGAAAAGCAGATAGCGGGAGGAAGGCCTGTTTTGCACCAACAGGGTGGCAAGCGGATTATTCCGTTGATGAAAGTCCCACATGGCTTTCAGGTTCACATTGGAGATCACATCCGTATTGTGCACAAAAAACGGTTCGTCGCCATCAAGCAAAGCGGAAGCTTTCATCAGGCCGCCGCCGGTTTCGAGCACTTCATCCCTTTCTTCCGAGAAGACGATCTTCAAACCGAAATGATCTTTAGATGCCAAAAACGCTTTGATCTGATCCGGAAAATGGTGAAGGTTGATGATCAATTTGGTTACCCCTGCGGATTTCAACCTGCGGATCACATGTTCGATCATCGGCACACCGTTGACCTCTATCAGGGCTTTTGGCGTTATGTCGGTCAACGGTTTCAGCCTTGTTCCGAGACCCGCTGCAAATATCATTGCTTTCATTGGTCAGGTTGTTCGTTTCGGGAGTATATCCGGGGCTTTTCCAGTTCGCGGTGTATCAGTTCGACTTCAACGGTGCCGGTGTTTTTCAGTTTTCGGGCCAGTTGACCGGCACAATAAACCGAGCGATGCTGCCCGCCCGTACAACCGAAATTTACCGTTAAGCTGGTGAAGCGGCGTTGCGAGTAAACGGCGATGCTGTGTTGCACCAAAGCGTGTGCATGCTCGATAAAATCATCCACTTCCGGATATTTTTCCAGATATTCCGTTACTTCACGGTCGTTGCCGGTGAGGTTGCGGTATTTTTCAAGTCTTCCCGGGTTGGGGAGGGCGCGGCAATCGAAAACGAATCCGCCGCCGTTTCCCGACAGGTCGGCAGGGATGCCGCGTTTGTATGAGAAGCTGTTGATCTGCACCTTGAGCGGCGGTGCGGCGATTTGGTGTTGTTGCGTAAGTTCAACGGTACGTTCAAGGCACTGTTTCAACTCCGGAAGCCCGGAGGGAAAGTGTTTGTTGTCAAGCAGCCATGCCACGTTTTTCATCGCAAGGGAAAGGCTGTCAAGAAAATGAGTTTTCTTTTCGTAAAGCCCCCTGAATCCGTATGCGCCAAGTGTTTGTAGTACTCTGATCAACACAAACCGGTAATAATGCTCACGGAAATTTTCAACACTTGCAGGATCAATCTTCCGGGCATAAGCAATGTAATCGTCCAAAAGTTCTTCTCTTACGGGGAATGGAATGTTTGCCCGTGCCTGAAACAGCAATGATGCAACATCGTAATGCGCCGGCCCTTTGCGTCCCCCCTGAAAATCAATGAACCAAAGTTTGTCGTTGTGGAGCATGATGTTTCTGGCCTGAAAATCGCGGTAAACAAAATAACCGTGATCGGCCGACAGAAGAAGGGTTATCAGTTGTTCAAAATCTTTCTCAAGGGCATATTCGTCAAAAGGTGCTCCGGCAAGTTTCAAAAAATTGTATTTAAAATAATTCAAATCCCAGAGGTAAGCTTGCCGGTTGAATGCCGCTGCCGGATAGCAAACCGAATAATCCACGGTTTTTCCGGCTTCCATCTGGAATTTTGTCAACGCTTCCAATGCCTGCCGGTAAATCAGGGTCAGTTTTTCCGAAAAGCCCTCCTTTTCCCTTACCGGTTGAATGTGATCGAATAAGGTTTTGTCGCCCAGGTCTTCCTGCAAATAGGTGTATCCCTCTTTGCCAACGGCAAAAATACCGGGGACATTCAGTCCGTTTTGTTTGAAATGTTTACCCAAAGCAATAAATGCCCTGTTTTCATTGCGGTTTTGGTAGTAAGTGCCGATGGCACGATGATGTGCGCTTTGCAGCCTGAAATACCGGCGGTATGAACCCGATGAAGGCAAAGGATGCATCTCTTCGGCTTGTTCGCCGCTCCATTGTTCAAACAATTTCAAAACCGCTTTTTTGATCTGCTGATCCGTCATGATTTTTTTTTCAAATATACATTATTTCCAAATTATCAAATCGCTGCATTCCTTCTGTTGTTTACAATTGATTAACATAACCGTTAAACTTCGTTAAATTCAAAATCATTCTATTCTTATGATTTCAGGATAATTTTACTTTTGCGGCAAAGATAAACCGATGTTAAACTTTAAAAGTAAAATATTTATGAAAAGAATTTTTCTGTTTTCACTGGCCATTGTTTTTTTGATGGGAGTGTGGTCGTGCAACAACGATACCACCAAAACTTCCGGCCAAAACCAACAAAGTGCTCAAACTGCGAAAAACAACCAGTCGCCGGATAAAGGTAATGTTTCGCAAACCAAGGCTTCGCAAACTAATGCTTCACAGGCAAAGACACAGGCTGCCAAGACAACAAAGCCCAATAACAAAACGCAAAAACAGCAGCCTGACAAAAAAGCACAACAGCAGCAAAAACAACAGAAACAGCAGAAACAGCAACCCCCTCAACGTAATCAACAGCAACAAAAACAGCAGCAACAGAGGCGTCAGTCCCAGCAACCGGCAACGGACGACGAGGGCATCGTCATCGGCAATGAGGTGGGCAATGACATTGGCGATTTTGAAGACTACAGCCCCGACAGTACTGTTTTGAGGCTATCGGAATTAAGAGGGAAGCTGACAATGGTTTTGTTGTGGAACTCCAAATGCAGCCATTGTGTCAACGAAAATAAAAAATTCAGAGCTGCGTACGAAAAATACCACGACAAGCAATTTGTAAATGGAGATGGTTTTGAAATCTATGCCATTGGGTTGGATAAGCTGCGCGACACGTGGGTTGAAGCACTCGAAAAACAACAGTATCCGTGGAAATACAACGTTTATGTGATTGATAGCTGGAAAGACCGGAACATCAGGTTTTTCGGGATCAAAAACCTCCCCGGTACCTTTTTGATCGACGAAGACGGTATTATCCTTGCCAAAAAGTTTGACGGCAACGAGTTGACGGAGATGCTGGAAGGATATTTAAAGAAATAATAAAATTTTAATTCTGTTGCTTGTTAATTTAAAAAATAGTTTTACTTTTGCAGCCCTAAAATTTTAAGTGACAGAACAAATAAAAAAACAGGTATAATGGCAAATCATAAATCGGCATTAAAGAGAATCAGATCAAACCGTGTCAGAAGGATGCGCAACAGGTATTACGCCAAGACAATGAGAAATGCAATAAAAAGTTTCAGACACCTTGAGGACAAAGAAGAAGCTGCCAAGCAACTTCCGAAAATTGTTTCACTGATCGACAAAAATGCCAAACGTTCGGTTATTCACAAGAACAAAGCTGCAAACCTGAAATCGAAATTGACCAAAAAACTCAATGCCCTTGGATAGGTTAAAGTGAAAAATAAATGAAGCCTCATCGGTAAATGCCGGTGAGGCTTTTTTCTTATCTGAAATGTTATAATTTTCTGAAATTAATCACCTCGATATCATTTATTCTGCCAAGATTCTCCCCATCGTAGATCAGCATGTTGTTTTTATTTCTCTCCGGATAGAAATTTTCCGGCTGCTGCAACAATCGATTTTTCTATTTCTCTTGACCAATACATTTTGTACAATTATGAAGTGCAACTTCAGATTTGTACAAAAAAAATACATTTTTTCAAAACAAAATTATTCCGAAGAATAAATCATTCAAATTTGCATGATCTGTGTTTCATCACTCATCCGGTTCATAAGGCCCGTAATCAATCTCTTTGATGAAGTTCCCGTCTTCATCCCAGAATTTCCAGACCCCGGCGCGGTTGCCGTTTTTATAATAGCCCTTGTAATATTTTTTTCCGTTCTCGAACCATGTGATGGTCAGTCCGTCGTTGATACCGTCTTTGTAATACCCTTCGCTCCATTTTGTTCCGTCTTTATAATACGATATCCAGAGGCCGTTTTTCACGCCATGCAGAAACTCACCTTCAATGCGCAGCTGCCCGTCGGGATAAAACCACGCTTCTTTGACCATGGTTTTGTTTTTTCCTTCACCCTTGTAATATTGCACGTCCTTTGGCGTGCCGTCGTCGTACGATTCTATGACCACCTCATCGAGATGCGGGCCACAGCCAAAAAAGAAAATCGCAAAGATCAAGATCAAAGTTTTCATGCTTTTTTGTATCCTAAAGTGTTTCATGTTCATTGATTATTACTTGTATTGTTATCGGATAAATTTCAATCGCTGGCCTTTCACCGATTCGTCAAAAGTGCCGTCATGGTAAACGAGCCGGCCGTTCACAAAAGTATGTGTGACTTTGGAATTGAATTGTTGCCCTTCCATGGGAGACCAGCCGCATTTGTAGAGAATGTTGGATTTTTCGACCGTCCAGGGATTTTTCAAATCAACCAATACCAGATCGGCAAAGTAGCCCGGACGGATGTAACCCCGCCGGTCGATATTGAAACAATCGGCCGGTGCATGACACATCTTGCGGACGACCGTGTCAAGAGAAATGATCCCTTTTTGATAAAATTCCAGCATGGCCGTCAACGAATGTTGTACCATCGGTCCGCCCGAAGGGGCAGCAAAATAACCGTTTTGCTTTTCGGCAAGCGTATGCGGTGCATGGTCGGTGGCGATCACATCCAGCCGGTCGTCGAGCAGTGCCTGCCAAAGCCCGTCACGGTCAGCAGCGGTTTTCACGGCAGGATTCCACTTGATGAATGTTCCTTTCCTTTCGTAATCGCTGTCGGAAAACCAAAGGTGGTGCACACACACTTCGGCGGTGATCTTTTTTTCTTTTAAAGGAATGTCGTTTGTGAAAAGCTTCGTTTCACGGGCTGTTGACAGATGAAGGATGTGGAGCCTTGTCCCGTATTTATGTGCCAGTTCCACTGCCAGCGACGACGACCGGTAGCAGGCTTCCGCCGAACGGATTTCCGGGTGGTATTTCACGGGCATCCCGTCACCGAATTTGTCACGATAGTTCCGGGTGTTGGCCCTGATGATGGTTTCGTCCTCGGCATGTACCGCCACAAGCAGTGGCGACTCCCCGAATATCGCACGTAAAGTGTCGGGATTGTCCACCAGCATGTTGCCCGTTGACGAACCCATGAAAACTTTCACCCCGCAAACATTTCCGGGGTCAGTTTTCACGATCTCATCCAGGTTGTCGTTGGATGCTCCCATGTAAAACGAATAATTGGTGAGCGATTTTTCGGCGGCCAACCGGTATTTTTGTTCCAGCAGCTCCTGTGTCAGCACATTGGGAACCGTATTGGGCATCTCCATAAACGAGGTAATGCCGCCTGCTGCTGCAGCTTTGCTTTCGGTGTAAATGTCGGCTTTGTGCGTGAGTCCCGGCTCACGGAAATGTACCTGATCGTCGATTACTCCCGGGAGGAGGTATTTTCCTCCGGCATCAATGCGGGTAAAGGATGATTCGGAATTTTCCCGTGTGGAGGGTTTGCCTTCCGCCACCCGGTCGATCATCCCGTCTTTTATCCTGACGAAACCGTTGAAAACTTTCCCTTCGTTGACAATATTGGCATTGGTGATCAGGTAATTCATCGTCTTAAAAAATCATTTCTCCGGTTTGGGTTTGATATTTTTAAATCTTAATTTGATTACACCAATGATCGCTTCCTTGAAAATGCCGCTGCTCATTTTTGAGGTTCCTTCTTTGCGGTCGGTAAATACGATGGGTACTTCCACTACTTTGAAACCCAGTTTGGTGGCGGTTAGTTTCATTTCGATCTGGAAAGCATAACCTACGAATTTGATCTTGTCGAACCAGATGGTTTCGAGTACTTTGCGTGTATAACAAACAAATCCTGCCGTGGAGTCGGCAACGCGCAGTCCGGTGATGACGCGTACATATTTGGAAGCAAAATAAGACATCAACACCCTGCCCATGGGCCAGTTGACCACGTTGACCACTCCTCCCACATACCTGGAGCCGATGGCCACATCAGCACCGTTTTTACAGGCGTCGTACAACCGGAGCAGATCATCGGGGTTGTGCGAAAAGTCGGCGTCCATTTCAAAAATATATTGATAATCCCTCTCTAATGCCCATCTGAAGCCATGGATATAAGCCGTCCCCAGCCCCAGTTTACCCTTCCGCTCTTCTATAAACAGCTTGCCGGGAAATTCTTTCATCAACCGCTTGACAATACCGGCTGTGCCGTCGGGCGAATTGTCTTCGATGATCAGAACATGAAATTCCCCTTCGAGGGAAAATACCTTGCGGATGATCTTTTCGATGTTCTCCTTTTCGTTGTATGTGGGTATAATTACGAGTTTTTCAGCCATCTGTGCGTTTTATATCTGAGTTGAAAATCTTTCATTGCCGTTCAAAAAGGAATAAAACGAAGAAAGCTGCCTCAAACGTATATAAGACAGCTCTCGTCGCAAAAAATTTCATTACCGGACGATCAGCTTCCGGTGTTCAGTGCCGTTGCCGGAAGAAAGTTTCACAATGTAAACCCCGCCGGATAAATGATGGTTTCGGAATGTAAAACGATTGTTCCCAACGGTTAACACTTCTGCTTTTTGCAAAAGTTTTTTTCCTGTCAGGTCGCTCACCGTGATCCGGATGTTCATATTTTCTTTTGCCGTAATTGAAACTGTGAATTCATCCATGGCCGGATTAGGATAAAGTTCCATGCCGGCTATCCCTTTTATTTCTTCAATACCTGTTCCCTCGTAATGAAATTCCGTTTCCACATTTTCCATCTTATTTCCCGCAAGGTCTTCCACATTATTGATGGTCAGTACATAATCGCCGGTATTCATTTTCGAGACATTCAGATAAACCACGTTATTCAGAAAACTGTGCATTTCAACACTTTCGACCGTCACGCCGTTATTGAGCGAATAATTGGCTGCATCCGTGGCGGAAACTTCATCCACATTTTCCGTATAGGTAACTTTGATCATGTTGTCGTTCACCGGGTCGAGGTCATCCACTTCCGGAGGGAAGATATCCTGTCCGTCCTGTACGTCGCTTTCAAACCTGATCTCGATCTTCCATTCGTCAAAATCGAAATTTAACGGGCCGGTCACATCATAGCTTTTGCCCAATACCGGTTCAAATTCAAAAATAGAGGTGTTGTGCACGAGCATCTCTCCGCTGCCGTCATCCACTTTCCACATATAATAATTGGAATGGTAATCGTCGTCGGTACAAATGGCATTGCTCACTTTGACCAGCACCGATTCATAGGCTTCTCCGGCATCACCCGTGTTGATAAGTTCGGGCTCGGGAAGCGGATTATTGGATGTGATATGATAGTAGCCGGAAATCTCCTTTATTTCTGTTTTGTCGTAATATTCTTCAATTTTTCCGGTAATCACCAGACTGTCGCCGATGCTCGGATTACGTCCCGGGTCATAAACGTAGAGGCCGTTCCATGCGCCCGGGCCATCCTGAATAAAATAGTTTTCGCCGAAGTTGGCTGTTACGATGCCCGTGGTGCTGACCACCTCTCCCTCGTAAGGAGATGAAGCTGCCTGTCCTTCAATGTCATAAATGGTGACAATGGTTCCGTTAAAAACAGGTGCCACATAATAATTATAGGTAATGGAAAATTGTGTGCCTGTGGCATCAGTGGCTTTGATCCTGTAATAAACGGTGGTTTCGCCGTTTTGTCCGGGTATTTCAGCTTCGTAAGCATCGCCGCCCGACGATTGCATGGGATAGGTGTTGTTCAGGTTATCGGGATCGGTACCCCAGAGCAATTTCACATCACTTATCTGACTTTGACCCGAAGTCACATCCGCCGTTACTGTTACGGCTTCACCATCAACGGGTGCAACAGGCATAATGGCAAAGTTTCCGAAAAGGATGCTTTCCGGTGTTTGTCCGCCCCAGATCAATTGGGCAAATTCCGGATTGTCGATAAAGGGATTTCTGTTTTTCTGCCACGAAAAGATGACGTTGTTGCGGTTGCGCTCAAAATCATCCGGCGGATCCTGCAGGTTCCATTCCAGCAAAGTGGATAGCCGGCCATGTTCGGGAAGCGGATAAGTGTTCACCGCATCGACCACCGTGAGGTTGAGCTCGCCGTTGGTCCCTTCATACCGGGCATCCATGTAAAAAATGATACGTGCAATATCTCCCTTCACTTCGTCACGCGGTTCCCACGACGAATCGGTGTAATAACAACCGGTGGCTTCGGGGTGTTGCACACCGCCGTTGTCGAAATCCTTGTTGCTTCTGGATTGATTAACGGAGGCATCGGCAGGCTTCAGGTTGTGTACATCACCATACATGGGTGCCACTCCTTCGAAATTGCCGTGGCTCTTGGCCCACACATGTTCCCTGTTGATGTCGTTGGCTCCTGTGCCGTATGTGTTGTTGGCTTGTGAGCGTCCCGTATAAACCAGAATTACGTTATCAGGATTGGCCGGATCGACATCCGAAAATTTCATGATGGTTTTCGCCGCAAAATAGGAATAGGCCACATGGTCGTCAATAATTTCATGCAAAGCCGTTTTCAGATCGTCGCCGGATTTGCCCTCTGTGCCGTTATAATAGCCTGTCGGTTGTGAAAATATTGCCGTTGTTACGGATAGTAAAACAAATAAGAATGTAATTCGCATGTTGAGTAAAATTTTTAATTTGTAATAAATGGAATTTATAATGAAATCAGCAGGGAAAGATTAAAACGTCTGCCCAGTCCGAAAAAGACTGCGGCCGATTTGGCGTCGAAGTCATTGTAGCCCTGACCCGAATACTTGTCGTTGTTGTTGGCATCCGATATATATGCCGTGTTCAGAAGGTTTAAAACACTTCCGCGAAGGTTCAGTTTAACCTTGCTGATATTGAAACCATATCCTGCATGTAAATCTATCAGAAAATATCCGGGAATTTCCCACGATTGTCTCGGGTTTCCGTCTTCGTCGAATGCCCATGGGTTTCTTTCGGGATTCAAATCCAGCGGGTCAAATTCGGAATAATACTTTCCGAAATAGGTTAAAGCACCTTTTACGTAAAGGTCTTGAATGATTTCCCACCGCAAGCTGTGACGTGTTTGCAATTGTGCCGCATCCCCCACAAAAATCCCTTTGGCATCAAAATATACCACATCAATCAGGTTTTGGTTGTTGTCGTAAATTCTGGCCGAATCGGATGAGGTCCATTTCCAGTCGCCCAACGAGAACAAGCCTTCGTATTTCAGGTTATCAAGTATCTTCCATGCAAATTCCAGTTCCACTCCTTTGTGTAATGCATCCATGCCGTTGATGTTCACATTGTAGAATTCCCCGTCAATCGAGTAGGTGGAAGTACGGTCGGCCGGTTTGTTTTTCCAGATGGTATAATATGCATTCACATTCAGGGTGATCTTTCTGTTGTAAAAACTATACCCCAGTTCAACGGCTTCAACGATTTCGTTCTTTATATCCCTGATCAATTTGTTGTTGTAATCGTAAACATTCCTGAAACGCGGTGCCTTGGAAAGAAAACCGAGGTTGGTAAATACGTTCATGTGCTTGTTGATGTTATAATTCACACCTCCTTTTGCCGTACCGCCCGGTATCCATTTCCAGTCGCTTGCAGCATATTCCAGCCCCGGAGAGTTTCTGTCGTAGGTTTGTCCGTTGTATTCTATCACGGTATTGTAGCCGATATTCAATGTTGTGTCCGGGAGTTTAAGCACTTTAGGTAAAAAATAATCAATCCGTTTGTAACCGCTTGTTGATCCGGTAAGGTTGATAAATGCCGAAATCTTGTCCTTTTTGTATTCCAGTTGCGCGAACAAACCGCCCCATCTCACCAGTCCGTCGTTGTGATAACTGATGATATCGCCTACAACTTTATGTTTTTCGGGCTCTTCGTTTGCATCATTGTTATCAAGCACATAATAATTTCCACCAAGGAGATCATAAATTTCCCGGTAATGTTCGCCTTTGTAACTTCGCAGGTCCAGGCCTCCCGAGAGTGTAAAGTGATCACTCATTTCATAGTTGAATGTTGAGAGCAAACCCAGCCAAAAGTGATTGTTGATGGACGAACGGAGAATACCCGTTGATTCGCGGTTAGGATTAAACATGCCGTTATAATTAGCATCGTAAATCGTCTGGAAGTCAATTTGCCCGTCGGGCAGTACCGAAGGGCTGTTCATCAGGCCTGTTCCGCCGCCGTGCCCTATCGAAAGGTAAAGGATGTTGGAAAGGTAAAACTTCTCGGAGATATTCCAAAAATCCGAGAGGCTGTACATCGGCTTGTGGTAATAGTTTTTCTTTTCGGAAAGCTTTTCATTGCCGTGGCTTATCGGATTGCCGTTTTCATCAAGGGTGTAACGGTCAATATAGCCCCAGTTGGGGTTATATCTTAAACCGAGATTGACCGGTTTTCCGGTAAGAAACTCATCGGGGCTGATGCCGTGATCAACGGCATAGGCGGAATCAAATTCGGGAATTGATTTTTTGTAGGAGCGCTGGCCGTGTTTTTGGGGAGCGCCCAGCATTTTGAAACTCAAGCGGTGATTGCCGAGGTTTTTATCAATACGTAAAAAATAAAACCAGCCTTCGGTCCAGGTCATGTCCACCCAGCCGTTTCCTCTTTTGTAGGATGCTGCTGCCGTGACTCCCCAGCCGTGATTCAGTTCGCCGGAGGTATAACCCAATGATGTTCTGAGAAATCCGTTGTCGCCAACTTCCTGCTTCAGGGCAATCTTCCTTTTGTCGCCGATGCCTTTTGTCTGGATGTTGATGGTTCCTCCCACCGAAGGGATGGCAAGTTTTGAAGCACCCAGGCCACGCTGTACCTGCGTTTTGCGCATCACCATATCAAGGCCGAACCAGTTGCTCCAGTACACCCAGCCGTTTTCCATGTCGTTGACCGGGATCCCGTCGAGCATCACGGCCACATTGCGCTGATTGAACCCGCGAATGTTGATCCTGGAGTCGCCGTCGCCGCCGCCTTGTTGGGTGGCATAAACGCCGGGTGTGGCATTGAGGATCATCGGAATGTCCTGCGAGGCCAGTTCTTCCCGGAACATCTTGGGCGTTAGCGTTGAAAAGGCTATCGGTGTTTCGCGTGCACGGGCCAGGTCGCCAACCACTTCAACGGCAGTTAAAGTAATGTATTGCAGCTGGAAATCTATGGTTTTTTCAGGGGCATCAACGGTGATCTTTTTTTCCACGGTTTGAAATCCCACATAGGTGACCTTCAAATTATAGGTTCCGTAGTCAAGCGTTAACGAATAATGTCCGTCAATGTCCGTTACGGTTCCTTTCCCCGGCGCATAAATAATGTTGGCTCCGATGAGCGTTTCGCCGGTTTTGGAGTCACTGACGGTGCCGCTGATAACACCGGTTTGCGCTTGTCCCGTAAAAACAATAAAAGAAAGAAGAAAATAAAGGATAAAAAACCTGCTGTTCATAATCTGTCATTCAAAATGGGTTACACATTCCTAAACAAGAATTTGCTCGCGGATTCAATATCCGCGGGAACAAAAACAAAGGCTTCCGGAGGGAAGCAGGTTATTGTTTTGTGATTTTCTTTACAAATGACTGATGTTGGTTGAAGACAACTTTCACAAAATAGGTTCCGGGAACCAGTTTGTCGGTACGCAGTGTTGTAGATTGTGTCCCGTCGAATGATCTGCGGATAACAGCCTGACCGGAAGTGTTGTAAACAACGATATTCCGGAAATTTTCTTTTGCATTGATGGTTAAACCGTCGTTGGCAACAGGATTCGGATAAAAGTTGATGTCAACGCCTTCCACAAGCTCCGGAACCGAAGCGTTGCCGCATTCACACTGGTGGCCGCCAAGGTGGTCGAAAGTGTTTTCGGGAAGCGAATCCCACTCCATGGCAACATTAAAAGCATCGGGATTGTCGGTGACACCTTGTGTAACACCTGCTTTTCTGATGAGTGTATGATCCTTGGTCCACGACAGCCAAAACAAAGGTCCGACAATGTAGTCAGTAATCGTATAATCTTCAGGTACACCATTGTTGCTCCATGTGATGGTCGTATCGGTAAAGCTGGTCCAGCCGTTTTCGGGATCGGGCGGGCCCACATGTGCGAAAATGTCCACGATGGTGGCACCACCGTCTTTTTCAAGGGTCACGGCATCGTTACCGTTGAAATACATCATTTTGTTCACTTCATATACCGGGCAAAGAAAAGTGTCGGCTTTGGCCTGCAATGCAGAATCAACAGGTTGTTCGTAACCTGTTCCGTTGGGATCGCGCTTGTCGAGCACAACCACATAAACGTCTTTGCCCTGGATCGTACCGGCCAGGTCAACAGCATTTGGAGTTGTCCCTCCGTTGGAATACCTCACCAGCCGGTAAGCCGACAGGTCGATTGCCTGATCCGTTGGATTGTAAATCTCAATGGCTTTGTTATTTCCCGAGCCTTCAACGTATTCGGAAATGAAAAGATCTGAACAGGATTGTCCGTAAATAAGTGATGTCAGCATCACTGAAACTGCAATAAGTAATACTTTTTTCATAATAAAATATTTTTAATGTTTTGATTTGGAGCAAAAGTACTATTTTGTATTAAACCGGAGTTAAAATTTATCCGATAAGTTATCAACCGGAAAAGTAAAATAAAAAATTGTACATTTGTGCATTAAAGATAAAAGAGCATGATTGAATTTAGCAAATACATAGAAATAAACAATAACAAAAGATTTGGAAAGCCTGTAATAAAGGGAACTCGAATAACAGTTTATGATGTATTATCATGGTTATCAAACGGAATGACTCGGAAAGAAATATTACAGGATTATCCCGAATTGACATTGGAGCAAATTAATGCATGTTTGTCATTTGCAGCTCGTAAAGAACAAGGACAACTATACGCACCGTGAAATTAATATTTGATCAGAACATATCTTTTCGTTTGATAAAACGTATTAATGATATATTCCCCGAAGCAAAACAAGTAAGGGAATTGGGATTAGAAAATTCGACGGATCAAGAAATTTTTGAATATGCAAAGCGGAACGATTATGCGATAGTAACATTTGATTCGGATTTTTGTGATTTGATTACAATAAAAGGCTTCCCACCAAAAATAATATGGATAAGGACATATAATACAACAACTAAAGGGTTAGAAATATTAATTCGCAAAAGAAAAGATTTGATAGAATTATTTTTGTCAGAGAATTATGGATGCCTTGAAATAAATGGCTAAAAAAACCAGTAAGGAAAAGGGGGGATGACAGAGCCAAAAAATTATGCCAAAAAAATAAATATCAGATAATTACAAAATTATAAACACATGAAATAACGGGTATGCCGAAACGAAATACTGCACTGTGAGTTTGCGGTTTCAGTATTGGCAGTTTTTTTTCGCAGGTCGTGAATTATCAACCGCTGTTGTGTTTTCGTGTTTTATTTTTCTATTAATTGAATTGATAAATTCAACGCACTTGCAACAAGTGCAAAATTTGATAAACGAATATCTTCTCCATTTTCAATTCTTGAAATGTAAGGCCGCTTTTTACCAATTAGCATTGCCAGATCATTTTGGCTCATGTTTAATTCTTTTCTACGGTTTCTTACGATCTCTCCGAAGTAATATAAAA
>JAOZMX010000200.1 GCA_029934065.1 Bacteroidales bacterium
CCCAGTTTGTTGATCTTTGAGGTTTTAATCCGGGGTTGGCAAAAGGATTGGCTTTAAAGATCTCCATTTGATAAGCCGGACCGGCCGGAAAAAATATTGCATAATTCATCCGTTTTAAATCGGTGCGCTGGTCAACGGTTGGCGCTTTGAAAGACTTGCTGAAACTGATAAAAATACTGCCTGAATAACGTTCTGTTTTTCCCGTGCTTAGATTTAATGCAATTTTCGGGCTGACCGCGTTGTTGTTTTCGCTGTATGAAGTATCGGGTAATTTGCCGTTGAATTTATCTGCTATCAAGTCGTATCTTAAGCCGGCGATCAGTTTCAAAGGTTCCAGTAATTTGAACTCTCCCGTTAGATAAACCGCCGGATTGATGCGATACCCATCCCCGCTTACACTAAGTGTATCAACCTGAAGGTAATTCTGTTGATAATCGTACTGGAAGCCGGTGAAGAGATCATAAATGTTATTGTCGAAAGCATTGTAATTTACTTCAATACCTCCGGCAATCCGAAAGCTTTTATCTTTGTTGACATGTATTAAACGGACATCCATTCTGCCTTGATTGGTGATGATCTTCCGCCTTTTTGAGTCACCGTACAAAGTGGTATCATAATATCCCAGAGGTTGATATGTGAAAGGATCGATAATAGGAGTTGGCTGGGTATAGGTGCGAACATTATTCTTTTTTTTATATTGATATGTCAGCGTAATGTCAAGATCAGTCAGGCGATTGATCCTTGTGGTGAAAAGCGCAGAAGCCAGATAACGGGATTCGTCGCGGCCGTCTTCCCTGAAATAGGGGAGCGACGTTTCCATATCGCGCGCTATTTTGTTTTCATTCAATACACCGGGTGTTTCAGAATTGAGTAATTGATTATTGGTACTTAAAGTAAGGCTTGAATGTGTGCCGAGAGCAAATTTTACTTTGCCGCCGAAAGAGACCGAGTTCCATTTGCTATGATCCCGGAAACCATCGGTATGATCATCATTCACATAAAATTCATATTTTCCTTTTTTCCCGAGATGACCTCCGTTATTAATACAAAGGCCATAGCTGAAATGACTGCCGAAATTTGCCGTGATGGAAGTAAAAGGTTTTTCACCCTTATCGGTGATGATATTCATCACTCCTCCCAGTGCTGCATCACCATACAATGCAGACGAGCCTCCCCGGAGTAATTCTATCCGTTCTATTCCGTTCAATGGCATCAGGTTCCAGCTCACCAGATTGTTTTCCACATCATTAACTGGAACGCCGTCAATGAGAACGGTAATGTATCCGCTTTCGCCCTCACCGTAAAATCCTCTTATGGACACCTGAGGATTCAATCCCATCCCATCCGGAGAAGATACAGTTATTCCGGGAAGGTATTTCAATGTAGCGGACCATGTCGTTACAGGTAACGTCTGTATTTCCTTTTTTCCGGTAACATCAATTGCCGAGCCCGTATTTAAAATTTTGTTTTCAAATTTGTTTGCCGTTACCACAACCTCTTCAAGTGAGATAACCTTCAATGTGTCCGGTTTTGCACTGCCTTTTTGTGCATGGGCTCTTGTTTGAAATGGCATCATTAATGCCAGAAAAATGAAGATTGGTAAACCGGTATTATAATGACTGGTTTTCTTTTTGTTGCTCACACCTGAGTTTTTTGATGAAAAAATGATTTGCAATACAAAGTTATTCTTTTTGGGTAGAGAATAAAAAATCGGAGAAAAAAAACTTTTTTTTGATTTTTTTAAAGAAAAATTACTATACTTGTGCGTTCATTTGGATTTTTACAGGCCAGCAACAACAAAACGGCAGCTAAAAAAACTTTTTATTTTGCTTGGAAAACTACCTTGAAAAACGCCGGTTGTTTTATTAAATAATTGATTTTAATAAACTTAAAGAAAGGTTATAATGAAAGGGTTTTCAAAAGAGTATCATCTGCAAGATCGCATCAGCCAATTTTGCTTTGCCTTCATCAAAGCCGTTTCCGTTCAATTTCTCAATCAAAAATAAAAATTAATCAAATTAATATTAATTAAAACCTGACGTTTATGAAAAGATTAAATTTACTTTTAGTTACACTGCTAATCAGCAGTTTTGCGATAGGGCAGGCCTTATCCGAAAGTTTTGAAACGTGGCCGCCTGTGGGGTGGACAATTGTTCAGGGGCCTTGCACACCCACAAACGATATCACTCAAAATAGTGATCAAGCTCATAGCGGAACTTACTCTGCAAGGTTTAGCTCATTTTCAAGTTGCGGTGATGGATACGATGAATACATGATCACACCGAAACTTAATACTACCAGCGGAGATCAAACCTTTTCGTTCTGGTACCGGAAGTATTCATCCGGATCGGAAACCTTTCAGGTCGGTTGGTCATCCACAGGTACAGATGTTACTACTGATTTTACATGGGGGCCTGAAATTTCTGATGCCAGTACAACATGGCAACAGTATGTCAAAACGGATTTGCCCGTTGGGACAATGTACGTTGCAATTCATTATTATAGTGACTTTGCGTATTACTTGTACATTGATGATGTTGCTGGTCCGGAACTCGTTTCTGTTGCAACCGGTACACTTAGCGGAACAGTTACCGACAGCGAATCGGGAGACCCGATTGAGGGTGCGCTGGTAACAACAAATCCATCTGCAAAAGAGACAACCTACACCAATGCTTCGGGAGAATATGAATTGGAGCTTGAGGTCGGAATGTATGATGTCACTGTTACAAAAAATTACTATGAACCGGGAGAAGCCCTGGGAGTGGTAATCTCAGAGGGCGAAAATACGGTACAGGATTTTGCATTGGAGCCCATTCCTCAGGAACCGGGCACCAATTGCGAGTATTCCTATCCGCTCACCGATGCCATGATGCCGTTTTCGGCAACGGGAATGACAACATGTGGTTTCGGCGATGATTACAGCAGTGCCGATGCTTGTGAGAGTTCTTACATGAACGGCGATGATTTCGTTTTTGAATACACTCCGACAGATGATGTTTTGATTAGCGTTACATTGTCAGAAACAGGTACATACACGGGAGTGTTTATCATCGAAGGCTGTCCTGATGTCGGGGCATGTGTTAGCTATAATCTCCAATCCTCCGGAAACCCTTACCTTGATGAAATTGAGCTGACGGGAGGAACAACCTATTTTATCATTGTTTCCACATGGCCATCTCCGCAGTGTACTGATTTTGATATTGTGATCACCACCGAGGAACCGCCGGTATATGGTTTCCTTAACGGAACAGTTACGGCCAATGATACGGGAGACCCCATCGAAGGGGCTTTGATAACCATCACACCCGCACCTTTTAAGGAAACAACGTATACCAATGCTTCAGGCTATTACGAGCAGGAGCTGGAAACCGGTTATTACACTGTAACCGTTGATTATCCGGGTTATGTAGCGGACACCCTTGAGGATGTCTTAATTACCGAAGGCGTAACCACAACAGTTGATTTCGGCCTCGACCCGATTCCTCCCTACCCGTTACCATTCTACGAAGCATGGGATGAAGGCTCGTTTGATTTTCAGAACTGGTCGTTTGTACCTTCGCAGGGAAACTGGGGAATAACAACCTCCCCATCATACGGCAATCCGGTACCTGCAGCAAGATTTTACTGGTCACCGGGTGCAACTGACTATGCATACCGCCTGGAAAGCTGGGACATTGACGGAACATCCAAAGCAGATGATATTTATGTCTCTTTTGATCTTTATTTAAGCAATTATTCTACCTCAACCCTCGAACAGCTTGATTTTGTTATCTTTGACGGAACCGACTATATTGTGATTAATACATGGGACAATCAAAACGGAAGTATTGATTGGGGAAATCACGGATACCTTATTTCCAACTACGTAGCCGGAAAAATTTTCAGGATCGGCTTCCGTGCCTATGGAGAAAATTCTTTTAATATCAACGGATGGGCCATCGACAATATTCAAATTATTGAAGGACTCGGCGACCTTGAAGGTGTTGTTGCCAATACGCATACAGCGGAACCGGTTCCCAACGCAACGGTTACCGTTTCCGATGCCACCGATGCCGAATGGATCGTCAACACCAATGATGACGGCGAGTTTTTTGTTGGCGATTTGCCCCCAGGGACTTACGATGTTTACACCACAGCCGATGATTTTTATCCAACATTATTGGAAGATGTGTTGGTTAATCCTGCGGTAACGACAAACATCGCTGTTCCGCTCGAACCAATTGCTCCGGTTTTGCTCACGGCACAGTACAACGATCAGCAGGTTAGTCTTACTTGGGAGAAAAAGCCGGGAACCAAAGGTTCGGATAACATCAGCGGTACTACCATCGAGGTAAATACCGAAATGTACGAACCCGGTGAAACCCTTGATCTGGATTTGTCATTTATTTATAATAGTGACGATTTTGAGTTTATTTGCGGTTTCTTTATGGATTTCCCCGATGGCATTGTTGTTAATTCCGCCACTGATCTGGATGGAGGTGTAGGGTCGTCATATTTGTCCTATAACGGCGAAACCGGCGACGGCGCAACATGCACATGGGGTGTGCCCGCAGGAAACTGCGGTTACGGCACACTTTATTCATCCGGCGATTTCAGTGTAAACATAACCATTCCGGAAGATTATCTGGGAATGATCGAAATTCCTTTCACGATTTACGGTGACGGTTTCGGTAACCCCGTCCATGAAATTTCGGGAGTAGCCGAACTTCCCACTTATGAATTTAACATTTACAGGGATGGGGCGTATCTGACAACGGTAATGGGATTCCATCATACGGATGAAGGACTGACCAACGGTCAGGAATACTGCTACTACGTTACGCAAATCCTGCCCGACAAGGCCGAATCTCAACCTTCTAACACATTGTGTGCTACACCTAACCTACCTCCGGAAATTGAGGTAACTCCCGATTCATTCTACGAAGTGATGAATCCCGATATGATCGTGACACGTACAATGAGTATTACCAATACTACGGAAGGCCCGTTGTATCTTGATTTCTTGATCACTTCCACTAACGGAACACCACCTAAGTCCTCCTCTCAACCGGAATGGTTATCACCCGAACCACCGTCGAATACGACGCAAATAGATGAAATAAAAACCGATCCCTCGTCCGGAAACATGGCTTCATCCGATGCCGAAATAATTTTACAATACGATACGGGCAACAATGCAAATGCGCTTGGATTAGTCGGCGGAGGAGACTTTTTCGTCGGAGCATTTTGGCCCGCAGTATCATTAAACCCATATATCGATTTTGAAATTACGGAAGTGGAAGTATTTATCAATGATATCGGAGCAATAAATTTCGAATTAATGATTTGGGATGAAAACTCCAACATTATGTATCAACAACCTTTCATTCCTCCGGCAGTAGGTTGGTACACCGTTGTACTTGACACTCCATTAACGATTGATGGGACTGAAGGCTTAATAGTGGGTTATTCTATTGTAGGTTCTGTAGACGGCGAACACCCTGCCGGAATGGATGAAGGGCCTGTTGTTGCAGGATTTGGCGATTTGATATCATTCGATGGAGCAACATGGAATACCCTTTCAGGATATGGTATAAACAGGAATTTCAATATCCACACAAAAATTGTTGGAGAATTTACCACATGGAATGTTACAACAGATCCCATAATCGGTACTGTAGCACCCGGAGAAACCTTCGATGTGAATGTTATTTTCAACAGCACAGGGTATGATGCAGGTTATTATACCGATGAATTGCATATCTTCAGCAACGACCTGAACAATCCGGAAGTAATTATTCCGGTAGCCATGGAGATCTTCCAGCCAAGCGTAAGTGTTGAACCGGGATTGCATTCCAACACTTTGACCATGACACCGATGCCGGAAAACAAAGGCACCGAAAATATCGAAAATTGTTATATTGAATGTCAATCTCCTTCCTATACCGCGGGCGTTACCATGGACCTTAATTTCTACCTCTATTATTATGCACCCGACTATGAATTTTTAGATGGTGTAGGGATTACTTTCCCAACAGGTGTTACCGTTAACTCTGCCGGTAATTGTGGCAGCATGTTGTATAATGGCGAAACCGGTGATGGCGTTCAGGTTACCTGGGGCGATATAACCGGAGGATCCCAATGGGGCCCGGTGAATTCAGATCAGTACTTTTCAGTTAATGTTACCATTGATCCCGGTTTTACCGGCGATATTGATATGGATTGGCTGATTGCCGGTGACTTCTA
>JAOZMX010000201.1 GCA_029934065.1 Bacteroidales bacterium
CGTTATATTATTTTTGCACAAATTTTACACGCAATGGATTTAAGCAAGATATTATCAATAACAGGAAGGCCTGGGTTGTACAGACTCATCGGCGAATCCAAATCCAACCTGGTGGTAGAATCACTGACCGATGGAAAACGCGGTCCGGCTTTCGCACACGAACGCATCAGCACCCTGAAAGACATCAGCATTTATACCGATGATGAAGACGTGCCGCTCGATGAGGTCTTTAAAAAGATATACGATCTGAAAAACGGGGAAGCGGTTTTAAACCCGAAAAAAGCCTCCGCAAACCAGATCAGGGAACTTTTTGCCGAAATTCTCCCCGACTATGACCGGGATTCGGTGTATGTTTCGGACATGAAAAAAGTCTTCACCTGGTACAATTTCCTTCTCGAAAAAGGCCTGATGGAATTTACCGAAGAAGAAGAAAAAGAAGAACAAAAGGAAGAACCGGAAAACAAGCCGGAAGATAAAGACCAGAAAACAGAAAACAAAGAAGCCGACAACGCCTGATGAAAAAGATCCAGGATTTTAAAGTGAAAGAATACCGGTGGCTGAACGAAACCGGCTACCTGTTGACACTTTATTCGGATCAGACAATCGAACCTGTTTCCCCGGGCAATTTTGCAGAAATCAAAGTACCGGATGCCCCTGATGTATTTCTTCGCCGTCCCATTTCCATTTTCGATGTGGATTACGAAAACCGGCTGCTCACTTTTTACATCAAGGTGGTGGGCAAAGGAACAAAAAAGATGGGAGAGCTAAATCCCGGCACGCCGATAAACATCATGTATCCGCTCGGCAATTCCTTTACGGTAAACGGTGAAAAAAATGTCCTGATCATTGGGGGCGGCTCGGGAATAGCACCGTTCATCCTGCTGGGCCGCGAGCTGCAAAAGAAAAACATCAGCACGACTTTCCTTTTCGGGGCACGCTCAAAAAACGAGATCGTCCTGACGGAAGAGTTCGACAAATACGGCCGGGTGCTGGCCACCACCGAAGACGGAAGCATGGGCGAGAAAGGACTGGTCACCCAGCACCCGGTTTTCAGCGACATCTCCGGATTTGACAAAATATACATCTGCGGCCCCGATCCCATGATGAAAGCAGTAGCGAAAATCGCCGGAGAACATCAGGTTGACTGCGAAGTCTCCCTCGAAAATATGATGGCCTGCGGAATCGGTGCCTGCCTGTGCTGCGTAACCAAAACCACATCGGGCAACAAATGCGTTTGTACCGACGGCCCGGTGTTTAACTCCAAAGAACTGGCATGGCAGATTTAACAGTAAAAATAAAAGACCTTGTCCTGAAAAATCCGGTGACCACCGCCTCGGGCACGTTCGGCTTCGGCGAAGAGTTTGCCGACTTCATTGACTTAAACCTTCTCGGAGGCATCTTTGTCAAAGGGCTCACCCTGAAACTTCGCGAAGGCAACGATTATCCACGCATGGCCGAAACGGCTTCCGGCATGCTGAATGCAGTCGGACTGCAAAACAAAGGCATTGACTATTTCATCAGCGACATCTATCCACGTATCAAAGACCTCGATACGGAGATCATTCCCAATGTGAACGGCTCCACGGTGGAGGAATATATCGAAGTCACCGAAAAGCTGAATGAGGTGGAAGGCATCAATGCCATCGAACTGAACATCTCGTGCCCCAATGTGAAGGAAGGCGGTATGGCTTTCGGCGTAAGCTGTCCTTCGGCCATTGCCGTGACGGATGCCGTCCGCAAAGTATTCGACAAAACACTTATTGTCAAGCTCTCGCCCAATGTAACCGACATCACCGAGATTGCCAAAGGTGTGGAAGGCGCGGGAGCGGATGCCGTCTCGCTGGTGAACACCTTCCTTGCCATGGCCATTGATGCCAAAACACGCAAACCTGTGCTTTCCACCGTTACCGGCGGACTGTCGGGCCCGGCCATCAAGCCCATCGCCCTGCGGATGGTGTGGCAGGTTTACCATGCCGTAAAAGTTCCGGTCATCGGCCTCGGCGGCATCATGAACGCCACCGACGCCATCGAGTTCATGCTGGCCGGCGCAAAAGCCATCCAGGTGGGAACCGCCAACTTCATCGACCCGCAGGTTTCGGTGAAGATCATTGAAGGGATTGAAACATACTGCAAGGAAAACAATATCAGCTCTGTCAGTGAATTGACGGGGGCTTTGGAGATTAGTTAAACCAGTTTAATACACCACCATCACTCGGGTGTAGTTTGCAACTACACCCAAATATTTTTCATCATGTCATTCCAGCGACAAATGTTTTAAAAAATCATTTCCCGAGGCAACTTCATAAACTTCATGCAGTCTTTTGTTCAACGACCGGTTCGGAGTTTAAAATCTTTTTGTAAATATTTCCGTTTTAGTCTCGATTGGTCTGAAATTTGGTTTAAAACAGCCATCAAAAAAACCACAATGATGAAAAATATCTTTTTTGCCTCCGTTGTTTTCCTGTTGTTTTTCCGGGGAAGCTCCCTTTTTGAAGTGGAGGGCTACAAACCCGTTTATGTTCCCAAAGATGAAGCAAAGGTCATTAAAGTGCTTCCTCCGCAGGAGGTGACTACGCAGGGAAAGATTTATGTAAAAGGCAATTACATCTTTATCGGAGATGTGAACCTCGGCGTGCATGTGGTGGACAACACCGATCCCCGTAATCCGAAAAAGATCGCTTTTATCCAAATTTACGGCAACCACGACATCGCCATCAAAGACAACATCCTGTATGCCGACAACATAGATGACCTTGTGGCGATGGATATTTCGGATATACAAAACCCGGTGGTGGTAAAACGCATTGAAAAAGTTTACAAGCTGCCCAATCAGCGATATCCCGAGGACCTGGCTTTTCACACCTGGTTTGAATGTCCCGATCCCTCAAAAGGACTTGTCGTGGGCTGGATACCGGCAACACTCCAAAGTCCGAAATGTTTCACCTCTTATTAATCTCAAAACAGGAAATCATGAAAAGATTAATTTATATCATCGCCATGCTGTTTGCGGTTGCCCTGGTCACCAACTGTCAGAAGGGATCTTCAGACGGCGTGGGTGGAAACCCGGCCGGCGGACTGACAGGCAAAGGCGGCTCGATGGCCAAATTTACCATTGTCAACGATCATTTGTATCTGATCAACGAAAAGCATTTGCAGGTCTATGACATCACCACTGCTTCAAGCCCCGTAAAAGTCAATCAATTGGAAGTGGATTTCGGCATTGAAACGGTTTATTCGCTTCAGGACAACCTTTTTATCGGCTCGGTGAACGGCATGTATATTTATGATATTTCCAACCCGGAAAATATTCTTTACTTGTCGCATTACGAACACATCACCAGTTGTGATCCGGTGGTGGCCAACGATACCCTCGCTTTTGTCACCCTGAACAGCCAAAGCGCCTGCCGGTGGCAAACAGGCGAAAACCGGCTGGATGTGCTTGATATTAAAAATATTGTCAATCCCACACTGATTAGTAGTTACGGCATGGAAAATCCAAAAGGGCTGGGTATCGACAGCATTTATCTTTTCGTCTGCAACAGTGAAAGCGGAGTGAAAATATTTGATTTCAGCAACAAGTACGAACTGAAACAGGTAAGCGGCATCACCGGCATTGATGCGTATGACGTGATCCTGAACAACGACATTCTTATCCTTGTAGGGAAAGACGGGTTGTTCCAGTACAATTACGATAATATCCAACAACTTGAACTTTTGTCTAACATATTATTCTGAAAACATGAAAATACTTTTTGCATTTTTAAGCCTGTTTCTTCTGATTCCCGGGTATGGACAAGTGACAGAAGGAAGCGTTAACAAAGAAAAGGTCAAAGTACAGCAATTCAATATCATCAAGATTGGTACATCGGTCCGGGGTGAAGCTTATTCACATTATGATATTTATTACGACCCTTATTATTATCATGACGGTGATGATTACCAGGGCGGCTATAACATCCCGGTGTTTGTTTCCTACGAACACATCTGGCAACATGGGGACAAAGTCGCTTTCGGGATAGAACCTATGCTTGGTGTTTCATTCAGGAAAAATCTGACCAGCTTTTTCGCCGGTACCGAATTCAAGCTGTACTGGGCAAACAAGAGTTTCTGGCGGATGGGGATATCTTTCAACCCGTCATATACTTACGGGGAAAGGGAAACTTCCCGCTGGATCAGTATGGATGACGGCGCCTATCAGAAAATGATTGATGTGAAACTTCATTACAATATTTTCAGCTTTGACCCGGCGCTCATTCCTTTTCAGTTCAGGATCAAAAATTCACCGGTGATCATTGAAAGTCTGATCACTTTAATCGGATTCAATGTTGTCACCAAATCCACCGGCCCGTACGAGACATGGGAAAATGAAACCACAAAAATAACTTCCACAGACCCTCATCCTTATTTCTTTAAATATGAGCTGAAGATTGGCATTGTGCTGCCGTAACACCAGTGCTGACCTTTCAGGTGGCGCTGTCCCCGGAGCACAGCGGAGGCTGACGGCCTCCTGAAAGGTTAATAACTTTGTTTCAGGCTTAAGTTTCCCGGCTTAAACCTTTACCGGAAGTTTAATAGAATTCAAATGAATTGGGCTTTAAGCGGGACACCGCCTGAATAATGTAGTCGGGCAGTCTAAAAGCGGAAAAACTGGGAAAGACGGATAACTTCAAGCGGGACGCTTGAAGCAGAGGGGGATATATATACTGAAACAAAAAACTAAAATTATACGTTTAGCTCTGAACCATTGCGTGTGCTGGCATGTGGGCGGGTTGCAATGGTGTGAGAGTCCTAAACAGCCAATGGAAAAAAATAAGTTATCTGCTTTATAGCAAAAGGATTTTAGCCTTGTTCGGACACCAATAACAATTGGTATTGTCATTATAGGTAATTCTTTTTTAATGTATTGCAATTAATTTGTCCCAATGGCCGCCATTAGAGATCATATTCAAATGACACTTTTGGGTTGAAGGTAAGGAAATTTTGAATAATATTGAGACGGATAAGAACATCCGGATTCAAAAATCCGGATGAGCATAAAAAAACATTTTGCTGACACTTGTTTCCATACTGCTCATAGTTACTGCGCTGGCCGCTTTCCTGTTTTTATTGTGGGCCGGAGGGGTATCAATAGCTGAAAAGGAACCGCAGGCGGCCCGGTGGTTTTTCATGCTGGCGGTTTTTGCTCCCCTGCCTTATCTGTTCGTTGCTTTAACAGACTTTCCATACCAACAGCTAACCGGTATTGTTATCCTGGCAATCACTTACGGAAAATTGCTGGTTTTTTTCTTTCCGGCAGGGAAAAACAAAAATTACCGGCAGCCTGTTCCGGCAAAGCAGATTGACGAACGCGACACCATGTTTTCGAGGAATGAATTAAAACCGGGAACAGTTGAATTTGAAGAATATTACAAAAACAATCCCGATAAAAGAAAACCGGATGATGCCTTCCGGAAAAAGCCCGGCTTGCTGCAGCCGGGGACCACGCAATACAACCCGTTTCATTTTGCCTCGGCAGATGCCAGCTTTGAAACCATCGAGGAATTGAGGGCTTTTGTTGACGGGCCGGTTTCAGAACAGAAAACGGATGTGGTACCGGAAAAGATCACACACTACATCAAAGCATGGTCAAAAAAACTGGGAGCCGTGGATTGCGGCATCACGGAACTGAAAAAATATCACCTGTATTCTGTAGGCGGACGGGCAGAACGTCGCAACAAGCCGGTGGTGAACAATCACAAATACGCCATTGCTTTCACAGTGAAGATGGACCGGAGTATGATCGCTCCGGCGCCACGCGGGACAGTGGTCATGGAATCGGGACAGCAATATCTCGAGTCGGGGAGAATTGCTTTGCAGGTAGCTGCTTTCATCCGTAAGCTGGGTTACGAAGCCCGTGCACACATCGACGGCAATTACCAGGTAGTCTGCCCGCTGGTGGCCCGCGACGCCGGACTGGGCGAGATCGGCAGGATGGGACTGCTGATGACACCCAAACTGGGACCAAGGGTCAGAATATCGGTGGTGACGACCAATTTACCGCTGGTAACGGATAATCCGTTACATGAATATTCCATGATCGGCTTTTGCGAGAAGTGTAAAAAATGCGCCGATGCCTGTCCGTCAAAAGCCATTTCGTTTGAACCGAGGAAAGAGATTGACGGGGTACTGCGCTGGCAGATCAACCAGGAGGCATGCTTTACGCTGTGGAGCACCCTGGGCA
>JAOZMX010000048.1 GCA_029934065.1 Bacteroidales bacterium
ATTTTCGACATCCGCAAGGCGCTATCTGTATTGTCCCTCATGTTTTGATTCCAATGGCAAATCCGATTTTATCTTCCGAGATTTTAAAATAATCGTAATAATCGCCACCTACTTCTTTTGCCGGTTTGAGAAGTGCCGAAATATCCAGATTCAACCCGGTGGAAAAATCGCTGAAATCGCGGCGCAGATATCCCATTTGAATTTCCTGTGCAATTTGCAGTTCCCCTTCAATGCGTTCTTTTTCTTTGGTGGCTTTCACCAGATTCTTTATGTAAGTTACCAGCTCTTCCTGCATGGTTTGCAACGAATCTTTCAGGATACCCACTTCGTCTTTGGTGTGGATGTCCGGCATGGGGGCGTCAAAATTTCCTTTTCCGATCTCTTTGGCTGCTGCCGATAGTGTTCGCAGGGGTTTGGTTTCGCGACGCATGATAAGAATGATGAAGATCAGGATCAACAGAAACCCTAACAGTCCGACACTGCCGAGAATGATGGTGGTTGTGTAGAGTTTTTGCAGAAGCTCGGCTTTGGGAAATACCACACCCACCGACCAGTTGGTGGAAAGAATAGGCTCGTAATAGATGAGCGACGACTTTCCCTGAATGAAATCAGGTAGCTCGGCAAACCCGCTCTCGCCTGACGACATCTTTTTTCCCAGCTCGTAAATCTCCGGGTTGTTGATCTTTTTTGCCAACTGAAAAATCGTTGAACCGTAATCGAACCGGTTTCCGGGAAGTACCACCGGCTTGCCGTTCTTTGAGATGATAAAGATGTAATCGGAATTGTAAACTTTGTTTTTTTGCAGCGATTCTTTGAGCCACAGCAACCGGAGGTCAATGGCGATCAGTCCCGACATTTTTTTGTCGCTGTCGGCCGTGTCAAACAGGGGAACGATGTATGTGGAGGTCAACTCCCCGATGATGCTGTCGTATTCGGGCTCCGACCAAAACGGTTTCCTCGTGATCTTGAGTTTTTGTATCCATGAGGAGAGTTGTTTGTTGGAGACGTTCTTTTTTTTATTTGTCTTGTTATTGTAATAATACCGGTAATAATATGTGACATCGGTCGAGTCGCCGGAATGATGAAAATCATAGATGAAACTGCCGGAAATTTTATCGGAATTAACGGCAATCAGATCAACAATCCTTTTCAATTGTCCCGGGCCGGCTTTGTTTTCCGAAAGATATCTCGAAAACAATTTTACCGGCTCTTCCACGATGCCCAGTTCGTCGCTGATCTGGCTAATCGTCAGACGCGTGATGTATTGTGCGTTTTTTTTAGCGTCTTCAACCAGCAACTTCTGCGTGACCTTGAAATTGAAAATAACAATCGCCGTAAAAATGAACAATACGACGGAGAGTATAATAAAACTCAATTTAAAGGTCAGGCTGTTTCTAACTCGCATAGCTGTTTTTCTCAATATTATTAATCGATCATTTCCAAAAGTTCTTCCGTTTTCAATTGCTCCATTTCACGGGCAATGATTTCTTCACGGCTGCACACCGACAACTTATGTTCGCTGTCGGGAGTGAATTGTTTCAAAAATACTTCCACAGGTTGATCATCTTCAATGATTTGAATATTATCATCAACAAATCTGACGGTAAAAGAGGAAAGCGGCTTTGTCAATCCCGATCCCAACAACTTTAAATAGCTTTCTTTGAGCGTCCAAAGATCGAAAAAATAATTGAGGTAGGCATCTCCGGCAAGAGAAAATAAACGATCTTTCTCTTCATCGGAAAAAAATCTGTTGGCAAGGGCCGGATTTATTTTCCTGATCTTTTCCACATCCACGCCGACCGCTTGGTTGGAAAATGCACAAACGACCCATTGTCCCGAATGTGAACGGTTGAAATGAATGCCGGGATGATCTGTCAGATAGGGTTTTCCTTTGGCTCCGTATCCGAATTTCATTGAGCGAAGGTCAAGCCGGAAAACCCGGTGCAGGATTGCGCGCGTCATCAGCTCACCCGTCACAAAACGACGATAAGCAAGGGAATTCCGGTACTGATCCGCTTTTTCCCGAATCTCCCCCGGAAAATACCGGGCCATTGAAATCTGTAACGAAGAGAAAACATCTTCGTCGGGAAGTTTTATTCCATAAATTTTTACCATCGTATCCGGTTTAGTTGCCTTTTTAATTTGTCTGGATAATGAATCTTAAACTGCCTTTGTATCAATTTATTTTGTCATTATTTGCGATTTGTTTTTTGGAGAAGAATCCCGGAACGGATAAAATTTATGATTGTTTATCAACACGACAACCGCCCGGCTATTTTATTTTAAATATTTTTGGCGGCAAACAATTCAGCGGAATGAACAGGATTCGTCACACGTGGTTTTTAATTTTACTGGGTTTACTTGCTGTTCTGTCAGGTTGCGGTTCGCAGGCTGACAAACCGCCGGCAGTGGTTGTTTCCGCAGAAAAAGAGGAGCGTATCCCGCCGTTGTCCGACCGGAAAATTCATCGTGTGGATTCATTGCTTTACAGGGTATTGAAAAGATACCGCTTTAACGGAACTGCACTGGTAGCGCTCAACGGATATCCGATCTTCAGGGCCAAAATGGGATTTAAAGACCTGCACTCCAATGATACGCTGAACTTCAGCACGGTTTTTCAGTTGGCTTCGGTAAGTAAAAGCTTTACGGCAATGGCTGTTTTGCAGCTCGTGGAAAGAGGCTATTTTTCGCTGGACGATACGGTTTGCAATTACATTACCGACTTTCCGTTCGATAACATCACCGTCAGAGAGCTGTTGCAGCACACGGCGGGATTGCAAAATTACATGTACTACGTTGACCACAAATGGCCCAGGGACAAGCACATCACCAATGAAGATGTTTTGAAACTGATCAATGAAAATAATCCGAGACTCAATTTCCGGCCCGGCCGAAAACATTATTACAGCAATACGGGATATGTTATGCTGGCTTTGCTTGTGGAAAGGGTGACCGGCAAGGATTTTTACCGGTATTTAAAGGAAAATATCTTTGACCCGCTGGAGATGTCCCACACTATTGCCTGGAATTGGGAGGTGATGGACACGTTGACAAACATTGCCACCGGATACACCCGCCGCGGATGGCGGTACAGGAAATTTGACCACGACCCGCTGGATGAGGTATTGGGCGATAAAAGCGTTTACAGCACGGTGGATGACCTGTTGAAATGGGATCAGGCATGGTATTGCGATGTTTTGCTGGGCGATTCGTTGCGAAATGAGGCTTTTAAACCTACGGTGACCACCAGGGGAAGAAAGTACAATTACGGTTTTGGCTGGCGCCTGAAAGAAAGAAACGGCAAAAAGGTGATCTATCACAACGGGCTCTGGAACGGTTTTACTTCAACCGTCACACACCGTGTTGACGACGGGTTGACCCTGATCCTGTTGAGCAATACCAATGCACCGGTGGCTTCCATCGTCAGACAGCTTAATGCGGTGCTGGACAAAGAACTGAAAACGGACAAATAAAAATTGCCAATTAACATTCGAAAATAACATTATTTGAAAAAAAATTCTAATTTTGCCCTTTCAGAGTTTTTTTATGAACAAAATATAATTTACAATTACCATGGACGACAAGATGAACAAGTTAGTTTTGGTGCCGACCGATTTTACGGAGGTTGGCGATAATGCAATCAACCAGGCCGCCGAAGCCGCCAGATTTCTCAATTATAAGGTTGTTATTTTGCATGTAATTGATAAAAACACCAAAGCTCAATTGAAAAAAGAGAACCTTGATGAAGCAACGATTACCGGGAAGTTGAAGGTGATTGTTGATGAGTTGAAAGCTACCTATGGTATTGAAGCCGAAGGGATAGCCCGTGAAGGTTCCATCTTCACCACCATCAGCGAGGTGGCCCAGGAACTCGGTGCCGGTTTGTTATACCTTGGTACGCACGGAAAAGTGGGCGTTCAGCATCTTACCGGAAGTTATGCCCTTAAAGTGGTGACCAGTTCGCCGGCTCCCGTCATTGTCGTTCAAAAACGTTCTTTCAACGAAGGTTACAAACACATCGTTTTACCCATCACAAGCGATGCGGGGCCGTGGGAAAAAACAAAATGGGCGGCGCGTATTGCCAAACAGTTCCGTTCGGAGATACACATTTATCAGATGGCCGGTGAGAAAATTGATGAAGCCGTTAAGCAAATTACCGGATTTTTTGATGAAAATGAAGTGAAATATACGGTGAGGGCAGCCGAAAAAAGCAGCCATTTCTCAAAACAGGTCATCGATTATGCCACATCCAACAATGCCGACCTGATCATGATCATGACCGACCCCGACCAGGGATTCAAACGGTTTATCCTCGGCTCGTGGGACGAACAGATCATTTTCAACACTTCGCAAATCCCCGTAATGTGCATCAATCCGCGTAAGTTCAACTGGCAAAAGATCGTTTCGTACTAATAAAGAATTTCTGATAGGTGAGAAGCCGGAAAATACTTCCGGCTTTTTTTGATATTTTATTTTAAGCGGACATCATTAACGGAAAAATTAATATTGATGGATTTCGAAGCAGCAAAAACATTTATTCTCGATAAACTTCGCAAAGAGTTGAGCCCTGTGCTTTACTATCACGACATCAACCATACGCTGGATGTGTACCGGTCGGTTGAACGTATTGCCGCGATGGAAAATGTTACCGGTGCCGACCTGATCTTGCTGAAAACCGCTGCGCTGTTCCACGATTCAGGCATGCTTACGACCTATGTCGGGCACGAAGAAGCCTCCTGCCGTTTTACCGAAATTCATCTTCCGCACTTCGGCTACTCGCCTGACGAAATCATTAAGATCAACAAAATGATACTGGCAACGAAATTGCCGCAGCGGGCATCCGGGCTGATGGAACAGATACTTTGTGATGCCGATCTGGACTACCTCGGAAGGAATGATTTCTTTATGATCTCACACCGCCTGAAATTTGAATGGAAAACCCAAAACATTAAACCCACCACATTGAAAGAGTGGTATATCCTTCAGATTAATTTTCTTGAAGGTCACAGCTTTTTTACCCGTTCTGCCATCCTGTCGCGGGAAGAAAAAAAACAGGAAAATCTCATGGAGATCAAAGAAATAATGAACCATTATAACGGGCAGAAATAATTAAAACTTTAAACTAAAGTATTAAAAGCGAAACCTTAACGAATAATTTTTCAGACACATCCTGATCAATGAAAAAAATCAATGAAAGAATATTAATGCTATGGGAAAATCATCCCCTGACGCTGATCATGTGGCTGGCTGTATTCTTTCGTTTGATTGCCGTGGTTTTTGCCAAAGGATGGGGCATGCTTGACGATCATTTTCTGATCATTGAAGTGGCGCAGTCGTGGGCCGACGGCTACGACTCTGGGCGGTGGCTGCCCTGGACACCGGGAAACGAGGGGCCAAGCGGTCACAGTCTTTTCTACACCGGATTGCATTATTTGTTGTTTGCTTTTTTCAACCTGATCCGTTTCACCGATCCGCAGGCCAAAATGTTTGTCGTCAGGTTGCTGCATGCAGCATTGTCGCTTTTAACCGTTTATTACGGCTACCGTATTGCCGAAAGGCTTTCCGACATGCGTACGGCAAGGTTGGTCGGTTTGCTGCTGGCGGTATTTTGGTTTATGCCGTGGCTGTCGGTGCGAAACCTGGCCGAGGTGGTGCCCATACCGTTGTTGCTGATGAGCACCTGGATGATGTTGCGGAAAAAAGATGACAGTAAAGCGGTAAAGGCTTTTATTTTTGCAGGCCTCATTGCCGGTCTTGTTTTTTCGGTAAGGTACCAAACCATCATCTATGCCGGCGGGATGGGCCTGGTACTTTTGTTTCAATACCGGTTCCGGCAGGCCTTGCTTTTCGGCGTTTCCTACTTTTTCATGGCGGCTCTGATACAAGGAGGCATTGATATGTACATTTGGGGAAGACCTTTTGCGGAACTTACCGAATATTTCAGGTACAACGCCGAAAACGCCAACAATTACATTACCGGTGCATGGTACAAGTATCTGTTGTTACTCCTGGGTATTTTTATCCCGCCCGTCAGTGTTTTTCTGTTTGCCGGCAGTTTCAAAAACATCAAAAAACACCTTATCATCTTTTTGCCCACCATGCTTTTTTTGCTCTTTCATTCGATCTTTCCCAATAAACAGGAGCGTTTCATCATTACGATTGTTCCTTCGTTCATCATTATTGGTATTGTCGGATGGCAACAATTGGTTACCGAAAAATCATGGTTGAAACGTTACCGGAAATTCATCAGGTATTCATGGATCTTTTTCTGGGTTATCAACACTTTTTTACTTTTTGCCGTTTCAACCATGTATTCGAAAAAAGCACGGGTTGAGGCAATGACCTATTTGCACCGGTATAATCAGGTGCAGTCCATTTTACTGGAAAACACCAATGCCTATGGCGTAAATATCGTACCGCGGTTTTACCTCGGACAATGGGTGGATACTTATAATGTTACCTTGAGCGAACCGCTGGACAGATTGTCACCCGAAGTTTTTACTCCGCAACACGAGCCAAGGTTCTTTCTTTTTTTCCGCCCCGAACACCTCGAAGAACGGGTTGCCAAAATGAAAGAATATTTTCCAGATATCACGTTTGAAACTGTTTCGGAACCGGGAAATGTCGATAAGTTTTTGCGTTGGATCAATCCGAACAATAAAAACGAGGCCATTTACATTTACAGAAATAAAAAGTATTTCCCCGATAAGATGGAATGAGCAATAATTTGATTTCGCCATGACTGATGCAGAAGCCAAAAATAGGATTGAAGCTTTAACAACGGAGCTCAACGAGCACAATTACCGGTATTATGTGCTTTCGGCACCGGTGATCTCCGATTATGAATTCGATAAGAAACTTCGTGAACTGGAAGAGCTCGAAAAACGTTATCCTCAATATGCCTTTGAGGATTCACCTACCAAAAGGGTAGGGGGCGACATCACCAAATCCTTCAAACAGGTCGTGCATCAATATCCGATGCTTTCGCTTTCCAACACCTATTCGAAACAGGAAGTGGTGGATTTCATCAACCGGGTAAAAAAAACGGTGGGCGAGGATGTTGAATTTGTGTGTGAGCTGAAATACGACGGTGTGGCCATCGGATTAAAATATGAGAACGGAAAGCTGGTGCAGGCCGTAACACGCGGCGACGGAGTAAGGGGTGACGATGTGACCACCAACGTAAAGACCATCAGGAGCATCCCGCTGAAGCTTCGCGGCAGCGGTTATCCCGAATCGTTTGAGATACGCGGCGAGATCATCATGTCGCGGCAATCCTTCAACCGGTTGAATAAACTTCGTGAAGAGACCGGCGAAATGCCGTTTGCCAATCCCCGCAATGCCGCTTCGGGAAGCCTGAAAATGCAGGATTCGGCAGAGGTTGCCAAACGCGGACTCGACTGTTTTTTGTACTACATGCCCGGAAAAAATTTACCCTTTGACAATCATTACGACAATATGACCGAAGCCCGGAAGTGGGGATTGAAAGTGCCCAATTACATGGCGAAATGCAAAACCGTTGATGAGATTTTCGATTTCATCGGTTACTGGGATAAAGCCCGTCGCGACCTGCCTTTCGACATTGACGGCGTGGTCATCAAGGTCAATTCATTTCGCCAGCAGGAGCTTTTGGGTTATACCGCCAAATCGCCGCGCTGGGCCATCGCTTACAAGTTCAAAGCCGAACAGGCTGTCACTACGCTACGCTCCATTGATTATCAGGTTGGACGCACGGGTGCCATCACACCGGTGGCCAATCTCGACCCCGTTTTGCTTGCCGGCACGGTGGTGAAACGGGCTTCGCTGCACAATGCCGATATCATCGCAAAACTTGACGTACGTATCGGCGATACGGTGTATGTGGAAAAAGGCGGTGAGATCATCCCCAAGATCGTTGGCGTGGATTTGTCCAAACGCCCGCCGGGGGCTGTAAAAATATCTTTTATCAGCGTATGTCCCGCATGCGGAACAAAACTGGTGAGGGAAGAGGGCGAAGCGGCATGGAGATGCCCCAACGAAGAAGGATGTCCGCCCCAGTTGAAAGGGAAACTGGAGCATTTTGTGAGCCGCCGTGCCATGAACATCGACTCGCTCGGCGAAGGGAAAATAGACCTGCTTTTTGACAAAGAACTGGTACGTAATCCCGCCGATCTGTACGATCTTACTTTTTCCGACCTGATCGGACTCGAAAAAACATATCCCGCCGAGGAGGGGAAGAAAGAACGGAAGGTGAGTTTTCAGGAGAAAACGGTTGAAAATATCCTCAACGGAATAAAACAATCGGTGGAAGTGCCGTTTCCGCGTGTGCTCTTCGCTCTCGGGATCCGTTATGTGGGCGAAACCGTTGCCAAAAAACTTGCCCTGCATTTCGGCAGCATAGATCGGCTGATGCAGGCCGATTTCGAAACCTTGATTGAGGTGAACGAGATCGGTGAACGCATTGCAGAAAGTTTGCTCGATTATTTCAAAAAACCGTCCAATATCCATCTGATACAACGGCTGAAGGATCATCATCTGAAATTTGAAATGGAGCAGGTTGACGACAATGCCGGAACAGGTAAGTTGAACGGTGCGGCCATTGTGGTGAGCGGTGTGTTCAAAAATTTCTCGCGCGACGAGCTCAAGGCGTTGATCGAAAAGAACGGCGGACGCAATGTGGCTTCGGTTTCGGGAAAAACCGATTACCTGCTTGCCGGTGAAAATATGGGGCCTGCCAAAAAACAAAAGGCTGAACGACTCGGCGTCAGGATCATTACGGAAGAGGAATTTTTGAAGATGATCGAATAAATGGATGGTTGTTGTTTATCGTTATAATCACCGTACGGTTACGTCCGGGATACGGAAATGTGTTCCGATGTGAAAATCAAATCCGTGTAATCCGCGAAATCCGATGACAAAAAAAATAACCAGCCATCCGATATCGGTCCCTGTTTTTTCATAGTGTTAGTCTGTTTTTCTATTAAGGTTCATTGGCCACAGATAAGGTTGCCGGTGCGCGAATAAATACTGCCGCTTGATTTTTGATATTCCAAAATGGAAAAATTGTCATTTTGAAAAAGATTGAGGTGCAGCGCACCGAAATCTCTATAGAAAAGATTTAACCAAAAAAACATAAGGTGCGTAGCACCGAAACCTTTTGATATCCGATGCCTGTCCTCGACTTGTCGGGATCCGATGTTAGTTGTTTGATATTGATTTCAGATTGAAGATTAACGATTTTAGATTTTAGATTTTAGATTTGGCCTGCCCACAGGCCTTTGCAGAAGCATTGGCGGACGGATTTCCCCTTTAAGGGATCAAGGAGTAGTGCTGGCCGGAAAGTACAAGAGACAGGGGATAGATCTTTTTGATATCCGATATCCGATGTTAGATGTTTGATATTTGATGTGGATTTCGGATTGACGATTAACGATTTCCCTGTCCGCCGAAGTTTTTAGCGAAGGCGGTTAGATGCAGAGCCACTATAAAGGCCTTTTCCCCCCTTAACCCTTAACTCAATAACCCATAACTTTTTACTTTTGCTTTCCAAAAGGCTAATTTTGAAGTAACTCCCTTGCCGTTTCCACGGCTGAAAGGCTCACCTTGGTGTCGCTGAGCATCTTGGCAATTTCAATGATACGGTCATTGTCGTTCAGAAGTTTCAGATGTGTTGATGTTGTATCGTTTTCATGTTCTTTGTAAACAAGGTAATGCCTGTTACCCCTTGCGGCAATCTGCGGCAAATGCGTGATGGCGATGATTTGCCGTTCCGACGACATTTTTTGCATGATGGCGCCCATCTTTCCGGCGATCTCACCCGAAACGCCGCTGTCTATCTCATCAAAAATAATGGTGGAGAGAAATTTCTTTCCTGCTACCACCGACTTGACGGCCAGCATCAGCCGCGAGAGTTCACCCCCCGAAGCAATCCGCGAAAGCTCCGCCGGCTCACCACCCGGATTGGCATTAAACAGCAGCATTGCCCGGTCGTAACCACTTTCGGTCAATGTTTCGGATGTTTGCAGTTCCACAACAAATTGTGCTTTGTCAAGGCCCAGCTCTTTTATTACCTCATACACCTCTTTTTCGAGTTTCGGCTTCGCTCTGTGTCGTTTCAACGAAATGGAGTGCGCTCTTTTTCTTAAAGTCTGTTCTGCCCGGCTGATGTCGCTCTTCAGTTTTTCAATCTTCTCTTCAAGGGATGAAAATTCTGAAAGCTTCCGTTGGTATTGGTTTTTTACTTCAATCAATTCCTCTACGCTGTTGCAGTGATGCTTTTGCTGAAGGTGATAGATCAGGTTGAGCCTCTCGGTCAGTGTTTCCGATTTTCGTTCGTCGGTATCAATGCTCTCATCAATCCTCTCGATGTCGCGCGAAATATCCTGAAGGTCGAGGAAGTTGCTTTCGAACCGTTGGTAAAATCCGGCAAAATCCGTTTTGTAAGTCTTGATGCCGTTCATCTGGCGCAAAAGCTCCGATAGCTTTTCCAAAATTCCCTCTTCCGAGGAAAGGAGCTGGGCGGCATTTTGCAAACGTGACTTTATCTCTCCGGCATGGTTCAATACTTCCAGTTCTTCTTCAATTGTTTTCTCTTCTCCTTCCAGCAGTGCCGCATCGGCAAGCTCATCATACTGAAACTGATAAAAATCCTGTTCGCTCCGTGCTGTTTTTTCCGCTTCTTCCCGCTGATGTAATTGTTGTTTGAGCATGGTCAGGTGCTCATATTCCTGTTTGTAAACCTTCAACTCTTCCTCCAGACCTGCAAAGCCGTCCAGCACTTCAAGCTGAAAATCTTCGTCACGCAGTGTGGTGGTATTGTTTTGCGAATGGATGTCAACGAGTTTTTCCGAAAGCTCTTTCAGGACATTCAGCTTTACGGGAGTATCGTTGATGAAAGCCCTCGATTTTCCCGAATTCAATATCTCGCGACGCAGGATCGTCACCGGTTCGTAATCCAGCTCATGGATCTGAAAAAAATCGTTGAGTCCGAGGTGCGAAATCCTGAAAGTACCTTCTACCACACATTTTTTTTCCTTATCGCGAAAAGAACCCGTGTCGGCCCTTTGTCCCAATATCAGCGACAGTGCACCCAGGATGATGGACTTGCCGGCACCGGTCTCGCCGGTAACCACCGAAAAGCCTTTACCGAAATCAACCTCAAGCGCACTGATCAGTGCATAGTTTTTTATGGAAAGATGTGTTAACATATCTTTTTGACAAGCGAGAGAAAACTTTATTCACCACGCTGTGGGATTACTCCACGATGGTGTTCCAGCCGTAAACGTCTTCTCTTTCGCCTTCCTGAATTTCGCGAAGCATATGATACAGTTCCGTACTGATGGGTCCGGCAACACCCTCTTTGCAATATTCATAGGATTTGCCGGTACGGCGGTCAACGATCCGCTTGATGGGAGAGATCACCGCTGCCGTACCGCAAGCACCCACTTCGTCAAAGGTCTCCAGTTCTTCCACCGCAACAGGTCTTTTTTCCACTGTCAGCCCGATATCGGCTGCCAGTTGCCGCAGGCTCATGTTGGTAATCGAAGGCAGAATGGAATGTGAATCCGGCGTTACATAGGTCTTTCCTTTGATGCCGAAAAAGTTGGCAGGGCCGGCCTCATCAATATAGTTCTCGTTGGCGGGATTTAAAAAGATCACCGACGCAAAACCTTCTTCTTTGCCGCGATGCAGCGCTTTGAGGCTTGCTGCATAGTTGCCGCCCACCTTGATGCTGCCCGTTCCGTATGGTGCTGCCCTGTGGTAATCGCTCACCAGTTGCATCTCCACGGGTTTGAATCCCTCTTTGAAATAGGGGCCTACCGGGCCGACAAACACCATAAACAAATATTCGTCTGCCGGTTTCACACCCACCTCGGCGCCCGTGCCGATCAGCAGCGGCCGGATGTAAAGTGCCGCACCCAAACCATGGGGCGGGACATATTTGGCGTTAAGTTTAATGGCTTCGAAAACGGCTTCTTTAAAAAGCTCAACAGGTACCGGTGCCATCATGATCCCGTCGGCCGAACGCTGCAGCCGCTTTGCATTTTCTTCCCACCTGAACAGCCTTATCTTTCCGTCTTTTCCCCGAAAAGCCTTTAGCCCTTCAAAAGCTTCCTGTCCGTAATGCAGCGCCGTGGCGGCCATGTGCATCGTAATGAGCTCGGACGAGGATATTTCCAGCTTGCCCCATTTTCCGTTTCGATAGTAGCAGCGTACGTTGTAGTCGGTTTTAAAGTAACCGAACGGCAGGTTTTTCCAATCTATATCTTGCATGATTTTTTGTTGTTATTGAGTTGTTAATTTTTGTGGCTAAAGTATAAATAAATTTAATATTCCTGCATGTTTAACAGAAATTTGTCAATGAACTTCAATTCCCGTTGCCGAAGAATAAAATCAGGAAATTCCTTACGGATCATTTGATCACCGTTGTACCTTCGATGGATCTTATCAAACCTCGTTTTTTCAACAGCAGATAATTCTCATCGTAAGTATTCCCGAAAATACGGATTTCCGTCCCGTTGCCGGCGGCATTTTCGGCTTCGGTAACCGTATGGTACGGAAAAGCATAGCTGCCCCATCCGGGCCAAATCGATGTTTTGTCAACATAAATGACATCGCGGGGGTGGCATCTGTACATCCCGCGTCCGTGTGTGGCTGCAATCAAATAGCTGCCGTCCCAGAAAAGTTCGGAAACCTCAACATTGGCAGGGCCATCATGGTCGCCGTGGGCGGGAGTTTTGTTCCACGTTATTCCCTTGTCTTCGGAAGCAAAAATACCGAGGTCGGTGCCGATATAAATCCAGTTGCTGTTGTAAGGATGAAACCGAATGGTGTTCACCTGAATGGCCGGAAGATCATTGGGAGCGCTGCCGGTTCGTTGCTGCCAGGTAACGCCCGAATTGTCGGTGAACCAGACGGAATTGTTTTCGTACCCCCCGAAGGTTACAAAAACTTCTTCGGGATTTTGCGGATTGATGGCAATATCGGTCACATACCTGTCCGGCAACAGGGGAGTTGTTTCATCCACTCTCGTCCATGTGCCGCCTCCGTCGTGGGTTTGCCATAGCTGCCCGCCGTTGTATCCCGCCCAGATAATATCCGAGTTACCTTGTGCAATATCCAGCGCACTGCATTTGTAATAATAGAAATCTCCGTTGTAATAATATCCTCCGATGTCCGATCTGAATTCGTACCATTGGCTCCACCATGCCGTTGCATTATTGATCCGCCACAAACTGGCACCACCGGCAATTAAAGTCTCGGAATTATTGGGGTCCATCACAAAGGGTGAGATAAACAGTGATTTGGCCCCATCACCGGCATCCGTCAGCCCGACGGTAAATGTCATATAGGAATTACCGGCATTGGTGCTTTCTTTCATGATCAGATGAGGATATTCGCCGTAAACATAATCGACATCATCAGAATTTACGGCAGCATAACAGCCGTCGCCGGTTTCGGCCTGATACCAGTTACCCGCGCCTGAAGAGGGGGTGTATTTCAGTTTGTCGTTGTCCTGTGTGCCGCCGACAATAAAACTTCCGTCGCTGGCCGCTGCACCGCCGTAAAACTGTGTGATCCCCAGGGTAGAGCCGGCAAGGTTGGTCCAACCCGTTAGCGGGCCTGTCTCGTCGATATCATACGCCACCTGAATACCACCGTCGTTTCCGAAATAGATGGTTTTGTTGTCATCGCCGTTCCACCACGGATGATTGATAATGATGTGGTGATCGGCATGTGCCGATTGTCCCGTATGATAATTCTGCCATTGGCTGATTCTGTTCAATGTTGCACCACCGTCGGTACTTCGCCAAAGATCGATGCCGCCTACGATAATGTCATTGCTGTTGGTGGGGCTTGCCCAGATGGCGTTACCGTACCAGCCTTGTTTTCCCAGATAATGATAACCGGTACATCTTTGCGACCATGTGTTGCCGTTGTCGGTGCTGCGCCATATTTCTCCCTTCACATTGCTGCCACCCTGATCACGGTTCATCGACACGTAAATAACCAGGGAATTGGCCGGCGAAAAAACAACTTCGCAACGCCCGGGATCGTTGGGTAACTTCCCGTATGCACCTGTTGTTTGCTCACTCCAGTTGTTGCCGCCATCCCAGCTCATGTAAACATCGTTTTGTGTCCCGACAATAAGCCGCTGGGGAACCATCGGATTGATTTTGATGTCGGTTGCGGGATCAGGTGTGTTGAGGATTTTTGTCCAAGTTTGTCCGCCGTCGTCAGTGCGCCATACACTGTTGTTATTTTGTTGCTTTGTCACGGCATAAAGCCGGTTATGCAGCGTAGGATGCGCAGCCAATCGATTAACAAAACGAAAATTATTGTTGTTGGTTGACGGCAACTGATTCCATGTAATCCCTCCGTCGGTACTTTTGAAAATACCCGCCCCCGGCAAACCGTCACCATTCCAGAATCCTTCGCCCGTTGATGCATACATCACCGAATGGTCGGTGGCATCCATCACGAGGCTGGTAACGGCCAGGTTGGCCATGAAATCATTGACCGGAGACCATGTGCTCCCGCCGTTGTCCGATTTCCATATTCCGCCCGACACGCTGCCGATCCATATCTCCCACGGATAGTCGGGGTGGATGAGGATCGCCCGGATGCGGCCGCCGATGTTTCCCGGCCCCAGCCACTCCCAGTTCCACAATCCCGCATCATCCTGCACGGGCATTTGGTCGATGTGCTCTTTGGCGCGTACAAGCGCATCGAAAGGAATGGTGCCGTCGTCACCGGCACGCATCATTTTCCGCTGTTTCAGCGCTTCAAGCGCATTGGTGGCTTCGCGTTCTTCGTCATCATCGGTCAGGGAATAAAACCGGATCGAATCCGGCGAATCGCTTATGAACAACAGCGGCATCAGCAATAAAACAAAAACAAACAAAAACAGGTGAATACCATATTTCGAGGGTGGCTTTTGTTTTGGAAACTTTTTCAGCATTTCCGCTTGATTGGCAAATGAATAATTTTTCATGTTGATACCTCCCCGATTGTTACTGAAGATTAACAAGTACGAGAATGAGTCCGGTATCCTCATCGAGTTTTGTCATGGCTTTTCCCACGATAGCACCTTGCGAAATTTCGGTGTTTCCGGCTTTCATCACATGTCCGGCAAGATCGGACGTGGTCAAAAGGTCGCCGGGTTGAATATTTCCGTTTTCGTTCGTAGCCAGACAGTAAACTCTTCCCGATAATGCCACGGGATATTTTCCCTGGGCGATGGAACCTTTCTGCGAAAGCAGCAGTCCTGTGTTGATGCTTCCCGCACCACTCACGATGCCGGCAACACATTTGTCGTATGCTTTTTCCGAAACTTTCAGCATGCCGGGGTTTTCCGGGTCAATGGAGACCACCATTCCGGGGTGTATCTCTTCTTCGGTACGGAAATCGAAAGGCTCGGCAACATCACTGCCGCCGGTGATCTCAAGTACATTGGTTGTGATGCGACCTTCGTTATTTTCATGGTTTCCGTCTATTTCAATGGTTACATCTCCGTATTGATTGTAAAGTGTAATTTGGCTTCCGTCGGCACCGCCCCACTCGGCGGCATCCAGTTTTATGGTCGGAGTGCCCGCACCGTTATACAATGTAATGGCTCCTCCGTCGGATGTTCCGCTTTCGTAAGGGTTGATTCTTACCGTCCGTGTATGGTATCCGTTGTATAAATCGATTTTTCCGGTTCCCGCAATATTCAAAACTTCGTCGTCATCATTTCCGTTGCCGAATCCCTGGAGCAGCGGTCCGGAGCTTTCTTGCATCAGTTTTACTACGGGATCGTTTCCCGACGTTTTGAATTCCCCTGCTACTCCTCCGACAAAGTGCTCGGCATGAAGCGCCGTACCTAAAAAGGAACCCGCCCACACGCCGGTGCCGTTATAACTTGCTCCGTAAACACCTGTGGCATTAAGGCTGTAGCCGTACACGCCTCCTTCGTCCTCTCCTTCTCCCATGATGGCATGCGTACCTTCGGTAGCTTTGACATGCAAGGTGTAATTGGTATTGAACGAAGAGGTACCGATGCAAACATGCTTATCGTTGACCACCATGACGGGAGTGTCGTCAAAACCGATCATCAACGAGTTGGGAATGGTGTTTGTTAAAAGTGAGTTAATGCCTGAACCTTTACCCAAAACAAAAGCATTTTCGGCATCTGCCTTAAGATAATTTCCGAAAGTAAAGGATTTGAAACCGTATGATGAATTAAAGAACCCAATGGCCACCGAACCCTCTCCAATCGCGGCAGAATTAGAACCTAAAGCCAGTGAAGAACTACCGTTTGCATCCAGACTTTGTCCGATGGCAACCGATGCCACTCCATTTGCATTGCTCATCATCCCCATTGCAATGGCGTAATCGTTGCTGGCTTTGGTAAGGTATCCCGTTGCCGTGGAAAAATCTCCGATATTTTCGTCATCCCATTCGTCGAAAACGTAACCTGCTCTGAAAGCGGCTTTGCGCGGATACCAGATCAGTCTTGAACCGATTCCCGAAGTTTGCAATGTTGCTCCCGAATTAAGTGTTCCTTTGGCAAGAATGCCTCCGTCCTCATCAAGCGTGAGCTTAAATTCCGGTGTATTGGTGCGAATTCCCACATTGCCGTCCCAGTAATAAATATCATCTCCGTTTTGTTCCCATAACGAACCTCCTCCGCCTCCGGACGACTTGGCGTAAAGCGCATAGGGCACCGATAAGATGGACGACACTCCCAGCGAAACATACGATGTTCCTCCTGTGGGGTCAACTTCAACTTCAAGCATATAAATTCCGTTGCTCCAGTCGATCGAAGCAAAGTTGCCGATGACCGGCGTGCCGTATCCGATGTTGAGGTTAACAATCCCGAAATTATTGGTCGTTGCCGATTGAGTTTCCTGATAGATGATTGATTTGTTAACTTCCGCTTTGTTAATGGTAAAACGTAAACCTACTTGTTGATTCGCAACGATATTACCGTCGCCGTCACGAATTACAGCCTGATACTTGAAGGCCTCCGGAACTTGTGCCTGCAGCATTACAGCACAGACTATCCCCAAAAAAAAGAACGTAAATTTTTTCATTTTGACTTGATTTTGATGAATTTTATTTACTACAAAGAAAGTAAATATCGGAATATTTTCCAAATGTTTCACCGAACGAAATCGCGCAACCCATCTCCGGGCTTCCTTATTTTAAAAACTCAGGTAATCCATTACTTTAAATCAACATAATCATCGTTGAACCCGGCCGGAGTGAAGTTTGGTAAAATTTCAAACATTTGTTGAAGGCATTTTATCAGATCGGCCTTCGTTTTAAGTTTTCCTGAAAAGTACCTTTTAGATTCGGCATGACAGGACGATTTATTCCATATGTAAAAACCTTATTGCTTTCTTTTGCCATTTGATAAATCCTTGTTCATCAATGCAAAAAGTTTAAGAAACTGCATGAGTGACAATTTTTTTTTGGTTTAATAAAAATGTGTTTCCACAATGGGTTGCCACAGATTACGGTAGCTTTCGTCGCCATATCCTTTGCATACCGGTTGGAAGATACATTGGCGATGGTCTTTCAGGTTAACGATCAATGTTAAAGTGCAAGGATTTTTAGCACAGCGGCCGTCTTTACACAAAGTGGTTTCGTTGCAGCAGCTTCTGCCGAGCGACCAAAAGAAATCGTTCATCTTGGTCACCGGGTAGCCCGATGTTTTGGCAATGATCTTAAAAGCTTCGATACATGCCGATCTGATCTCCGCATCCGAATCCAGCGGTTTTCGATCAATTAATTTTTGCCGCAGCACTTCGTCGGTGATCTCCACACATCCCAGTCGAAGCAACACCCGCTGCATGTGGTAATCCATGATGGGAATAAAGTTTTCCGTATCCTTGATCTTCAAGTGTTCGGCCTCTTCCAGCAATTTGATCAGAAAAGTGGTTTTCTTTTGCATGGGGTCGGCGTAGGCTTCCATGTTTTTCAATACTTCGTACAGGCCTTTGCCATTGTTGATCAACATTTGCCCGGATGAAAGGATCAAATCTTCCACTTTCCCGTTGAATTCATTCATAATAAACACGGAAGCGTCTATCATCAATTTTGCCCTTTCGTCAAGACGGTCGAGGGTACAGCTTGCAGGGTTCCTGTCGGGGGCAAAGTGTGGGCGAAGCATTCCGGTGAGCTTGGCAACCTGCAGGCGGCTCAAAAATGCAGGGTCGAGCAACTTCCGGTTTTCGGCGGCAATTTCAAGAAATGCATGTTCCAGATAATCCCATCCCCAAAGATTAAGTACCGGATGGTGTAAATGGTGGGTCTGGTGGCAGATGGCCACGGCAAAAAAGATCATGCGGTATTTGAGCTCATTATCCGGTAGTCGTGCCGTAAGAAACGGACGTGCGTAGAAATCGGTACGCAGGGTGTGGCTGCCGACGATCTTCCCCACTTTACGGCACTGATCGTTATTGAGTTTCACAACACTTTCGTTCATTTTTTCACCGGCATTAATGGAAGTTTGTATCTGCGTATTTTGTCAAAACTGTAAAAAGCATTGGCAACAGCCGCTGCAGTGGGGACAAGTCCGATCTCGCCGATCCCCTTGGCGCCGTATGGCCCCACCGGGTCTCTCACCTCCACGGCGATCACTTTCACATCGGGCATTTGGTGTGCACGCAGGATGCCGCAGTCTTTCAGCTTATCGGAAAGCAGGTGGCCGTCCTTCATGGGCAGGTCTTCGGAAAGGGCATATCCAAGCCCCATGTGTACGGCACCGTGTATCTGTCCTTCAAAAAGGGTGGGGTTGAGGTTTTTGCCGATATCATGTGCGGCAACCACTTTGGTGATGTTTCCGTCGTCATCGAGAATGACCAGTTGAGTGGCGTATCCGTATGCAAAATGAGTGATGATCTTGTCCGTCTCGGCTCCCGGTTTAGTGGTCCAGTCGCAGACATATTTCCCGAAATATTTTCTTCCTTTCAGCGCCATAAAACCGGTGTTTTTCAAATCCTTTTTAATGGTTTTGCATGCGTCAATGATGGCATTGCCCACCAGCGCCGTGGCTCTTGATGAAGTGGTCATTCCCGTTTCAAGGTTTTCGGGCGTTTCAACGACCACATCCACCAGATCGGGGTTGAAGCCCGTTTCTTCGCAAAATATCTGAACAGCCATGGTATGAACGCCTTGCCCCATTTCCGACCATCCGTGACTGATGAGCACCCTTCCGTTGTGTTCGAATTTGATGCTCACCCGGCTGTCGTCGATCATGCCATTGCCCACTCCCGAATTTTTAATGCCGCATCCCAATCCTGCATATTTGGCTTCGTAAAAATCATCTTTCACAGCTTCCAGTGTTTGCCGGATGCCGACGCCCTCGCCGAGCACCTGTCCGGTGGCCGTGACACTTCCTTTTTTCAGGGCATTATGGTAACGAAATTCCCAGCGATCAAAATTCCCTTTTTCACACAGCTCCTCCACAAGGCTTTCAACGGCAAAAGTTACCTGATTAGCTCCGAAGCCACGCATGGCACCGCAGGGAATGTTGTTGGTATAAACCGTTTTGGCTTCAATGCTTACATTCGGTATGTGGTATGCTCCCGTGGCATGTCCGGCAACCCGTTCCATTACTTTGTTTCCCACCGAAGCATAAGCCCCTGTGTCGCCCACGGCATCGAGCATAAGGGCGGTAAGTGTGCCGTTTTCGTCGCAGGCCATCTTCATCTTCATCATAATGGGATGACGCTTGGGATGCATGCGGATGGATTCGGGCCGCGAGAGGGTAAGCTTAACAGGCTTTTTCAATAACCATGTAAACAGCGAAACATGTCCCTGAACCGAAAGGTCTTCTTTTCCGCCGAAGCCACCGCCGGTGGCCACCTGTGTGATCCTGACCTTTTCTTCGGGCAGGTTCAGCAATGAGGCGATTTGCTTTCGGTCAACATACACACCCTGTCCCTGACTGTACAGCCTCAATCCGTCATCTTCGGGCATGGCAATTGCCGATTCCACTTCAAGAAATCCGTGTTCGATACGTTGTGTTTCAAAATACCCTTCTGCCGTAAATGCGGCTTCCCCGAAGGCCTGTTCCGGCGCTCCGCGATGAATCACGCAGTTTTCCAGAAGATTGGGCTTTTCGCGATGAACCCGTGGACTTTGCGGCGACATTGCGGAAACAGGGTCGGTAACGGGTTTTAAAATCTCGTATTCAACCCGGATAAGTGCAGCCGCTCTGCGTGCGGTATCACGGTCAACGGCCACCACACCGGCAAGCACATCCCCGATGTAACGGGTTGTTTCACCTTTGCCGATCATCAGGGGCCAGTCTTTAAAAATAAGTCCCGTTTTTCGTTCGCCCGGGATGTCGCCGGCAGTGAAGATGCGAACCACACCCGGCAGTTCGGATGCTTTAACGGTATCAATACTTTTTATCACCGCCCGAGGGTGGTCACTGTAACGGAGCGCTGCATGAAGCATCCCGTCGAAATGCATGTCGTTCACAAAAAGTTCCTTGCCGGTGGCCAACTGCCAGGCTCTGTATTTCGGATGTCGTGTGCCGACTTTGCCGGAACTTTTGCTCTGCGGAGGGTGTTCGTTGCTGTTAAGCCTCCTGAAAGCAAGGTCGATGGCATCCACAATCTTCACATAACCCGTGCAGCGGCACAGATTGTTTTTAATGGCTTTGGCGATCTCTTCCCTTCCGGCATCCGGATTTTCGTCGTAGAGTATTTTTGTCCGTACCATGAGGCCGGGAGTACAAAATCCGCATTGTACCGCACCTTTTTCCACAAAACTGCCGGCGATAACATCTTTTAGCGGCTGTGGTATCCCTTCGGTAGTCATCACCGTTTTCCCGTCCAGTGTACCCATTTTCGTAACACACGAAAGGCGCGGCCTGCCGTTGATCTCCACCATGCAGGCGCCGCAGGTTGCCTGTCCCGAACATCCGTCCTTTACCGAAGTAATATGGAGCTCTTCCCGCAAAAAGGTCAACAATGTCCGGTTGGGGTCTCCGTCGTAAGTAACGGCACGACCGTTTATGTCAAATTTAATCATGGGATAAAAGTATAAATTTTATGGAAACCGGAGGG
>JAOZMX010000049.1:0-18926 GCA_029934065.1 Bacteroidales bacterium
CTCAATCCAAAAAACCGATGGGTTGTATTGGCGAACATAATCCCCTGGGATGAAAAGCACAAAATCAGGTTCGGATATTATCCAAAAGAAGTACCCAACCTGGTCAAATTGGAAGAATAAAAACCATAATAATTTGTTACTGAATTTTGGGGTAACTGCATGACCAAATATGATGAAGATGATGGGTTTTTCAGCAGGCCCCGCTTACCGCTTAACTTACTCCTCTCCTACCTCGGGCGGGCGCCTTTCATGCGCTGCATCATCCTGGCCATGTTCTTTCCGCCGCCGGTGGTCATCATGCGCATCATCTTGCGGGTCTCTTCAAATTGTTTGATCAGTCGGTTCACCTCCTGAATTTCGCTGCCGCTGCCTTTGGCGATACGCCGGCGCCGGCTGCCGTTGAGCACCTTCGGGTTTTCGCGCTCCTCGGGCGTCATCGAATAGATGATGGCTTCTATTTCCTTAAAGGCATCATCGTCAATGTCCATATTTTTGAGTGCTTTGCCCATGCCGGGGATCATGCTCATCAGATCCTTGACGTTGCCCATTTTTTTGATCTGTTTGATCTGCGTCAGAAAATCATTGAAGTTGAACTGGTTTTTGGCGATTTTCTTTTGCAGTTTCCTGGCCGCTTCCTCGTCGAACTGCTCCTGTGCTTTCTCAACCAGCGAAACGATGTCGCCCATACCGAGTATCCTGTCGGCCATCCGCTTGGGATAGAAAACATCGAGCGCTTCCATTTTTTCGCCGATACCCACAAACTTGATGGGCTTGGTCACCACCGAGCGGATGGTCAGTGCGGCACCGCCACGGGTATCGCCGTCCAGCTTGGTAAGCACCACGCCGTCGTAATCCAGCCTGTCGTGAAACGCCTTGGCTGTGTTCACGGCATCCTGCCCGGTCATGGCATCTACCACAAACAAGGTTTCGTGGGGGCTGATGTGTTCTTTGATGCTGCTGATCTCGTTCATCATCTCCTCATCCACGGCAAGCCGTCCGGCGGTATCCACGATCACCACGTTGTATCCCTTGTCGCGGGCATATTTGATGGAGTTTTTGGCGATCTTCACCGGGTCTTTGCTTCCTTCCTCGGTATAAACTTCCACACCGATCTGTTCGCCCAGCACCTGCAACTGGTTGATGGCGGCAGGACGGTAAACGTCGCCGGCCACCAGCATGGGTTGTTTTCCTTTTTTGCTTTTGAGGAACCTGGCCAGCTTGGCCGAAAATGTTGTCTTCCCGGAGCCTTGCAATCCGGCAATCAGAATCACCGCCGGAGTCCCCTTCAGGTTGATCTCCTCATGTTCCCCACCCATCAGCTCGGCCAGGTTGTCGTGGACGATCTTGATCATCAGTTGCCCCGGCGAAACCGCCGTCAGCACGTTCTGGCCAAGTGCATCCTGTTTAACCTGTTCGGTAAACTGCTTTGCAATTTTATAGCTGACGTCGGCATCCAACAGCGCCTTGCGAACCTCCTTCAGGGTTTCGGCAACATTTATTTCGGTAATATGCCCGTGTCCTTTCAGAACTTTGAACGAGCGCTCCAGTTTTTCGCTTAAACTTTCAAACATAATTCACTGATTTTTTTCAGGGCTGCAAAGATATTGCTTTTATCCGAACCGCTTCTTTTCAATTCACCTCATCAAGGGAATTTTTTTTGAATGATAAAAAATTAAAAGTTACTTTTGGTACAACAAATCATACTAACGGTTAAAAATTCAATCGGAAAACAAAATTTAAAACTTAAGAAAGATGAAAAAACAAGTACTTACAGCAGGATTGATGATACTGATTTTTTTGCAGGCAACCGCACAAATCGTCATTACAAGAAATGACATGCCCGACCCGAACGACATTTTACTTTACAGGCTTTCAACAACCACCGGAGGAACGGATTATACCGCCACAGGCGAAAATTATTTCTGGGATTTTTCCGGATTGAACAGCCTGTATATTGATGTTGACGCATATTATAATGTTTCGGAAACACCTGTTGCCTATCAGGCTGCATTCGGACTCCCGCCGTACAATCCACCGGCCACCATTGCGCTTGATAAAGGAGGAGCGGACATCATTCCCGGCATTTCGGTGGACGACTGGTTCGATTTTTTCAAAGAGACATCAAGCGCTTACACCTATGTCGGATTCGGTGTGAGGCTCAACAACATCCCCGTTCCCATAAAATTCGACAACCCCGAAACGCTTTACACCTTTCCGCTCGGATACGGCAGCGCCGATTCATCGGAAACGGAACGCTCCCTGCCCATCGCCGATTTCGGTTACTACGAAACACACCGCAAGCGGGTTAATCAGGTGGACGGCTGGGGAACCATCACCACTCCTTTCGGAACATTCCAGACCATCCGCATGGTCTCGACACTTTATGCCCACGACAGTATCTTTATCGATTCGCTCGGTACAGGATACGCCGTCAACCGGGTGGAAAAAGAGTATCAGTGGCTGGCCAACGGTTATCACCGTCCGATACTTCGCATTGTGGAGTCGAACCTGAAACCGTTGAGAATTGAGTATTATTCCGACGAAACCGAACAACTGATTGTTGATGCCGGCCCCGATATCACCATCTCGCTCGGAGACGAAGCCATGCTGGTGGCAACAATATCGGGCGGAATCCCTCCATACCTGATAACGTGGTCCAACGGAACCATCGGAGACACCACCTATGTAAGCCCGCAGCAAACATGGACCTTTTCGGTGCTTGTCAACGATGCCGAAGGAAACAGTGCCCAGGACTGGGTTACCGTAACCGTTGAAGATGCTTTGATCCCTCAATTGATTCCGCTGCATCCGGGATGGAACGGCATCTCGTTTTACATCGACCCGCCCGACCACAACGTGCAGCAAATCCTCGTCCCCATTGCCGACAACCTGATTCTTGTGAAAAACCAAAACGGGATGTATTTTCCGGAACAAGGCATCAACACGCTGAACAACTGGGACATCAACTCCGGGTACTGCATCAAACTCACCGACACCTTGCTGTTCAACATCAACGGATATGCCCTGCAGGACCGTACCGTCAACCTCACCGCCGGATGGAACATCCTGCCGGTACTTACGGCATGCCCCGTAACCACATGGTCGATTTTTTCACAGATAGAAGACGAACTGGTGATCATCAAACCCGTGGACGGCCGAAGGGTTTACTGGCCCGAAAAATCGGTACACCTGCTGCACAACCTTTATCCCGGCCGTGCTTACTGGATTAAAGTGAATGCCGATTGCTCGGTTGAGTTCCCGGAATGCGGGAAGTGAAATATCAATAAAACAATAAAATGAATTTGTGGTACAATGAGATGACGGAACACTCAATCCATTACGCTTAAAACATCAACCTGTGCCTTAACTTTGAAGCTTTTGCCAAATCATGCAAAAACTTTACGAGTAAGGCACTTTAAAAATCAGCCAATGCGGCTTCCTGATTATCATAAATCTTAAAGATGCTGGTAAATCCAGAAATTTCAAAAATTTCTTTGATGTTTTCCTGTAAACCGCAAAGTGCAAATTTTCCGTTGAGTGCAGTGATCTTTTTCAGCACCATTAAAAAAATCCGAAGCCCCGAACTGCTCACATAGTCCATTTTGGAACAGTCAACCAAAATATTGATCTTACCTTCATCAATATGCTGCATGATCTTGTGTTCAAGCTGACTGAAGTTGGTGGTATCCAGCCGTCCTTCGATCTCTATAATTATTGCCTTTTCATGATTTGTTTCTTTCAGATTCATTGCCAGTTGCCCGTTTTTATGTTTTATCAATTTTTATTTTCAGCGATACAAAAGTGTGGCGAAAATAGAAATATTTAATGATATCACGACAATAATTCGGTTAAAAAACATCATGTCAAAATATGATCCGGGATAATTAAGTTAATTTTACGCACAAAAAATCAATGATGCGAAAAGAAATATTCATTTTTCTGCTGGTCCTCTCCGGCTTTCAGGTTACCGGACAGGATACCCTTACGGTGATGCAATACAATGTGCTGAATTTCGGGAATTTCACAAGCTATTGCACATTGTCGAACAACGATCCGGATGATAAGATCCTTTGGCTGAAAACCATTATTGATTTCAAAACGCCTGATATTCTTACCGTCAATGAAATGAGTAAGAACAGCTATTATCAGCAATTGCTGCTGGATGAAGTGCTGAACACCTCGGGGCGAACCGCTTTTGAGATGGCGGGCACAACCAATTTCAACAATTCATCCATTGTGAACATGCTTTACTACAACGGGGAGAAAATAGGGTTGGAAAGTGTTGATGCCATTGTTACGGAGATCAGGGACATCAACGTTTATAAACTCTATTACAAGCAGGAAAACAAGGCCCTATCCCGTGAGCAAATTTATTTTTATTGCATTGTGGCACATTTAAAGGCCGGTTCAACAGCGGATGATATGTCGCTCCGTGCGCAAATGACCGCCGATGTAATGGATTACCTCGAAGCGCATCAAATCACCGGCCCCTGTCTGATGTTGGGGGATCTCAATCTTCAGAACAGTAATGAACAGGCATGGCTGAATCTGGCGCAGAATCCTGAAGCCGAATACAACTTCAGCGATCCCTCCGGAAAGGTTGGCTACTGGCACAACAACGGGACATACGCCATCGTCCACACCCAGTCAACACATGTAACTTCCGACGGATGCGCCTCGGGCGGCGGTATGGACGACCGTTTCGATTTTATCCTCGCCAACGATACCTTGTTTGATAACGAATCGCCAATATCGCTGATTGACGGTTCGTATCAGGTTTTGGGTCAGGACGGCCAGCGGCTGAACGGCTCGGTGATCGATCCGCCGAACTATAGTGCACCGGCTGAAGTTATTGATGCACTATACGGTATGTCGGATCACCTGCCTGTTATGGTGACATTGAAAACGATGCCCGAAGAGCAACCGCCATGTGCCGATTTGTTTTTTTCGGAATATGTTGAAGGCAGCGGCAACAACAAAGCCCTTGAAATTTTCAACCCGACGAATTTAGCGGTTGATCTGAACGGTTACCGCATTGCACGTTATGCCAATGGAAATACCGTCCCCGATGTTGTTGCACTGGCAGGCACATTGCCGGCCAAAGAGACCTACGTTGTGGTGATCGACAAGCGCGACCCCAACGGAACGGGATACAACACACCCGTTGACCCGGCGCTGATGGCTGTTGCCGACACCTTTTTGTGTCCCGATTACAATGTGAACAAAGCCATGTATTTCAACGGCAACGATGCCATGGCACTTGAACGTACCGACGGTTCACTCGTTGATCTCATCGGAAAAATAGGTGAGAACCCCGGCACCGGGTGGACGGACGATTCTTTATGTACGACTGCTCCCTTTACCGATGCCTGCGGAGCCCTGCCATGGACACAAAATCATACCCTTGTAAGAAAATTTGATGTATGCAACGGAACAAATTACAATCCGGCTTATTTTAATGTGGCGTTACAGTGGGATTCGTTACCCGTAGATACATTCGACAGCCTCGGGTTCCATACCGGAAAATGCTCTTCTGTACTTCCCGAAAACTGGAGTTTCACACCCACCAACATTTCACATTTCTTTTCAATCCCGCTATCGGCAACTCTAATGTTTAACAATCTGCCTTTGCCCGCCGGAAGCTATATCGGTGTATTTTATCTGGATGACACCATTGAGAAATGCGGCGGAAATCAGCTCTGGAGCGGGGAGGCTACTGCTGTGTCGGCCTACGGCGACGATTCTTTCACACCCGAAAAAGACGGTTTTGCACAGGGAGAGAATATCATTTGGAAGGTTTTTATCCCTGAAATCAATGAAGAATATTATGCCCTTGCGCAATATGACGAAGGCCTTGCCTATCACGACGGGAAATTTTATGCTTTCGGGATTTCGGTGTTGACGGATCTGAATGCGTATGTGCAAGAGCAGCAGATGATTTCCGTTAATTCGGGCTGGAACGGTATTGCATCCTATCTTCAGCCAAAATGGAAGAAGCTGGAGAACCTTTTCGGGGATCAGCTCCAGAATATCGTTTACATGACCGACGGAGAGTTGATATTTTACCCCGAAGGTTCCATCCATCAACTCAAAGACTGGGAATTGAATACGCCGTATCTGATCAAATCACAATCGGCATTCGCGTTCAGCATGGAAGGCATATCACCTCACGCCGATAGCGTTCAGCTTGCTGCCGGATGGAATCTCCTTCCCGTATTGAGTACGTGTTCCGTTACGCCTTTTGAGATCTATCTTTTGCTTGGCGATGCATTGCTGCAGATCAAAGAGATTGCCGGTAATAAAGTTTACTGGCCGGCCAGAGAGATCGGTTCACTGGAGGAACTCACTCCCGGAAAGGCCTATTTTATTTTGCTTAACCAGGAAAAGGTATTGCATTTTCCGCAGTGCGGAAAATAGGCCGGAAAAACCTTTTGGATACATCTGAATGACGGTTGGATTTCCGGATTTTTTATTGTAATTTTGTCCAATCTCATCAAAAAAACAACAACCAATGGATGACGACAAATTAAAAGAACCTTATGTGCCGTACAATAAACCTGCAACATTTGAGCAGGTTTGGCGGATGTTTCAGGAAACGGATAAAATGCTCACAGAAAAGTTTCAAGAAACAGACAGAAAAATAAAAGAGCTTTCGGCACTTTTCACATCACAGTGGGGCAAGCTGGTTGAATCGCTTGTGGAAGGTGATTTGGTAAACGTATTACAAAAAAGAAATATTAAAGTTGAGCGAACGATCCAACGGATAAAAGGCAACCGGAACGGTGAGAATTTCGAATTCGACATTATTGCCATCAACGGCGAAGTAATGGTGATCGTGGAGGTGAAGACAACATTACGGGTACAGGACGTTAACCATTTTCACGAAAAATTATGGAAAGCAAAACAGTTTATGCCCGAGTACAAAGATCGCAAGATATTCGGTGCTGTAGCATTTCTCACCGCCGAAGGTGCCAGCGACAGGATGGCCGAAAATATGGGCTTTTTTGTCATCAAGGCAACGGGCAATAGCGCTGCAATTATCAACAAAAACGATTTTAAGCCCAAAGCTTTTTAAAAGGCCTGAAATTACTGAAAAGGGTTCAATTATGATTCCGATTCCGTTGAATCTTTTCCTCCGAGAATTTTCACAATTTCATCGTGAGAGATCACTTCCTTTTCAAGCAGAATGGAAGCCATTTTCTCAAGATATTCCTTTTTCCCGGTTAGAAGTTTTTTGGCCTCATGGTAGCAATCATCAACGATTTTTTTCACTTCTTCGTCAATGAGTTTTTCAAGGTATTCCGATCTTCTTTCCAGCCCTGCCGGATTTCCCAGGAACCCCGGGTTGGACCTGTTGACGAGTGAAATGTTGGGCAATTGATCGCTCATACCGTAAACGGTGATCATATTTCTGGCTAGTTGGGCAACTTTTTCAAGATCGTTGGAAGCACCTGTCGATACTTCACCGAAGATGATCTCTTCGGCAGCCCTTCCTCCGAGCAGGCCCTTGATCTTTCCGAGCAGTTCGGTTTTCGACATCAGATACCTGTCTTCGAGGGGCATTTGCAGAGTATAGCCCAGCGCACCGATCCCGCGGGGAACGATGGATACTTTTTGTACTTCATCGGCACCGGGGGTGAAATACCCGACGATGGCATGTCCTGATTCGTGATAGGCGACGATCTTCTTTTCCTTTTTGTTGATGATCTTGTTTTTCTTTTCCAGTCCTGCAATGACCCGCTCGATGGCGGCTTCAAAATCAGCCATCAGGATTTTATCGTGCTTATTTCGAACTGCGAGAATGGCTGCTTCGTTACATACGTTAGCTATCTCGGCTCCGGCAAAGCCCGGTGTTTGAGCTGCGAGGCGTTTCAGATCCACATCTTCGGCCATTTTCAGATTTCTGGTATGAACCTTAAAGATGGCTTCTCTTCCTTTCATGTCGGGACGGTCGACCAATACCTGCCTGTCGAATCTGCCGGGGCGGAGCAAAGCGGGATCAAGTACCTCCGGACGGTTGGTAGCTCCCATGATGATCACACCGATGCCGGCATCAAAGCCATCCATCTCCACAAGGAGTTGGTTGAGTGTGTTGTCACGTTCGTCGTACCCTCCGCCGTAAGCTGCATTTTGTGCCCTGCTTTTACCGATGGCATCCATCTCGTCGATGAAAATGATACAGGGCGCTTTGGCTTTAGCTTCCCTGAAAAGGTCGCGCACACGGGCTGCACCCACCCCTACGAACATTTCCACAAAATCGCTTCCGCTAAGGCTGAAAAAAGGAACATCGGCCTCTCCGGCAACAGCTTTGGCAAGCAATGTTTTTCCTGTTCCCGGAGGGCCCACCAACAGCACTCCTTTGGGCAACTTCCCTCCAAGTTTGGTGTATTTCGACGGGTCTTTGAGAAATTGAACAAGTTCTTTGACCTCCTCCACCGCTTCATCCACTCCGGCAACATCTTTGAAAGTTACCGGGTTATCAGGTTTTTCAGCGATTATCTTTGCTTTGTTCTTTCCAATGTTCAGCATCGGGCTTCCCGGTCCCATCTTATTAAAAATCAACCCCCATAAAGCGAAGAAAAAGATAAAAGGCAGCACCCAGTTAAGAATGAAATTCCTTAACCCTTGGGATTCTACGGTACCTTCCAGTTTTACATGGTGCAGCAAAAGTTTCGGTATCAACTGATCGTCATTGAAATTGGGTATGCGATTAACGGTAAACTGTCTTTTGATCTGCTCTTCTATGGATTTGATTCGCAAACGCCACGGAGCAATGGGGCCTTTTTGCAATGCTGTTCCCGCCGTGTCGTTTGCTGACATATTTTCATGTTTCAGCTCGCCGATGATCTTGTCGGGATAAATGACCACCCGTTGAACCAATCCCGAATCAACCTTTTGAATAAAAGTATCGTAGGAAAATTTTTGCGGGCCGGTTCTCCCCCCCGCAAAAAACAAATTGTCCAGGATCATAAAGAACACCAGCATTCCAACAAAATAGTAGATCGAAAATTTTTCTCGTTTTTTCATGATTTATTTTTTTTAGCTTGTGGTTCGTCATATTTTGTGCCAACTGCATTTTGGTCAACAATAAATGTCAAATATGCAGAATTTTAAAACGATCTCTTTTAAGAAAGATATGGAAATCGGGAAATTCGGTGCCACGGTGTTTCCTGTATGCTCATAAGGCCATACTACGGAAAGATATTCGTGTCAACTCAAAAAACGATTGATTTAAAAATGTTCCGGTGCGCCGCACTTGAGTGCCCGGATAACACATGGAAGCTTAAACTAAAAAAACCGCCTGCAATGGGTTTGTCCAGCCCCAGTCCGCACTGGAATTCAACGGGTGTCCGCGACCCGTCCCTGTCGAGGTAATCATTGACACCGCTGTCGCGGCTAACGATCAAAGGAACTTGTACCATCTGGAGATTCAACTCTTTAGCCAGATTTTTTTCGATGTACTCCTTGATCATTTGATCATGTAGAGTGCTTCCATCCGTTTGAGCGGAGGCAACAAAGGCTGATAATCATTTGGAAGGATTTTTTCCACTTCTGCGTAGGTGCTGATACCCGGGCCTGCCAGGTCCGCTTTTTTATCTTGTTGCATAGGTGTATAATTTTGTTGGTGAATGAATGAGTTTAGTGCTCCCTAAATTAATTTTGCTTTGCGGATATTCCAAATGCAAATATGTAATTTAGAGGTAGTTTGAATTAACCGAAACTCACCCAGGAGCAAATGCGAAGCAGAGTTAGAGTTTGGCAAGCCTTTCCAACACCAGTTTGATCAATTCATCAATTACGATGTGGTGGTTTTCGGAGTATGTGTTTAAAGCCCGGTTGGCAATGACGGCGCAAACGGTAAGTGTGTTGTGCCCAAGTATTTTTCCCAGTCCGTAAAGCGCCGAGGTTTCCATTTCGAAATTGGCGATCTTTTTTCCTTCAAATTCGAAATACCGCATCCGTTCCATCAGATCGGGATGGGCAAGCGGAATACGCAACACCCTGCCCTGGGGGCCGTAAAACCCCGGTGCCGTGGCGGTCATCCCCGAGTTAAGCCCTTTGCCTATGGTATTCATCAGTTGATCGGAACAAGCAACCACATAAGGATAGGGCAAGTCTTTGTCCCAACCGGTTTGGCTGATAAAGGCCTGACTGATGCGGTCATCGGTTACATTTTCACTCCGGTAAAATTTCAGCAATCCGTCCAGGCCGATGCCATGTGTGGAAGCCAAAATCGAATTGACAGGCGTCTCGGGCTGTATCGCTCCCGAAGTACCCAGTCTGACAATGTTGAGTGCGGTCAATTCTTCTTTCATCTGCCGCTTTTCAAAATCAATGTTCACCAAAGCATCCAGTTCGTTCATCACGATATCAATGTTGTCGGTACCCATACCCGTTGAGATCACACTGATGCGTTTTCCGTTGATTTCACCGGTATGGGTAACCATCTCACGGTTTTGTCTTTGAAGTACGATTTTATCGAAATATTTTGAAATTTTGGGAACCCTGCCGGGGTCGCCCACAAGAATGATATTTTGTGCAATTTCGTCAGGCCTCAGATTCAAATGATAAATGGTACCGTCAGGATTAATGATCAATTCCGATTCTTTGATACGTTCCATATTTTTGATCTCCTTTTTAATAATCAACTTGTCAATAGATATTTCTAATTTTGCGGAAAAAAGCAACAAAGGTAATAAAAATCGGTTTTACTTTTTAGTTAATTCAAATAACTTTTATGATGCAGGCAGAGATAATTACCATTGGGGACGAACTGTTGATCGGACAGGTGATCGATACCAATTCGGCATGGATGGCCGAACAGTTGAACCTTATCGGAGTGAGGGTTCATCAAATCACGAGCATTTCCGACGACCGGGAACACATTTTAAACACACTGGCCGATGCCGAAAAACGCGCCGACATTATTTTGGTCACCGGTGGGCTGGGGCCGACAAAGGACGACATCACCAAAACGACGTTGTGTGAATATTTCGACACGGAGCTGGTATTCAACGAAACAGCCTACGAAAACATAAAGGCCTTGTTCAAATTACGCGGATTTGAAGTGACCGAGTTGAACCGTAAGCAAGCGGAGGTTCCGGCCAACTGTACGCCGTTGCCCAACACGAACGGTACTGCCCCGGGAATGTGGTTCGAAAGAAACGGAAAGATCTTTGTTTCGATGCCAGGCGTGCCTTTCGAGATGAAGCCGATGATGACCAATGAAGTGTTGCCCCGGCTTTCACGACAGCTCATGTCCCAGTTTATTGTACACAAAACAGTACTAACACAAGGCGTCGGGGAATCGTTTCTCGCCAGGGTGATCGAAAAGTGGGAGGATGGCCTTCCGGAAAACATCAAGCTGGCCTACCTGCCGCAACCGGGCATTGTGAGGCTCCGGCTCACGGCAATCGGGAAAGAAAAATCAGCCCTTGAAAAACAGTTGAAAAAGGAAATTTCGGCACTCCGGGAAATCATCCCCGACCTGATATTCGGATATAACGATGATACGCTGGAACAGGTTGTCGGCACTTTGCTCAGAGAACGGTCGAAAACCCTTTCCACAGCCGAAAGCTGCACGGGAGGCTATCTGGCCCACCTGATCACAAGCGTTTCAGGCAGCTCCGACTATTACACCGGCTCGGTGATCTCGTATGCCAATGAAGTAAAGACCGATGAACTGGGCGTATCAGCCGTATCGCTGGAAAGATCAGGTGCCGTAAGCAAAGAGGTTGTCACCCAAATGGCTGAAGGAGTACGCAAGAAACTGAAGACGGATTTTGCCCTTGCCACCTCGGGAATTGCCGGACCAACGGGTGGAACAACGGAAAAACCCGTTGGCACAACATGGATTGCATTGGCTACTCCCGATAAGGTCGTTGCACAAAAATTCCTCTTCGGCGAGCACCGCGGCCGTAACATCCGCAAAGCGGCCCTTGCCGCACTGAACATGCTCCGGATGGAACTGCAGGGCATTCCGGCAAAAAATGAACTTTCATCGCATTAACAATAGCAGAAAAAATTTTGTAGTTTTACCAAAAAATGAACGAAAATGAAAATCTTACCCATTGAAAAAGTCAGGGAAGCAGACGCTTACACCATCAATAATGAACCCATTGCATCCACCGACCTGATGGAGCGTGCAGCAACTTCCTGTTTCAACTGGATCAAAAAAAGAATTGACAGGCAGACACCGGTCAAAGTCTTTTCGGGCCCCGGCAACAACGGCGGCGACGGCCTGGTGGTTGCCCGGCTGCTGGCCGGCAGCGGTTATCAGGTTGAAGTTTACATTGTTCGTTTCACAAATAAAGATTCGGGAGATTTTAAAGTCAACCTCGACAGATTGAAAGAAAGTGAATTGGCTCCGGTGAAGGAAATATACGAAGGGGATGATCTGCCCGGGATCGAACCGGACGAGGTGGTGATAGACGCCATTTTCGGCTCCGGCTTGTCAAGACCTGTAACAGGATTCACCGCCGGACTGATCGGTCACATCAACCGTTCGGGAGCCATCATCATCAGCATTGATACACCTTCGGGGTTGTTCAGCGACGAAAATTCCACCCGCAAAGGAGGCGCCATCATAGAGGCCGATTACACCCTTACTTTTCAGCTTCCCAAATATGCTTTCATGTTTCCCGAAAACGACCGCTATGTGGGGCGCTGGATCGTCCGTCCCATCGGGCTGCTGGAAGAATACATCGCCAAAGCCGACACCATGAATTTTATGGTTGAAAAAGATGATTGCCGGCTGATGCTGAAAAGGAGAAACAAATTCGACCACAAAGGAAAATTCGGCCATGCGCTATTGATCTCGGGCAGCTATGGAAAAATGGGTGCCGCCGTGCTTTCCGCCGAAGCATGCCTGCGTGCGGGAGCGGGACTGGTCACGGCACATGTTCCCCAAAACGGATATTCGATCATCCAAACCGCATTACCCGAATGCATGGTCAACATCGATCATCATGAACACCGTTTTTCGGAAGTACCCGACCTGACCCCGTACAATGCCATCGGCTGCGGCCCCGGACTGGGCACCGGTACGGAAACACAAAACGCTCTGAAACTGTTGATACAGAACACCAGTGTCCCGCTGGTTTTTGATGCAGATGCCATTAACATCCTTGCGCAAAACAAAACATGGCTGGCCTTTGTTCCCGAGAACAGCATTTTCACACCCCACCCCAAAGAGTTTGAACGGCTTGCGGGAAAAAGCCCGGACAATTTTGAGCGCAACAAACTCCAGCGCGAATTTTCGGTCAGGCACAAGGTGTATGTGGTACTGAAAGGAGCGCATACCTGTATCACCACGCCGCAGGGCAAAAGTTTTTTCAATTCGACGGGGAATCCCGGGATGGCCACCGGCGGCAGCGGAGACGTGCTCACCGGAATTATCCTCGGATTGCTTGCACAGGGTTACTCTTCCTTCGAAGCAGCCGTTCTCGGTGTTTATCTGCACGGCATGGCCGGCGACATCGCCGCAAAGCAAAAGTCAATGGAAGCCATGATCGCAGGCGATATCACCCGGTTTTTGGGCAAAGCAATGAAAAAGCTCCACAAGGGAATGGATTGATTCCGGCAAAAACGGCTTTGATACCGCAATCAATAAAATTCGATCACAAAATCGTCGATATTGAACCGGGTTTTTTCGGCATTCCAAATATAAATCTTGATGCGGCTGTCCGGCGGCAGGGGTTTCGGAACACGGAACTCGAAAAATGCCTGATCCCACCGGCCGGGTTCGGTAAAGTCTTCAATTTTCGAAGACGACCAAACAATATTTTCGTCAGCCTGATCAACAATGGAAACCACCAGCGGGATATCATGCAAAGGTTCGGGAGAGAACACAAATACCGAGATCCTGATCCTGTCGAAACGTCCCTGATGAACGGCGCCAACAGGCAAGACCAATGCAGGGCCGTATTCGGTATGCTCATCAAAAGCGAAACTTGTTTTTCCGGAATGATACTTTGTGGTATCCAGGTTCCCCGGACGCCCGCCCCAGATCAATCCATGCTCGAAATCATTGGCATAGTGCGCCAGCGGAACCGGATCGGGCACCCTGCAATCCCGTGGTTTCTTTGAGAAAAGCGTTACGGCCGACAATTCCGAATAATCAACATGACGCAACACGCAAGGATATTTCCGGCGGATGATATCATTTACTTCCGGAGGACAGGGCTTGGTCCATGCATGGATAAAATATTCCGTTCTGCTGGTATCGGTGATCTTTTTCAACTCCAGAAAATCTTTTCCGCCCCTGTTGTCATATTGCGCAAACTCAATTTGCGGATCGAGTTTATCAAGATAATAACGGATGTAAAAAGGACTGTTCACCACAATGGCATTGGTAACATTGTCGCTCCCTAATTCAGCATTCCAGCCGGCAATTTTTTGTGCCACCTCCTTGAACTCACCGAAATGCTGTTGCTCGTAAAACCGGTTGCTTCGGACGATCTGATTCGTCCCGAGCAACATGATGCCGGGAACAAGTATTCTGACTACCTTTACAGCATTTTCATCATAAAATGAAAACAGAAACAGTACGGCAAACGGGAATGAAAACAAAAGAATGGAATATTGCAGAATGGGATTGCGATATACGGAATAGAAATAACCGATCAAAAAAGGTAAAATCAGCCAGATTAGGGCAAGTTTGTGAAAAATGGTAAGCCTTTTTACCGGCGAGATGAAAAAACCGAAGAGGCCCAAAAGCAGCAATACCGATAATGAGAACCACGATCCGTTGACGGCATATTTAACATATCCGATGATCCAGTGTGGCCCGGGTTTGGCCAGCCATCCCTCTTCGCCGCCCACACCGCCGATGCCAAACTGATACAAAAACACATTCAGGTGCGGCAGATAGAGTACGGCTACGGCAACACCCGACAACAAATAGAACCACAATTGTTTTCCTTTCAGAAAAAACAACCCGGTAAGCCCGACCATCACAACAAACAAAAAACTGTAATGGTGGGTGTAGGCAGCCAAAGCAGCAAAGAGTGTAAAGCCGGCATAATCTTTAAACGGTCTTTTATCGTCAAACACAATTTTTGTCCAAAACCAGACGGTGGCCAGCGAAAAAAGCAACCCCGGACTGTAGGGCCTCGCCAACTGGCTGTAAAGGATCGGGTATTGCAAAACGGCAAAAGTTGCTGCGGAAAGCAATCCGGCCGACTCGTTGAACCAACGTTTTCCGATAAGATAAATCAGATACACCGAAAGGATACCGCAGATCACAAACGGCAACCTGACCACCCAGACACCATTGCCGAAAAGCCGGGTCCAGTACCATAAAAAAACCTCGACCCCCGCCGGATGAAAATCGGATTCTTTAACACCAAAACGGATCAAATCAGTAAAATTGTCAAAGCGCAACCTCGACAGCGCACTGAGTTCGTCGTTGCTCAACGACCACGATCCATAATGGTAAAACCGCAAAAAAGCTGCAACCGTCAGGATCAGCATCAGCAGCACCCGTGTATGTTTGACCTGCATATTCAAATTGATTGGATGAAATGAGCCAAAAATACAATTTTTTGCAAACCGGATTTGTTTACTTTTGTCCGCCGGGTATTTTTATATCCGGATTCATTAGTCTTCAATTGAAAGAAATATTAGAACCATGGAAGTTTCGGTTGACATCAGCTATTATCCGCTGAAAGTGGAATTTGTTCCGCACATTAAGAATTTTATCGGGCGGTTGAACCAATACAAAAATTTATCGGTGCAAACCAACGGAATGAGCACACAGGTATTTGGCGAGTATTTCGAGGTAATGAAAGCACTTACCGATGAGATCCACAAATCTTTTGAATTGCCTCATTCGGTCTTTGTAATGAAAATCATCAACGCCGACCTGAAAAAATTCTGATGGATTTGCAACAGTTTTTCGATCTTTTTCAGCAGAACATCATCAACAGTTCGTGGCTCGAAGCCGTGGCAGTGCTTTTCGGATTGTTGAGCGTATGGTTTGCCAAAAAGGAAAACCTTCTGGTTTATCCCACCGGAATTGTTTCGGTGTTGATCTATGTGTACATCTGTTTGTCGGCAGGGCTGTATGCCGATATGGGCATCAACTTTTTTTACTTTATAATGAGCGTTTACGGCTGGTACAACTGGACGCGAAAAGACAAAACCGACCACGTGATCCCCATATCAGCCAACACGTTGAAACAAAATTTGCTCAGTCTTGCAGGTACCGTTGTTTTTTTCCTGATCCTGCAATACATCCTGCGCAACTTCACCGACAGTACCGTACCCTATATTGATTCCACCACAACAGCCATCTTTATTATCGGCATGTGGCTGATGGCATTGAAAAAAATCGAGAACTGGATCTATTGGATCGTGGGCGACATCATCTCAATCCCGCTTTATTTCTATAAAGGACTTGCCCTTACCAGCTTTCAATTCACCATATTTTTGATCCTTGCCATAATGGGTTACATCGAATGGAGGAAAAAACTGCATGAGCGCACCGGATAAAATAATTAAGGTTGCCGTTACCGGCCCCGAATCCACCGGAAAATCTTTGCTGGCACAGCAACTGGCCGACCATTACCAAACGGTTTGGGTTCCCGAATTTGCAAGAGTTTATCTGCTGCAACTGGGCAGACCGTATGATTACGGCGACATTCTATCCATTGCAAAAGGACAAAAGCAATCGGAAAAGGCAATGTTGCCGCTGGCCAATAATCTGCTGTTCGCAGATACCGAATTGCTGGTCACCAAAATCTGGTGTGATGTAAAATTCGGAAAATGCCATCCCTGGATCAGGGAACAAGTAAGGCATCAGGATTATGACCTCTATCTTTTGACCGATATTGACCTTCCGTGGGAATACGACCCTTTGCGCGAAGACAAAGACACGAGAAAATTTTTGTTTGACCGCTATCAAAAAGAGCTTCAGAGCCTGGGAGTAAATTATCAAATCGTAAGCGGTACCGGCCCCGACAGATTGAAAAATGCCGTCACATACATCGAAAGGGAATTGAACGAACATCGATAAAAACACCATCCCTTCCTTCAATTAATAAAAGTTCAGAAAATTCTTTCGATTTTTTTTTAAAGCCAAACTTTTTTCTTACCTTCGCATTTTTGATTTAATCTTTAAAGTCATGTTTTTTAAACAACCAACTTTAAAATAAACAGCGAGGCTTTTCAGGCAATCGCAAATGAGGTTTTAGCCTCACCTATCCTACCACAAACTATTTTCACGTAAGGTTTTAAAGATTAAAGAGACAAAAAAGGGCGTTCTTTTTTTACATCTTTTGCACTTTCGTTTAAAACAATATTCATCAAAAAACAGTCGTATTATGAAGCAAAATTACTTTAAATTAGTCATGGTATTGTTTTTTGCACTCGCAACAAATACCACAATCCGATCACAAGTTGCCAATGCAGCTTATCTCAGCGAAGATGAGTATTTATCAAGTTTTCAGCAGCAAATCATCGAACCGCCGGAATTTATTCCGCTTCGAACAGATTTAAACAAAGATGAGATTCATGTGTTGGACACCCTCACCAACGAAGAGAGACAGATCATCGAAGAATCGGTTGATCCGCCTGCCGTTGGAGTTATCCGTAAATTAATTTCTCCTGTTGTGTTCGATATCCGGGATGTGGAGATACCTGAAGAGGGAGAAATAACGACCTCCGGGGGAAGATTATCCCGGGTGGACGAAAACCTCCTGACCTTTACCACCATGATCAAATCCGAAAAGGCAGATGAGATCAGGATATTTTTTGCCGAAGGGACCTTTCCTCCGGGAGTGGAAGTGAATTTATTCAGTAAAGACAATTATGCTTTTACACAGATAGACCTCCACGGAACCCTGGACGAATACGGTTTTTATACCACAACCACTTTTGCCGATTACATCATTTTGCAGGTACTCATTCCCGCATCGGTATTCAACAGCAACCTCAACTTTAAGATTACCAAAGTCATCCACGTTGATGAGAAGTATATTCCCGAGGAGGATTCACGCTCTTGTTTTTTGGATGCCAACTGTTCGGATGCCAACAGTTTTGCACATATTGTCAGTTTAAGAGGAGCCACTGTCCGGTTGTTTTTTCCCACGGGTAACAAATACGGTTTATGCTCGGGCGGGCAATTAAACGACACACGGAGCAAAGATTTTCAGCCTTTTGTCCTTACGGCTCATCACTGCTTCGATACACAAACCTCGGCAGCAGGTCTCGAAGCACGTTTTTTCTATTGGTCAACCAGTTGCAACAGCGGAGTGCCAAACCCCAATTATGCCATTGTCAACGGGGCAAACCTTTTGGCTACCAACAGCAACTCGGATGTTACAATGGTATTGTTAAAACAAAAAACCGGCGGCTCATGGTATTTGGGTTGGAATGCCGGAAGTGTGGCCAACAACGCGATCATGCATTCCACCAATCATCCGTCGGGAACGTATATGAAGTATTTGCGGGCGATCAACAAAACATCACCCGATTTTTGGTGTAGCGGCTTACCCACTTCGGATTTTTATTATACGAAAGCAACACACGGGCAAACAGAAGGGGGTAGTTCCGGTGGGATGATCGTAGATCAGGATGGCAAGGTCAGAGGTCAGTTATATGGATGGTGCCATCTTACAGGAGCCGATCATTGCGATTATGATACCTATTATAATGTTTGGGGGCGGTTTGACCAATCATGGTCGGATAACAATCTGCAGTATTGGCTTAACAATGGTGGCGCAAGTGTGGCAATTTGCAATTTTCCCACATATAATTTCGGCACTGTTCTCATCGGTGATCATTCAACGCATTACGTTACCGTTACCAATACGGGAACAAGACCCAATTATATGAATCTGGAGATCAATGGCGCAAGTATCAGCGGAGCCGATGCCAGCCAGTTTTCAATCATTGGCACTCATACATTATATCTGCCGCCCGGT
>JAOZMX010000049.1:18936-21026 GCA_029934065.1 Bacteroidales bacterium
TCAGGCTATATCGAAGTAAGATTTACGCCCACCTATTCGGGAAAAAGCACTGCAACGCTTAACCTTGTCCACAATGCAGATAATTATGCCAGTCCCGTGGCAATAAATCTCGTCGGCTATGGTGATCCGTGCTCCGAAACCATCTCTTTGAATGGCGGAGGTGTTACCCACGCCAAAACATTTTCAAAAAGCGGAGAAGGAACCTGGGTTACAAATTCCTGTGGATATAATTGTTATGGGAAAGAACAAATTTACAGCATTGTCCCTTCACACTCCGGAAGTTACTCCATTGAGGTTACCAATACCAATAGTTCCTGGGTGGATTACTTCATCAGAAACGGTTCTTGCGGTTCATCGGGATGGGATTGTATAAGCCCCTCTTTTTCCCCCGGGAAAAAAGGCTCTTTCGATCTGACAGCCGGTAATACCTATTACATTTTGGTGGATGACGAAAACACATCATACTCCACACAAACATTTTATGTTTCCAGAGAGCCTTGCGACAATATCCTCATCATTGGAGGAGCGGGTCCGGCCTATACAATGACTGTTGATGGCGGTGGTTTCGGGAGTTGGTTTTCAAGTTCTCCTTCTCCGTGCGGGTATTATTGTTCGGGAATGGAGCAAATTTATTCATTCACACCTGAGCGGGGGGGGAATTACAGCCTGGTGGTAACCGGCGGAACAGGGTGGATGGACTATATGTATAAAACCGGTTCCTGTTCTGCTGATGACTGGGAATGCATTAGTGATATCAACAGTGCGGGGACCTACGGATCGTTCTTTTTGGAGCAGGGCACAACCTATTATTTCCTTGTGGATGATGAAAACTCAACCCCCGGCTACCACACATTTTACCTTGATCTGACGGAATCCGTCGGAACGTGGACGGGACTGGTGAATTCGGATTGGAACAATGCCGGCAACTGGAGTTTTAACATCATCCCCGATGCAACCACCAATTTTGTAAACATCCCCGCCGGAACACCGCATGACCCCAACGTGATGAGCGACGATGCCTATTGCAATAACCTATTGATTGAATCGGGTGCCGGTTTGACGATCACCGGCTACACTTTGAATATTAGCGGTGATCTGGGTGTTTGCGGCAACATTACACAAGCAATAGATAATTCCAAAATCGTCCTGATGGGAGATGCGCTTTGGGAAACGGGGTCATCATTTACCGTCAATGAGTACAGTTGCTATTTCAGTATCTATGGCAGCTGGGAATTTTTTCCCGGCTCCAATGTCAATCCCGAGTTTGGCTTTGTTGATTTCGTGGGCACGGAGAATTCTTTAATCATATCTAATAGCAACAACTCGGGATTTTACAATTTCAGGTGTTACAAAACCGGTGGGGCCATGACATATATTCATTCGTTAACATCTGAGGATATATCAATTCATAATTTATTGTACATCCACCCCGGTGCGATCGTTCAAAGCTGGTCAACCAAAGATATTCATATAGAACATTATTTTAATTATTACGGAACTTTTGATTTCTCGATCGGAAGCGGGTCATTAGTTTTCGACGGCGCAAGACCGACCATCAAAAAATGGGGTTCAGGGTCGGGAATTTTCGGAAGTGTTGTCATTAACTCGACCGATACGACAAATTTGGTTGACGATGATATTCATATCGTTGGCGATTTCACCATCGACGGCGGAGTATTCAACCCGCAGGATCATACCATCACCGTCGAAGGCAACTGGAACAATAATGTAGGTCCGGATGCTTTTGTGGAAGGCAACGGAAGAGTGATTTTTTATCAACCTTTGGACGACAAAAGCAAAAGCCATCAATACTGTTCCGACGAAACATTCAACATTCTGGAAGTAGCCAGATACTCAGGTGGGGCATTCCGGTTGGATGGCAGTACCGTAACCTGTAACTCCTACGACTGGACATACGGTGCCGTAGATGTGCTCAGCGGCACATTTACTGCCCTCGATCTGGCGGATGACGGCATTTACGGTAGTTTCTACACCAATCCCGGCGGATACATCCATTTGTATCAGGATACCAATCCCGGAAGCTATGTCGACCTGAACGGAAGTCTGACTTTTACCGGTGGCGGGGAAAT
>JAOZMX010000202.1 GCA_029934065.1 Bacteroidales bacterium
AAGGAAGCGGGATAACATCAAAATAACCGCCCGTTGCGATACCCGGAAGATTTTCTTTAAGGATTACACCGGGAAGGTATTTCGGTATTACATCTCGTCGGCAAGTTTACGCAGCGCCACCCACTGTTTGAGTTTAACTCTGGAATCGGCGGCGGGCATACCGAGGACGGTTTTACCGGGCGGTACATCGTTCATCACGCCCGAGGCGGCACCCACCACGGCTCCCGAATGGATTGTGATATGGTCCTTAATGGAGGCGCTGCCGCCGATGACAACGCCGTCGCCGAGCGTTACCGATCCCGCCAGACCACTGTTGCCGGCCATGATACAAAAACGCCCTAAGACACAATTGTGAGCGATCTGCACCAGATTGTCGATCTTGCAACCGTCACCAACGATGGTTGAGCTGAATTTACCCCGGTCAACACACGAGTTGGCTCCGATCTCCACGTAATTGCCGATCACCACATTTCCGATCTGCGGTATCTTAACGAGTCCCCTTCCGTCTTCGGCAGGACGATAGCCGAAGCCGTCGGCACCGATGCTCACATTGTTATGAAAAATACAATAGGCTCCTATCTCGCACCGCTCACGGATTACGGTACCCGACCATACAACGGTACCGGTACCGACGGTCGTTTCGTCAAGAATCGTAACGTTGGGATACAAGATCACCCCGTCGCCCAAAACCACCTCTTTTCCGACATAACAACCAGCACCGATCTTACACCCCTTCCCCACCTTTGCCGAAGGGTGAACGACTGCGGTAGGATGGATATCCTCCTCAAACTGCGGCAACCCGGGATCGAACAACTCAAGAATTTTCGCCATGGCCAGATCCGCATTCTTCACCCTGATCAAAGCTCTGTTTTCGCCGGGTTCAAGCTTCAGCTTTTCGTCCACAATGGCGGCACACGCCTTCGACGACGGCCATAAACGTGCATATTTCCTGTTGCCGACAAATGTGATGTGATGACGTTCAGCCCTTTCGAGCTGCTCCGGCCCGGCAATCTTTTGATCGGTGTCGCCGTCCAACCTGCCGGCGACGATGTTATTGATTTCGCGTATGGTCAATGTTTTCATCCGTTTATATGTTTCATTATTTATTAAATCCGGAACTTACAATCATATTATTAATTCGGGTCAAAGATATGGCAAATAACCCGATTTACTATGATCGTAGTGTCATCCCTGGCATTTCAACAATATCACCCGTTTGATTTGAACCCGAAATAATGTTCTTGTTTTTAGTACATTTGCAAATATAATTGTAAGCATTATTATTATTAAAGAACAGGGTAATGAACAAACTTTTCTCAATATTAACGGCGATCATATTTTTTTCGATCGGCACAATACAAGCTCAAAACGATTCCAAGTTTCTTTCACAAGTTGTTCCGCAGGAAATTGAAGCCGGACAGCAATTCGATATTTCAATTTCGTTTGAAAATACGGGTACCACAACATGGAGCGATGCGGAATTGTATCATCTGGGTTCGCAAAATCCGCAGGATAATTTCAACTGGGGAGTAAATCGTCTGTTCCTGCCATGTGATGTATTACCGGGAGAACAGGTTACCATAACGGCAACATTAACAGCACCGTCAACCATCGGCATGTACTACTTTCAGTGGCAAATGGTTCAAGACGGCGTAGAGTGGTTCGGCGAAAAATCCGAAACGGTCGATTTTGTTGTTAAATGTGAATTGACCGACAGTTTGTTCACGGCCGGCAACCACTTTTCGGTTTCAAGCCATATTGTTTCAACAAGTTTTTTCACATGGTTTACCGTTGACGGAGGCCAACAAAGCAGTCCGTGGATTCCGCTTGAAGGTCGCGAAAGCTGGAGCGGAGGGGTTGATTTCTGGATGGAATTCATCAAACAGGTGATGGCCGCAAACATCGACGTATTGTACGTTGAACTTATCCCTTACATGGAAAATCAGCGGGGTAATTTGTTCATGGCGCTGTATCTGCTTCGTTCCGAAGGCTGGAACGTCCCCAAAGTATGCCCTTTTCTCGACCCGGAAATAACTTACAGCATCCTGGGATATAACGGAAATTGTGCCACCGAAGAGGGGAAAGATGAATTGGTAGGCCACTATATCCGTTTTTACAATCAATATTATTCGGTAAACGACGACGAGTATGCCGATGATTACATCTATACGCAGGATGGTAGTCCCGTATTGAACATCTGGCATATTCACCTGCACATCAATTATTACTCCCAGCTTACAAGGGATGATGTTACAAGCAGACTGAGTGCCGCTTTCGGCGCCGAACATCCGATTTTCAACAACGATATCAAAATGATAAACAATGCTTACTCACCCGCATTTTCGTTTGCCGACGAAAGGATTTATCAGTTCGAAATGCAAGAATATAAAATAGATAAAACATGGAATGGAATTAAATCCTCCCTGTTAAAACCGGGATATTGGGATCAAAATGTAAGAAATCCCGGATTCCAGTTGCATCGCGACGGTGGAGTGCATTATACCGAGAGTTGGAATATGGTAAACGACGATCCGGCAATCGACAGGGTTTATATCGAAAGTTTTAACGAATATGACGAAGGATCGGGAATTTATCTTGCCCGGACGGATACGATATACAAGAAAACCACCGGAGGGATGAACAACACCGGTGACGATGTTTGGTCGGATACGGACAATCCTTTCGAATACATCAACACCACGGCGGCAGGTGCCGCACAATTCAACGATATGTTGCAACTCGATGCAAAAATAGTTTGGAGCGACATCCCCGCCGCAATGGAACCGGGAGAAACCGTTAATGCAACAATTATCGTCAGGAACGAGGGCAACGAAAAATGGAGTGCCGGGAACGGTTTCAAACTCGGTCAGAACGAGACGATCGACAGCATTTTGTTTGGCCCCGGCCGTTATTTGATCAACGATACCCTTGACGATATTCCGTTTTACGGCGGAATATTCAGAGGGCGTGCCAAAGTCTTCGATGTGGAGATCACGGCGCCGGAATCTACCGGCACTTATTTAACTCACTGGCAAATGTTGCAAGAGGGAAATACATGGTTCGGCGACACTTTGGAAGTAGCAATAACAGTTACCAACGAATCTTCGACAAACAGTACTGAGCATAGCGATTTCGAAATTTATCCGAATCCGGCTTGTTCATTTATCGTGCTGACCGCACTTCCAAGTGAAAATATTCTGATGTACGATATTTCGGGTAAAATCATCGAGGGTTACGCGCAAATTAAAAGACAGGAGGATAGAATAATTGAAATATCAAACCTGAACAAAGGCATTTATTTTATCCGGGCAGGTCAAACAGTAAAAAAGTTTGTTAAACAATAAAACAGTTTTCGGGCAATTCTATATTAAAACCGGTGTAAGACAGCATTTGCGCTACCTCATCCATTCACCGTCCATCAATCTGAAAATATTCTTGACTTATCAGGCTCATCTGCATTTTATCATGGCTTCTTCTAATTTGGTTTTCGGATAATGGTGTTGCTCTTTTTTCAAGTTGTAATTGGAGGTAATTGACGGATTTTATTGATTTTGCTGCAATGCAGGCTGAAATGTTGTTTGAAAAACAGAACATTCATGAAATAATTCAGGCGGACGATTTGCGCTTTAACAAAATATTTACCTTTGTGAGCCGATTAACAATAATCAAAACACACATTAATCTATATACTATGGAAACCGACATCAGCAAATTGGAACCGCAAAAAGTATGGAAATACTTTTTGGAAATTACAAAAATCCCACGACCTTCGAAACAGGAGGGAAAAATCGCACAATATCTGATCGATTTTGCAAAAAAGCATCATCTGGAATGGAAACAGGATGAAACCGGCAATGTGCTCATCCGAAAACCGGCAACCAAAGGTTACGAAAACAGAAAAACGGTTTGTCTGCAAAGCCACATGGATATGGTATGCGAAAAGAACAAAGATATTGAATTCGACTTCAACAAAGACGCCATTCAGGCTTATGTTGACGATGGCTGGGTTACGGCCAAAGGTACTACCCTTGGTGCCGACGACGGCATCGGCATTGCAACGCAACTTGCCATTCTTTCCTCCGACGATATCGAACACGGCCCCATCGAGTGTTTGTTTACCGTTGATGAAGAGACCGGATTATCGGGAGCATTCGGCCTGGAACCGGGATTTTTACAGTCGGATATCCTTTTGAACCTCGATTCGGAAGACGACGGACAGATCTTCATCGGTTGCGCAGGCGGACGGGACACCACCGCCAAAATGTGGTTCACAAAAGAGCTGGTACCCGATTACACTACACCTTATAAAATAATAGTAAAAGGATTGAAGGGCGGACACTCGGGTGACGACATCAACAAGGGGCTCGGAAATGCCAACAAAATTTTGAACCGGCTGGTGATGAAAGCCGTTCAGATGTACAGCGTACGTTTGCACAGTTTCAACGGAGGCAACCTGCGTAATGCCATTGCACGGGAAGCCGAAGCCGTCTTGTTGGTCAATAATTCCGTAAAGGAAAAATTCCTTGCCCTTGTGGAACAACACCATAAAGATATGGTGAATGAATACCATGCCACGGAACCTGGTTTGGAAATTAAAGCCGTAACTGTTGAACAGCCCTATTTTGTCGTGAATGAAAATGCCCAGCAAAAGCTGCTGCTCGCATTATCGGCCTGCCCCCACGGTGTGATCGAGATGTCGAGAGAGATCCCGAATTTTGTGGAAACATCAACCAACCTCGCATCGGTAAAAACCGAAGACGACTATTTCTTTATCACAACAAGCCAGCGCAGCTCGGTGGCCACAGCATTGGATGATGTGGTTCAAATGGTCTCTTCGGTATTCATCCTTGCCGGTGCCGAAGTTGAAAATTCCGACGGCTATCCCGGCTGGACACCGAATCCCAAATCGAAGATACTAAAGGTGGCCGAAGAATCCTACAAAAAACTCTTTAATGCCGAGCCTGACGTTCTTGCAATACATGCAGGACTGGAGTGCGGCCTGATCGGCGAGAAGTATCCGGGAATGGACATGATCTCGTATGGCCCCGAGCTTAAAGCGGTTCACTCACCCGATGAACGCATCGAGATCAAATCGGTGGAGAAATTCTGGAAGTGGACACTGGATATCTTGAAAAACATCCCAGCCAAAAAATAATTCATTTGTAAACATCTCTTTATCAAACATAAAAGAAATAAATAAAAGTTTTTTCAGAAAAAGCTTGTTTGTTTAAAAGTTATTGTCGTATCTTTGCACCCGCTTTAGAAACAAGTTCTTTTAGATTTTGATGGAGAAAAGATTCCTGAAAGTGTTGAAAACACTGGAAAAGCAGGAAATCAGGCGAATGAGGAAAAAGATAAAACTTTTTAAAAAAAAGTTTGGTAGTTTAAAAAATGGTAGTACCTTTGCAGCCCTTTTCGAAATGAAGGTCAAAAATTGATTCGAAAGAAAAGGAAAAAAGTTCTTGAAAATTTTGTTAAAAGGTTTGGTTGAAAAGAAAAAAGTATTATTTTTGCAGACCTTTTTCGAAAATAAACAAATCCGTAAGAGGATTCGTTCTTTGAAAAGATTGAAGTATAGCCTAAGTAGCAAATATCCACAGTCAATTACAGATTGTGAAAGTAAGTCCAGAAGACATTCAAGATTTACATTTACAATGAAGAGTTTGATCCTGGCTCAGGATGAACGCTAGCGGCAGGCTTAACACATGCAAGTCGAGGGGTAACAGTCCCGAGCAATCGGGAGCTGACGACCGGCGCACGGGTGCGTAACGCGTATGCAACCTACCTTTAACCGGGGAATAGCCCGAAGAAATTCGGATTAATACCCCATAATATTCAGAAAGGGCATCCCTTTTGAATTAAAGCTTCGGCGGTTATAGATGGGCATGCGTGGCATTAGCTAGTTGGTGAGGTAACGGCTCACCAAGGCTACGATGCCTAGGGGTTTTGAGAGGATTATCCCCCACACTGGTACTGAGACACGGACCAGACTCCTACGGGAGGCAGCAGTGAGGAATATTGGGCAATGGACGCAAGTCTGACCCAGCCATGCCGCGTGCAGGATGACGGCCCTATGGGTTGTAAACTTGCTTTTATACGGGAAGAAACCTTCGGACGTGTCCGGAGCTGACGGTACCGTATGAATAAGCACCGGCTAACTCCGTGCCAGCAGCCGCGGTAATACGGAGGGTG
>JAOZMX010000203.1 GCA_029934065.1 Bacteroidales bacterium
TTCTGCCAAACTTTTGCCTTTTGCCTTTTGCCTTTTTACTTTAAACTTAAACAACATATTGGTTGATTTTGCCTCCCAAGAGCCTGACTTCTGCCTTCCTCACCCCCACCATCTCCCCATCGGCAATTCGATGCTCAACAATCCGCTGAAAACAAAATAGCTAAAAAGCACAAAACCGAACGCATTGATCACCATAAAAGAAACTTTCCGGTATTTCAGCAAAGCCATGGCCGCCATGATAAAAAGCGGTGTAACGAGATAATAGCCCACCCATTGCATCAGGATCAGGTAAAGCACCATGTAGAGTATCATTGTCAGGACGATTCGCGGATAAGGTGTTGTTCCGGCCGGCGGGGTTTCACCTTTTGAACGCATCATCAGCAAAAGGGACAAGCCCATCAAAACGGCGATCCAGATGCCGGGGATCAGCGCCGGAGCGGTGACGTTCACCTTTGCGGGAATGCGGAACAGGAAGGTCTGGTAAAGGAAAAAGGCGGCGACCCAGAACATCCCTGCGGCCACCATCCGGTCGTAACCGACATTGCGGAACGAAAAACCGCTGACCGCAAACAGCAACAACAGCGTTAAAAGCAGAATGATCGTTGCTGCAAGCCAGAGGGGGATAACCCCTCCGGAGAGATAGCTCACCATCAGGCCGGCCTTTTCAAGATAGCTTACCGTTTCGGCGGTTTCCCTTTCCACCCTGGCGGTGAATTTTTCGTGCGTCTCAAAATCGGAAAAGACATCGTTATCGTTGCAATAGGCTTTCCATTCGGGGTCGTTTACCACATTTTGCAGCAGTTCCGTCAGATGGCGTACCGCAAAATCCGGCACTCCCTTTTTGAAGGCAAATCCCCGCCACATCGATTCCACAAGGCCGTAACCCTGCTCCTTAAAGGTGGGCACGCCGGGAAGTGTTTTCAGGCGTTTTCCGGCAGCAATGGCAATGATGTTCAGTCCGTTTTTGCCTTTGATGTCGGCGGGATTGCCCACATAAACGGCGCCTTCGTTGCGGAGCATTGCGAGCACAGCCTGCGGCCCGCTTTTGTAATCGATCCATTTGATATTGATGCCGAGGGTTTCGGCACACTTCATGGCCATCAGGTTGTCGCGGCTTCCGGTACCCGGTCCGATCCACACCTGCGGTTCGTCGCTTTTCCGGGCGTCGGCAATCACATCGGCCAGCGAATGGAAACTTCTTCGGGTATTGGCGATGACGGCTTCGGGGTCGGAAACCATGTTGGCCACAAAATAAAAATCGTTCATGCTTACCTTGCTCTTGTTGACGATCACTGTGGAAAGGAACGATTTGGTAACGCCGAGCAGGGTATAGCCATCGGCTTTGCTGTCGAGCACATATTGCATCGCCACAAGACCCTGCGTGCCCGTACGGTTTTCGATCACAAAAGGAACTTTGCCGTACTTGCGTGCAATGACCGCCACTTTCCGGGCCATCAGATCAATGGCCGAACCCGGCTTTGAATGCACCACGAGTGTTATCGGCCCGGCGGGATAAACTTTGCTTTTACCGATGCCAAGGTATAAATACCCCACAAGGGCAAGGTAGGAGAAAAAAACCACCCATGCAACAACAACTTTCGGTTTCATCAAATGAGGGTTTATTTTTCGATGACGATCTTTTTGCTCACCATTCCTGCATCGGTGATCAGGTTGAGCAGGTAAATGCCGGACTGGAGGCCGGGACAAACCATCCACAGGTTTTGGCGCCCTTCGGAGAGCTTTCCGTCGAAAACCCTTTTGACCATCCTGCCGCGGGCATCATACAAATTCATTTGCACCTCACGTTTGCCGGCACCCGTAATGACAATGGAAGCCGTTCCGCCGGAGGGATTGGGAGTAACCTCAATGCCGGGTTTTGCCGGTGCTTCTCCCCTGTCCGTACCCGTAACGAAAGGGGTAAAGGTCATTCCGTCGATCCAAAGCTCAAAGCCGTACTCCCAGGTGTCGGCATGAAACTCCACATAGCTGATATCCGACAGCGACACGTCGCCGTACGCCGACCTCACCCACGGAGAAACGCCCGTCAGCGGTACCTTGTATTGCTTCCATGCTCCCATGGTAGGATTCAGGATGGTGGTGGCCGGAGCCGTATATTTAAAATATCCGCCGCAATTGTTTCCCAGCTTGATATGGCAAAACTGAAAACCGTAACCGGTGGTATTTTCGGAGCGTAACCAAAAAACCAGCGTATCCTCTTCGGTCAGGTTCCAGCGGGCCCGTTCGTTTTGCGGCGGGCGGTACATCATTCCCATGTCCCAGCCGTTGACGGTGTTGAGGTGGATGGCCGCCTGCCCCACTTTCTTGATCTCGTAATCCCATCCGGTGGTCGTCGGCCCCATCAGGCCGTACCAGCCGCAAGCCTCCGGGTAGGTGTACCACACCGCATCAGGCTCCGCCATATCCTCCGGCGGAACGTCCTGATAAACCGGAGGATCGCCCGCCAAATGCGGCTGCCAGATCACCTCGCCGTACGATGTTACATCTTCCTTATCATAAATCTTGCATCCGGTTAAGTCGTCGTCGTCCCACACAAACAGATTATTCACCGCATAAATATCGTCGGTGGAACGGTTTTCAAAATAATAAACCGCCGTTCCCTCAAAAACATTGTCGCTGATGGTATCGTCGAAGGAATCGTCCTGGAAATAGAGATCGCTGCGGTTGTTCAGGAAATGATTTTCCTTTGCGATCAGATGTTCGGTCTTCACTGCCTTAACGGCTTTTTCGTTGCCTTCAAACAGATTGCCGTACAAAAAATAATCCTTTGAAAACTGCATCTGGTAAGGCGGAATGCCGTCGCCCTCCCACACATCAATGCCCGTGGGATTCTCTTTGATGGTGTTGCCGGTAAAACGGTTGTTGTAGCCCCGGTCAACGGCCACGCCGGCAACCTGATTGCCGATGATCTCGTTGCTGTCAACCACCGAGTTGAAGGAGTAGCCGAGCCAAAAACCGTAATGGCTGTAATTGCACTGGTTGTGTTTGTAAATGTTGCCGTCGGCAAAGGTGGCCTCGATGGCATTGTGGGGCGAGTAGGAGCATTCGTTGTAATAAAATTCGTTGTTGTTGGGAATTTGCGAATATTCGTACTGACCGAGAAAAATACCGTCGCCCGAGTAGGTCAGATTATTGTATTCAACGAGGTTTTCGTTGGAGACAATGAGCAAAATGGCGGCGCAATCGCTGGGGTTGGTCTCCCGGTTGACGTGTGAGAGATCGTTATGATGCACCCACATGTGGTCGGTGAAGTTCATTCTCACCCCGAAACCGCAATTCCAGTTCATCACGTTGTTCCAGATCACGCCCGTATCGCACTCATACATGGCCACGCCGTCGTTTTGCTGCGTCATCACGTTGTTGCCGACATCAATGAAATGGGTGTTGTAAAAAAGCGCACCGCCACCCAGTGCCGACGTGTAGGGAGTCCATATCTGTATCCAGCCGGTGGTATCTTTCTTGTTGTAGGAAAAATTGTTCCCTTCGAGCATGATATGATCGGAATTGATACAATGAAGGGCATACTTGTATTTGCTGACCAGTTCAAAATTTTTGATGACGATGTTGGAGGAATTCTCGATCTTGATCATGTAGCCCATCTCGTTGCCGCCCTGCACCGTCACACTGTCGCCGTCGAGGATAATGTTCTCCTTGTTGACGATCCGGATCACGCCGTCCCAGCCGTAATCGCCGAAAACGTAATCACCGCCGAGTATCTTGATGTTTGAGTTGGAAGGAATCTCCATGTCATCGGTCAACTCCACATAGGTTTGCCCAACAACCGTCAGAGCCAATAAAAAGACGCTAAAGAACAAGTAGATTTTTTTCATAATGTCAAGTTTTTTCTCAAGTTTAAAATATTGATTATCTATTTATTAATCATTATTTCTTATATTAATATCCTGAATACAAATTTTCAATAAAACAAAACCAAAATATTAGTGATTCTTTGTGCCTTTGTGGCTTTGTGCCTAAAGGGCAACATCTTGCCACAAAAACATCAGGTCAAAAAACATTCAAAAAAGAAAAATCTTCATATAGTATCTTACATAAATTCAGTGCTTTAAAAATTAACATTAATACACAAAGCTTTAGTTATTCAAATTAACAACACATGAGCAAAGGTAAAGAAAATTTTGTTTGATGTCAAGATTTTCCGGTATTGAAACCAACAGGATAGTTTGCACGATAACCTCCGAAAGAGAGGAACTTTGGAAAAAAACAGATTTTGTAAGATTATTTAAGGAAATAATTGCAAAAACATTTTATACTTTTGGCGAAATTTTTCAGTAAAATAACTTAAAAACCCGGAATACGATGGCTTTAGAATTCACAGATTCAAATTTTGACGAACTGGTACTTCAATCGGACAAACCCGTAATTGTTGACTTTTGGGCGGTATGGTGCGGTCCTTGTCGCATGGTAGGCCCCATTGTTGAAGAAATCGGAAAAGATTACGAGGGACAAGTTGTGGTCGGCAAACTGGATGTTGACCATAATCCGCAAACTGCAGTCAAGTTTGGGATCAGAAACATCCCGACGATCCTGTTTTTCAAAGACGGCAAAATCGCCGACAAGCAGGTGGGTGCCGTACCCAAGCAGATGCTGCTGAAAAAACTCGAAGGATTGTTGTAAATACCGTTTTCCGAAAAGAATTTTAAGGCAGTGTGCGGCATTTGCATACTGCCTTTTGTTCATTTACGTTCTCCATGTAATGTCCGGGCAACCGGTCAGGAAGTTCCATTAAAAAATAACAGGTAAACCGGTGGATTACAAAATAGATTTAAACAGGATACAGCAGTTCGACTCGCTTGAATTTATCGCAAAGCAAGTGGTCGAAGGTTTTATTACGGGCTTGCACAAGAGTCCGTTCCACGGCTTTTCGGTGGAGTTTGCCGAGCACAGGCTTTACAACACGGGCGAATCCACCAAGCACATCGACTGGAAGCTATACGGCCGTACCGACAAGCTGTTCGTAAAACGTTACGAAGAAGAGACCAACCTGCGCTGCCGGATTGTCATCGACAACTCTTCCTCCATGTATTTTCCGGCCACCGGCAATCCTTCCATCGACAAACCCAACAAGATCACATTTTCGGTTTATGCCGCCGCCGCACTCATCAACCTGCTGAAGAAACAACGCGATGCGGTTGGGCTGTCACTGTTTTCTGACACCGTGGAGCTGCATACCGGAGCACGCTCAACCACCGTTCATCAAAAATACCTTTACAGCGAGCTGGAAAAGCTGTTGAAACCCATCGGGGAAGATATCCACCGCCGGACCTTTGCCAGCAAAGCACTGCACGAGATCGCCGAACAGGTGCACAAACGCTCCCTGATCCTGATCTTTTCGGATATGTTCGAAAACGGCAAAGACGCGGAAGAGCTTTTCGGCGCCCTGCAACACCTCCGGCACAACAAGCATGAGGTGGTGCTGTTTCATGTGGTGGATCAAAACAAGGAGATCGAATTCAATTTCGACAACAAACCCTATAAGTTCATCGACATGGAAAGCGGCAAGGAGCTGAAACTGCATCCCAACGAGGTCAGGGAACAATACACCAAAGCAGTGCAGGCTTTCAAAAAAGAGCTGAAACTCCGGTGCGGACAGTACCGTATCGACTTTGTGGAAGCCGATATCAACAAAGGTTTCAGACAGGTACTCCTCCCCTACCTGCTGAAAAGGGATAAGCTGTTTTAATCCGGTATCCGGGCTTTATTTGTATTCCGCTTTCAGACACAAACATCATTATTTGTTGTCTGTTTAAATTTGTAACCGTTTTGTTATTTTTCTTTCAGTTTTTCGATTTCTTCTTTTGTCAGTCCGGTATATTTTATAATTTTTTCTACTGACTCATTGTCTTTTAGCATTTCTTGTGCTATTTCAATTGCTTTTTTCTTTTCTCCTTTTTCAATAGCTGTATCAATTGAATTTTTTATGTCTCTATATGCATTCATACTTACTTCGTATTGTTTATATTCTTCCGGTTTTAATTTTGCAAAGTCGCCGCTTCGGAAAAAGTGGGAAGGTGGTAGTGTTTCGTTTTCAAAAAAGCCAAACGAAAAACGGATTTTG
>JAOZMX010000204.1 GCA_029934065.1 Bacteroidales bacterium
AAGGCGGTGTTTATTTCTACACTATAAAAGCCGGTGAAAAACAGATCACAAAGAAAATGATCGTTCAATAATTCAAACATTTACTTGTTATAAAAAAAAGACTTCTCATTTAAGAGAAGTCTTTTTTTTTATTGTGGAATCAAACTTTGGCGCCCCACATTCCGGAACCAGCATTTGTTTTTGTCCTTGTTATCAACCTGACCGTCCAAATTAAAATCACCGAAATAATATCCGGATTTTCCGGCCTGCAACCACCATCCCTGATTGATATCCGAATTATTGATCACGCCATCGGCATCGGCATCGCCGCAAAACATTCCCCACACTCCGGGGATGATTTCCCGGGCAGCATCTTCACCGCCAAAAATCTTCATTGCAGATTCCGTGAGGTCTAAATAATATACATCATTCTCTTTTTGCAATGCACACCCTGACATTATTGCCAGATGATTGCGGTGCCAAACAACGGCATATAAACTGTCGTCGAAATAAATATCGAAAAATAAACCGCTGGTTCCGTCAACATTTTTAATCAGGCCGTTTTTGAAGATAAATCCGGCTTTTCGCGCAATTCCGGTTTGTGGTGTTGCCTGACCTGCTGAAGGGGCATCCCGCAACTCGACCAAAATCCAGTCGGTGATTCCATCGGGAATTGCCGATACTTCCTCATCCCCATCGTAATTCCACGGTTCAGAACCGAACGGCTGGGAATAAGGAATGTGGCCGGGAGCCAGCAAAGTCGTCATTGCCGTATCAAGAAACGCTCCTTCGAGGAATGCTTTGAGCGAGACCGTAATGCCGGCCGTATTGGACATTCCCGGAGAGGGCCTGTGCATTAAAACCCACTCTTCGCCGGCATTGGTTCTTCTGCCGTACGAAACATCGGCAAACTGCGCAGTATAGGTAACCGAATCCAAAAGTGTATTTCCGTTACCGGAATAAATCCCGACATATCCTCCGTCGGCAGCCAGCTCAAACCCAAGATGATAAACTCCGTTGCCAATATCGGTATCGGCCCATAACAACATAAATTCCCCGGGCATCAGGATCGTCGAATCGGGTTTTTCCGTACTAAACTGCCACACGACAGGATTTAACGGGTCATTGGAAATACACATTCCACCCACATCAATGTATTGTTCCCCGGCGTTGTACAATTCGATCCAGCCGTCAAATTCACCTTGAGGATCGGAAACAGTTGATGTGTTGTCGGCCATCAGTTCGTTGACAAACAACTTCACCGGAGCTTTCTGTGAATTGGTCTTCCCCGGTGTACCTCCCATAACAAAACTGGCCTGCCAGCTTTGCGGCAGGTCATTGTTCAACGTATCGGCAATGAGTTCCAGCGTGGGGCCATGCCCGTCGGGCAGCACCGGCCATGGAGGGTCATCCCGGTAATGAACCGAGTCGGCCAACAACCCGGAGTTATCATACAAACGCAAAACCTCACCACTACCGCTCAACCCGAAATCGAAATTTCCCGTGAAATTTTTCAAATCGGGAAAACATGTTTTAAAGTCCAAAGTATCCCTGCACAAAACCGTATGATCGCCGGGAAGAAGCTGAACACCTTCCGGTATTTCAAAAAGATGTTCATCATCCTCATCCTTAAAAACCCATCCCTGCAAATCCACCGCAGATGATGAAACATTTTTCAGTTCGACCCAGTCGTGCGGATCAAATAACTCCGCCGAATGGTAATTGATCTCATTAATAACTATTGACGATTCGGGCATCAATGGTTTAAAAACAGCGGTCACCGAAGTATCGCCACCGGCCATCAAAAACAACTTCGTCGTATCAATATCTGTTCCCAGCCATTCGACAAATTGATATCCCGGGAGCGAAACAGCTTCAAGAGCAGTGGCATAACCAGTAAAATAAACCCCGGCCCAGAGCGAATCGCCCGTTGTGATTGTATTCACTTTAACACTTCCGGTACCAAAAGGTTTGATATGAACCGTAAGCGTATAAACCGTATCCAACTGAAACTCATCAATGATATGCTGACGAATATATGGAGGGCGTCCGTTGGTAAAGTCTTTGATCTCCTGTACCTTTGTTTGCCAGTTAGAAGAATTTCCGCCCCATCTGTTGAACTGGTATTGCAGGTCGGGAGTCAGCATAGCAACAAGGGAATCAATCACTGTGGGAATTTTTCCGTTTGTTTTTAAATCGGTATTGAGCAAATCGGCAAAACGGGTGATGAAGTATTCGCGAAAGCCATCGTTATCAACCAGATTACGCAAAAGATAGGTATAGTCTCCGTTTCCCCAACCACCCCAAGTAAGAGCCATGTGGAGGAAATTGAAATCAGGATAACCAATGGGGTGATCCGGATAAAAAAGTGCCAGACCGTATTCTGTATCCCACAACACCCATTTCCATTTTGCATCCTCGCGGCGGGGGCGCCAGAACTTGATGTTGTTGCTGAGCCAGTCCTGATTGCCAACAAAGATTTCAAAGGCCTGATAATCGACAAAATTCTCAATATCCATCCAATCCTCAACCACCTGATAATTGGATTCAATACTTAAATCATTGGAAATAACATAATTTTTTAAAGCGTTGAAATTCTGCCAATCGCCTTCAATGGCATGCTTAAAGTTGGGTTCGTGGGCATCGTATTCAAGAAAATCAATGTCCTCTTCCCCGAAATGGGATTCGATGTAATACTTATCCTGCCGCTCCCTCATATTATAAATCCCCCAATATTCACCATTAAGGTAAACATCAACGGGCTTATAAGCTGAAACGGCATTTTCCGGATTATTTTGTTTGTAAATAATATGAGCCAGCGGATCACGGATTTGCGTCTTCGATCTTTCGAAACCATCGTTTCCTCCGTTTCTTAAAATAAACCTTTTGAATGAGGTGATGTCAAGATCATCAAATAACTTGTAATCAATGTTTTTTTCACCATATTGCGACCTTGCGTAAAACCTGAGGGATTTTTGTTGCCGGCTGTCGGGCGAATGGATCTTCACCCCGAGGTCAATTTCAAAACCATCGTCACCGTTTTCGGGAAAATATTCCATGTGAATGGGTTTTTCCACTCCGGTGTAAGGATTTGAATAGATTCCGGAGCTCCCCCAGAAATTATCATGTTGGGTCACGAGTGAAATTACATCCAATGTGTAGTCTGCATCAAAAATGTATGTTGCCGTAGCAACGGGACCGGCAATCCAATTCTCCTTGAAAGCCCTTGCCCTGATCACTGTGGTGGCTTCGACGAACAAAGGATCGCTGTAAACCGGTGAAGATTCCGTCGGTTCCGAACAATCCAGCGTATAATGTATCTCTGCCGATTCCAAATTCACGGAAAGATCAACATAAAAATCGTCCTGAAAAAAGCCTCCGGGAACGGAAAACTCCGGAGAAGGTGTAGTACCGTACAGTCCGGTGGTATTATTCGAACTTCCCGGTGTAGGTTCGGTAAAATAATTCCACACACTTCCTCCGTCGGGCTGGCGTCCCATGGACTGATCAGCGGTTTGCTGACCGAAAGAAACCGAATCGATCATCAAACTATCGGGCGTATAGATGGCTATTTCTTCTCCGCCGCCCGACAATTTAAACCCCAAATGGTTGCCTCCCTGCTCTGGATCCTTGTCGGCCCAGATCAGCAAAAAAGAATCGGGCAAAACGATCAAAGAGGCATCAAAATGCCATTTTTGCGGCTCCGAAAAATCATCCGTTATGAACAAACCTTTCAAATCAATCGTGTCTTCACCGAAATTGTAAAATTCAATCCAGTCGTCATATTCTCCGAACTCATCGTGAATAACAGCATCGTTGATGGCACAAAATTCGTTGATCTTTAGCGACCAGTCGGAAACAAAGACAGTGTCGGAAACGGATCGTCCTCCGGACGCTTCACCGAGAGAATCACTGTAATAAAAGGTCTGGGACTGTAATAAAGTAGTTGTAATGAGAAAACTGGTTAAGATCAATACTCTTTTTAGCATGGTTTCAAGTTTATATAAGCAAAAATATAAAATATTTCGATGTGCTTCGGAAATACATGAACTTTATGCATAATTATTTTTACGACAGATGAATTTAGCATCGGAAAATTGATGTACATTTGCTTCAAATCAACCAATCGCTATATGAAAATCAAAAATTTGTTTTCCCTGTTTATTCTGATGTTTTCCGGCTTTTCGGTTCAGGCGCAATATACTTTACCGTTGGGCTTTGAGAAACAATATGATATTCCGGTAACCAACCCTGAAGGTCATCTGCTTAACGATGCGTGGGCCGGCGGGCTTAATGCCTGTCAGTTCGGAGAAGTTGATCTTGACGGTGACGGCATTCGTGATCTCGTGGTTTTCGATCGCAACGGCAATCGTGTTCTGACTTACAAAAATGCGGGCATTCCGGGCGAGGCCGGATATCAGTTTCAGCCCTCCCTTGCCGGCAAGCTTCCTCACTTTGACGATTGGGTGATCTTTGCCGACTACAACATGGACGGGCTGAACGACATCTTCGCCTATTCCAAAGGATATGCAGGCGTTAAAGTTTATAAAAACACCGGGCGGGAAAGCGATCAGTTTGAACTGGAGGTCTTTCCCTATCTTCGTTCCGACTACGGATCGGGATATGTGAATATTCTGGTCACCTATGCCGATTATCCCGCCATCAACGATATTGACCACGACGGCGATCTGGATTTGCTCACCTTTTGGGGAATGGGTTCTTTTGTTGAATACCATCAAAACCAGTCCATGGAAAAATACGGCATCCCCGATTCACTTGATTTAAAGAAGGTGGAAAACTGCTGGGGACGTTTTGCCGAAAGCGACGAATCCAATGTGATATACCTCGATACCTGTTTCGGCGAAAGCTGCTTTGAAGCACACGATAAAAACCCTGAAATTTCCGGTTATGACAACAGAGGAGAACGGCATACGGGATCAACATTCATGATCTTTGATGAGAACGGCGACGGGCTGGACGATCTGCTCCTCGGAGATGTGGATTACAGCAGCCCCGCGATACTCATCAACGGCGGCACAGCAGAAGATGCCCTGATGGTCAGTGCCGCCTTCACCTTTCCCGCATACGATACACCCATCGACCTGCTCTCTTTTCCGGTAATGCGCTATCTTGACCTCAACAATGACAACAAACGCGACATGCTGGTCTCCCCATTCGACCCCAGTCTGGTAAAATCCAGAAACCTGAACAACATTTGGTTTTATCAAAATACCGGAACGGATGATCAGCCCCTGTTCCAGTTGCAGAAAAAGAATTTCTTACAGGATGAAATGCTTGATTTCGGTGCCGGCGCCATACCGGTATTTTTCGATTACAATGCCGACGGATTAACGGACATCGTAGTCGGCAACTTCGGCTATTTCGACAGTTCGTATTACGGCCCGGCATACAATCTGTACTGCAACTACCGTTCGCAACTCGCTTTGCTCCAAAACACAGGCACTGCAACGAATCCCGAATTTAAGATCATTGACACCAACTTTGCCAATCTCCCGGCCTATTACCCGCAGGAAACGCCGCTGTACGGTGCATGTCCGACGTTTGGCGACCTCGACGGCGACGGCGACGACGATATGCTGGTGGGCAATGCCGAAGGAACACTGGAGGCTTTCGAGAACATTGCAACACCGGGAGCGCCTGCCGAATTTGTATTAAAAGATCACCATTATCAGAATATTGACGTCGGATATTACAGTGCTCCCCAGCTTTTCGACCTGAATGAGGACGGTTTGACGGACCTGCTTGTCGGCAAAAGAAACGGCACCGTTTCGTATTACCAAAATGAAGGCTCATCTGCTTCACCGGTTTTCACGCTGATTACCGACAGCCTCGGCCTGGTTGATGTCCGCGACCCCAACCTCTCCATCTTCGGGTATTGCATTCCCCGTTTTTTCAGAGATGCAGGCGGTGACATTCTGCTTTTTGCCGGTTCCGAATTTGGTGATATCTATTATTATTCGGGAATAAAAAACAATCTGAACGGCAGATTCAAACTTGTGATGAAAAACTATTTGTGGATTGATGAGGGACTGCGCAGTGCAGTGGCCATCGGCAACCTCAACGGAGACGAATATCCCGACAT
>JAOZMX010000205.1 GCA_029934065.1 Bacteroidales bacterium
TGAATGAAAAATTGCGTAGAAATAAACAAAAGGCGCTTGCGTTTGTGCCGTTTGCATCAACAACAACATTAAATTCATATCTCCCTCAATTCTCTTCCTTTTTTGAAAGATCAAAAAAGGAAGCAAAAAACCCGGCACAGCTCAAATCTGTATCAGAAACGGAACAAGCTTGTCGTCACCCGACAATCCCAGTTTTTTCCGCAGCCGGTAACGGGTGGTTTTGATGCCGCTCTCCGACTTGAAGGTGATGGCCGCAATTTCCTTGGTGGTAAGGTTGAGCTTTAAAAGCGCCGCCGTTTTGATCTCTGTGGCGGTCAGCTCGGGACAAACATTGAGCAGTTTGGTGTAGAAGTCCGAATGGATGTTTTTGAATATTTTGTTGAACTCGTTCCAGATATTTTCTTTGGAGTGCGTTTCCAGATCACGGATCATCTTTTTGACGCTTCTCACCATTTTCGGATTAACGTCCCCGTCTTTATTGAATTCTTCCAGTTGATCAATGATCTCCGAAATTGTTTCGTTCATCCTGATCATCTCCAGCGCCTTGGAAGCCAGCTCCCGGTTTTTCGATTCCAGTTGCTCCTGCAAGAGCTGATTTTCTTTCTCATGGATCTCATTCTCCTGGGCATGAATGATCTTCTCCTGTTCAAGAAGTTTTTGCTGCCGCAGGAAAGCCGTTGACTTGTACCGAAACATCGCAAAAAGCAGAAAGATCACCACGAGAAAAACGATCAGCAATGCAATCAGCAAATTGTTCCGGTTCTTTTCGGCCTGGGATTTTTCCTTGAGCAAGGCAATGTCCCGGTCTTTTCTCTCCATCTGAAATTTCGTCTCCACTTCGGCCATCATCCGTTCTTTTTCCGATGTAAACAAACTGTCTTTCAACACTTCGTACTTTTTCCGGTATTCGTATGCTTTTTGATAATCGTTATGGTAAGCATAAATTTCCGACAATTTGTTGTACACAAAACTCAACAGGTTCGGATTATTAATCTCTTTGGCCTTTTGCAATGTTCGTTCGGCCAATTTGAGCCCTTCGGGTTTTCCCTGACGGTTCATAAGCCCGGCAAGCGAAAGGTTCGTCACCACGGCACCGGTTTTTTCGTTCAGCCTTTCATAGATGGCAAGCGCATGCCGCAGCGATTTTTCGGCTTCGGCGTATCTCCCCGTTTTAATGAGAATATCGCCGATGGTTTTCTCCGAGCTGGCAATATGGCGCTCCATCTTCAGTTCCGTACGTATTTTCAACGCTTCCCCGGCATAATACAACGAAGAATCCGGTTGCCCCTGCGCATTAAAAGCATAAGCGATAGCGCTCAACGCATTGGCGATTAAAACTTTATCACCAATCGCCCTGACCAGCGACAGCGTCTCGTTGAAATATTTCATGGCTTTTTCCACTTCGTCCCTGTCCAGCAGCGTCTTTCCCATCTCCAGATTACTGGTTGCCGTTATCCTTTTGTTATCGGTTTGCTTGGACAATTCAACGGCTTTTTGAAACATCTCAATGGCATTGGCATAGTCGCCCGTCAGCTTCAGGTTAAAAGCCTTGGCCATGTGCCAGAAAGCAAGCGCTTCGGGATCCCCCGAAAGTTCCAGGTATTTTTCTGCCTTGTCAAGGTAGTTGTCCGACATCCGGAAACTGGATTTGTAATAATACACCCGCCCCTGCCACATCAGGCTTTTGCCGATCCCTTCCGTATAATCTTCCGCCAGCGATATCGTATAGGCTTCCTGCAAATACATCAATGCCTTGTCGTTGTCAAAACTACAGTATTGTTCACCGAGTTTCAGCAGCAGATTCACCTTGGCAGTGTCGTCGGCCATACGCGCCACTTTCTCTTCCGGCCTGTCCGCCTCTTCCGTCGAACGGGCATCCACAGGAAACATAACCGGTAAAAAAACCAGCAAAATGTAAACGAGACCATACAAACATCCCTGACTGATACCGGCATATTTTTTCATTTGCCTGACAAGCATTTTATACGTTAAGGCTTACAAAACTAAACAAAAACCCAAACTAAAATAAAAATATCGCTTGCGAATTCCCTCAAAAAGGCATGACCGACCATTATTTGGGCGGCAACCGCGTGCTCCGTTATAGCTGCGTACCTGCAAGCCGTGTTCCGCTGCGGCGTGCGGGGGCTTTCTCCGGCAGCCTCCGCCGCCGTGCTCCACATCGGCTTGCAGGCACGCAGGCTGCCACTTCGCCCGCTGCCGCATCCTGCACTCACGGCAACTACCTTCAGATTCGTTGCGCCCTCCTGCGCTTCAAATATGTTTTTTTTGATAGTTTTGCTCCGGAATCTTTTACGTTGTTCAATTATTTTATTCGGTCAAAACCCAAAACATTTAAAGCAAAATGACCTTTGATACTTTTTCGAAACGCATGGCAGCCTTTTCGGCAATCGTGATTTTTCTGTCATTAACGGCATGCAGCACATTCTACGGAATAAAAAAACCGGAAGCCCTCACCGGCAAAGCCATCCCCGAAACCGCAGAAAAATATCAAATCCCTCCCGGCGCGGGTTTTATCCTCGATACGGCCTACAAAACATTTGTTAAAAAAAATTCGGGAAACAACGAAAATCTTCTGAAAAATCATCTTCAGCCCTTGCAGTTGTTGTATTTCGATAAGTCGGGCAAACTGGTCTCGTATTTCATCAATTGCAATGCCGGCGGGTTTCCCAACCTCAAATGGAACCGCAACGGATTGCTGGAACATTTTCCTCCAGCCACACAAACCCATCCCGACTCGCTGCTGGCTTTCAACGACCTGCTGAAATTCATCCGGACAACGAACGGAAAAAAAGTCAATCGCAAAGCTTATTCCCGCGCAAATTATAAAATGGTGGTCTTCTGGAGTGTGTTCATGGGCCGGCAAAGCAAGCGACTGATCGAACAGGCCAAAGAAAATTACCAACTGACCAACGACAAATCGGTGCAACTGCTTTTTGTCAACACCGACAATTTATTTGCCGGAACAAAATAATACCGATGTTTTCTTTTCAAACTTCATTAAATCTTTTTACAATATATTTGCTTGCGATATTCATTTTTTAAAACAGAAAAAATTAATGCAAATGAAAAAACTATTGGCGGTATTTTTTTTAACAGGTTTCTTATTAAACGGTGCGACGGCTCAAACCGAAGTCAGCGGCGAGCAGTCGGGAACATGGGATGCTTCGGGCTCTCCTTATCTCGTCATCGGCGAGGTTATTGTCCCCACGGGTCAGTCGCTGAACATTGAACCCGGCGTTGAGGTCAACTTTCAGGGGCATTACAAATTTACCGTCAAGGGAACCCTCAATGCCGTCGGCACCGAAGCCGACAGCATTTTCTTCACCACCGACAATCCCTCCGTCGGCTGGGGAGGGATTCGTTTCGAAAACAGCCCGTTCATCAGCCATCTGTCGTATTGCCGTATCGAATTCGGAAAGACAGAAGGCGATTACCCCGACAATCACGGCGGAGGAATGGCGCTGATCGCCTCGGATGCGGTGGTTTCCAATTGTGTTTTCGCCGACAACGATGCCACGGGCGAAGAGGACGGCATGGGCGGCGCCGTTTATGCCATCAATACCGGCAATCTTTCCACACCGCTTACCAAATTCACAAACTGTAAATTCTTGCGAAACCATGCTTTCGGAGAAGGCGGCGCCATAAAATTTTCCGCCGACATCAACACCGAAATAACAGGGTGCGAATTCATTGAAAATAACTGCAAATACGGTGGCGGCGCCATCTCTTTTTACTCCGTCACCGGCACCAAAATGATCTTTTGCCTCTTTGCCGGCAACTACACGCAATACTCGGCAGGGGGCGCTGTCAACACGCTCGGGATGGCCAACAGCATTGCGTTTAAGAACTGCACCATCACCGGGAACTCCGCTCCCGGCGGCGACGGCGGAGGGGTTAACCTGGCCTATGCTGTTGCCGATTTTGTCAACACCATCGTTTATAACAACCCGGGAATGTACAGCAGCAACCTCAACCTCGATTTCGAAGGGTACGCTGCGGTCAACTACTGCGACATGCCCGTACCGTCGGGTGCCACCGGAAGCAACAACATCAACCAAGACCCGCAGTTTCTCAATCCCGGCGATTACGATTTTCATCTGGCCGAAACTTCCCCCTGCATCGACGCCGGCACCGATATCGGCTACGAATACATCGGACAGGCCCCCGATATGGGATGTTTCGAATACGGAAGCAATGTGGGGATTTTTAATCCGCAAACAAAAAACATCAAGGTTTATCCGAATCCCGTCAAAGATATCCTGTTCCTTGACTTTGCCGGAGACAAAACAGCCACGCTGGAAATATTCAACCCTGCCGGACAGATGGTTCGCCAAATGCAGGAAGTTCATTCTTCCGGCAGCATCAACCTTTCAAACCTAAAACCGGGGCTCTATTACCTTTTCATCAAAACAAAAACAAATACTTCATCCGTCAAAATCATCAAAGAATAATCTGACAAATCCGGACGATCAAAAACCAAAACAAAATGAACAAATCCAATGCTTCCAAAGCCGCACCGATTTTTCTGGCATTTCTGTGCATGGGTTTCGGCGATGCCGTAGGCCCGCTGGTAGGCCTTGCCAAAGAATCATTTCAACTCACCAACTTCGTAGCTCAACTTCTGACCTTCAGCGGATTTCTCATGTTCGGCATCTTATCCATCCCGCTTGGTGTTTATCAGGATAAAAAAGGCAAAAAATATATTTTGCTGCTGGGATTGTTCGTTGCCTTTGTCGGTTTGATCATTCCCATCTTCAACGGCATGTACGGGCCGAAGGTTACCTTCGATGCCACTTCCAATTTTAAATTCTATATGCTGCTGCTGGCTGTCTTTTTACTGGGCGCGGGGGCAACCATCCTGCAAGTGGCCGGCAATCCCATCATGCGCGACGTTTCGCCCGAAGGCAAATACTCCAGCAACCTGTCGCTGGGCCAGTCCATCAAAGCCATCGGCTCGTCGCTCGGTTTTCTGCTTCCGCCTTTCGTTGCCAAATATTTCGGCATGGACTGGAGCATTCTGTTTCCCATTTATGCCATCCTCATCCTCGTTACATTCTTTTGGACCAAGGCCACACCCATCATCGAGAAAAAAAATCCCGATGCCACCATAGCCTCCATCGGAAGTTCCTTCAAACTGCTGGGCAACGGTTACGTCTTTCTGATGGTTTTCGGCATTTTTCTCTACGTTGGCGCCGAGGTGTCCATGAGCTCACAAGTACCTATCCTGATGAGTGAAACATATGGCATCAAAGAGTTCGGCCTGTGGATAAGCTGGTCATTGTTCTTCCTGCCGATTTTTCTCGGCCGCCTTGCCGGTTCGGGTATCCTCCGGCTGATCTCCGCACCACGGTTCTTTAAAATTACCGTTGTTCTCTCCATCATCGGGATCGCCATGTTGTTGCTTGGAAACGAATCCGTTGCTTTTGCAGGAATATTTCTCGTTGGCCTCGGCTTTGCCAATATTTTCCCGCTTATTTTTTCCATTACCATCGAACACATGCCCCACCGCACCAACGAGCTTTCGGGGCTGATGATCACCGCCATCGTCGGCGGAGCCATCATACCTCCCGTAACGGGATTTGTAGCCGATAAAGCCGGCATCATGGGCGGATTTTTTGTCCCGCTGCTATGCATGGTCTATATCGCATTTCTGGCGTTTTCGATGACAGGGAAGAAACAATAATTCCTGAAAGAAATTTCAATAGCCGCCACATTCATGTGGTGGTGAATATGCCGCCCCGGTACCTCCCCCGGACTTGAGTCCGAAATTATCATTCCATCATTTCCACGGTTCGTATAAGTTCTTGGAAAACAAAAATAACCAACATGTTGTTGAAGTAAAAAGGCAAAGGGTAAAAGGTAAAAGTTGGTAGAATATCGAACACTGATTAACAAATGTTGAAGGATTTTCAGCGCTGCCCGCCGTAGCACCAAGCAGTTTATCCCCTACAGGGAATAATTCACAATTCTAATCTGATTTTTCTACAATACTT
>JAOZMX010000206.1 GCA_029934065.1 Bacteroidales bacterium
TTCCAACAATACGGCGAAAGATTTATCGGTCCGCTACTGATCGTCGTCGGATTGCTGATGTTGGATGTTTTGAAAGTTCAATTCCCCCCATTATTATCACTTTCCGGAAGAATGCATAAAAAAGGTATCGGGAACTACTGGGATGTGTTGTTACTCGGTGTGGTTTTTGCTTTGGCGTTTTGTCCGTATAGCGGTGTGCTTTATTTCGGGATGCTTATTCCGATGACCGTCAGCAGCAGCGAAGGAATTTTGCTTCCCGTTGTATTTGCAATAGCCACAGGGATTCCGGTCATTGTTTTTGCATGGTTGTTGGCATATTCGATTTCCGGAGTGGGGAATTTGTACAAAAAGATCAAAGTTTTCGAAGTTTGGTTCAGAAGGATAATTGCCGTTCTATTTCTTGCCGTGGGGGGCTATTATACCTTCATCATGTTTTGCCATTAAATAAGACGGTTTGATTTTACATTAATCGGAATCAGTAAATCATGGAATGGAAAAAAGAGATACGGATACTATTTTGGATGATTGCGGTATTTATTGCAGTTTATTACATGCCGCTGGAAAGTAACCGGTTCCGGCAAGCTATCGATTCGACCCTTGATTTAACGCAGTGGTACGCTCGCGAACATGTAATTCTTTGCTTGTTACCTGCATTTCTTATCGCCGGGGTCATATCGGTATTTATCAGTCAGGGGTCAATTATCAAATATTTTGGTGCGAATGCCGAAAAATGGGTGGCATATACTATCGCGTCGGTTTCGGGAACGATACTTGCTGTATGCAGTTGCACCATACTGCCGTTATTTTCGAGTATATACAAACGGGGAGCAGGATTGGGACCGGCCATTGCCTTTTTGTATTCGGGGCCTGCCATCAATATTCTGGCAATCATTCTCACGGCCCGGATACTCGGATTCGAGATGGGTCTGGCACGTGTTGTCGGAGCCGTATTATTTGCCGTTGTCATCGGTTCGGCAATGGCTTTGTTCTACCGCAAAGAAGAAAAGGCCAAAAAAGAGCAACAGATAAATTTTCCTTCAACTCCCGAAAAACGTCCACTCTGGCAAACCGCATTTCATTTTTTCACATTGGTATTTATTCTTGTGTTTGCCAACTGGGGTAAGCCCGACAACGGTGTAACACAAGGCGGATGGTACTGGCTGTGGGCCAATAAATGGCACCTTACATCGGCATTTGCGTTGCTGTTGACATTCTCGCTGATTTATATCCTGAAACTGAAATGGCAATACGTTTCGTTTGTTGCGCTAATTACAGCTATCGTCGCACTTCTTCCTGTTTCGCCAATGGTTCCCATGGTCGTGGGTATTGCGGGATTAAGCATCATTACCCTTACCGATAAAAACAACCCTGACAATCGCGAGTGGACACTTTCCTCATGGGATTTTGCCAAACAAATATTGCCGTTACTGTTTCTCGGTGTGATGATCGCCGGATTTTTGCTTGGTTCCACTCACGACGAAACACAAATTGCCGGAATAATTCCCGAAAGGTGGGTCAAAAGTTTTGTGGGTGGAAATTCGATCATGTCCAATATTTTTGCATCCGTAGTGGGAGCGTTTATGTATTTCGCTACATTAACCGAAGTTCCGATCCTTCAGGGTCTGATGGCTTCGGGTATGGGAAAGGGGCCTGCCCTGGCTTTGTTGCTTGCCGGCCCGTCGCTCTCGCTGCCCAATATGTTGGTGATACGCGGAGTGATGGGGACACAAAAAACACTCGTTTATGTTCTTTTGGTCATTGTAATGGCTACCGTCTCGGGTTTGATCTTCGGTGCTTTGTGAATTTGAAAACGGCGTTTTGACACCAATTTTAAAATACAAACAAAAAGTAAATGAAAATACTTGTTATTTGCACCGGCAACACCTGCCGCAGTCAGATGGCTGAAGGATTTTTAAAATCGTTCGACGAACGGCTTACCGTCTTTTCGGCAGGCACGTCGGCCGAGGAAAGGGTAAATCCTTTTGCAGTCCGCGTAATGGCCGAAGTTGGCATCGACATCGGCAGTCAACACCCCGATCCGGTGATGCACTACCTTCATGAGGATTTTGATTTTGTAGTCACCGTTTGCGACGATGCCAAAGAGGTTTGTCCGGTTTTTACGGGCAATGTCGGGAAACGTCTTCATATCGGCTTTGAAGACCCTGCCAAAGCAAAAGGCACCCAGGACGAAGTGCTTTCCGTTTACCGGAAAGTAAGGGATCAGATCAAGGAGAATTTTTATGATTTTTATTTGAATACGATTAAAAAGAATGAATAAAACAGCCACCCGAAAAAAATTGTCGTTTTTGGACCGTTACCTTACCCTGTGGATTTTTCTGGCCATGTTGACGGGTGTTGCGTCGGGCTATTTGTTCCGTTCCATTGCGGGTTTCTGGGAAAGAATGAGTGTTGGCACGACCAACATCCCCATTGCCGTGGGACTGATCCTGATGATGTACCCGCCGTTGGCCAAAGTTAAGTATGAGGAGTTGCCCAAGGTTTTCAGGGATTTCAGAATTCTCGGGTTGAGCCTTGTGCAAAACTGGATTATCGGCCCTTTGTTGATGTTCTTTCTCGCGATAGTCTTTTTGCACAACGAACCCAACTATATGTACGGTTTGATAATGATCGGGCTGGCGAGGTGTATTGCCATGGTCATCGTATGGAACGATCTTGCAAAAGGGAACAGTGAATATGCAGCAGGACTGGTGGCGCTCAATTCCATTTTTCAGGTATTGTTTTTTGCCCTTTTTGCCTGGCTGTTCATCGCGATAATGCCGCAATGGTTTGGCGTGCAAACCACCGATATGGTTGAGCGCATCACCATGTCACAAATCGCCAAAAGTGTTTTTATCTACCTCGGTATTCCGTTTATTGCCGGCTTTCTTACACGCTTTGTGCTGATAAGAGTAAAAAACAAGGAATGGTATCACACGCGTTTCATCCCGAAAATCAGCCCTGTTACACTCGTCGCTTTGTTGTTCACGATTTTGGTGATGTTTTCGCTGAAAGGAGAATACATTGTTCAACTGCCGATGGATGTTGTAAAGATCGCCGTTCCGCTTGTGATTTATTTTATCATCATGTTTCTCATCAGCTTTTACATGGGTAAACGTATTGGTGCCGATTATCCGAAAACGGCCACCATTGCATTCACGGCGGCGAGCAACAATTTTGAGCTGGCCATTGCTGTATCGGTGGCGGTATTCGGCATCAATTCGGGTGAGGCTTTTGCCGCGGTCATCGGGCCGCTGGTGGAGGTTCCCGTCCTGATCTCGCTGGTAAATTTAGCGCTGTTCTTCAAAAAGAGGTATTTCCACCAATAGTTTTTCAAGTTTTTTTCTCATTTCTACGTTGGAACAACTGTAATGATTGACCATGACGGCAAAGGCCAGCTCCTGTCCGGATGCTGTGGTCAGATAACCTGCATAATTCATCACCCGTGTCATATAACCCGATTTGGCCCGGAGATGACCTTCAATGGATGTGCCCATACCGAAACTTTTCAGGCTTCCCGAGATGCCGGCTACGGGAAGCGACTGCAAAAAGACTTCGCCGTATTTTGCTTTGGTTTTCATATATTTTAGTACAAACAGCAGTTGACCGGGAGTGATGACGTTGGCCCGGGAAAGTCCGCTGCCGTCTTCCAAAAACATCCCCGAAACATCCATGCCCCGGTTTTCCCAAAAACTTTGCAGCGCACGGCATCCCGCTTCAACCGTACATTCCTCTCCGTAGTATTTGGCCAGATGCAGCAAAAGGGTTTCGGCGTACAGGTTGATGCTTTTGTGATTGAGCTCCCCGATAATTGCCGATAAAGGAGGTGATTGAACTTCCGCAAGGGGATGTGTGGAGACGGGATGCTTCTCCGGAGGAAATACGGATGTTGCTTTTCCGGTAACTTCAATGCCGTTTTTTTCAAGATACGTCAGGAACCGGTTGGCTGCAAGCAATGCCGGGTCGGAAACGGAACCCTTGACGGTGAATGCCTTTTTGCCTTTGGGTATGGTACCTTTAATGATGCGCCGGTTGCTCATATACGTACCGTAAATGTAAGCATTGTCCGTGTTGTTGTCGGCGGCGGTAACACGGTTCTCGAAATGCAGCCACGGCATAGGCGGATCAATCCTGATGATCTGTGCCGGGCTTCCCGTTATGCCGGAGGTGGCAAAGGTGATCCGATAGCTGTTATCGAAAATATTCAGCCCGCTGGGGCAGGCACCGTAATAGTTCCCGATATCTTCCCAAATCCATGTGTCGGGAATTTGTAAAGGGCCGAAATAGCTGCCGTCACCCACGATATTTCCTTGGATATTTTTGATGCCTGCCTTTTGAAGGGCTTTGGCAAAATCACCGAAAACGTTCCCGTAATTTTCGTCAAAAAGCGGAGACATGAACGCCGGGTCGCCGCTGCCGGTAATGATGATGTCACCGTTAAGCGTTCCGTTGCCGGAGATATCTCCACGGAATGCCAATGAAGTTGTAAAAGTATGGCCGGGCCCGAAGGTCTCTAATGCCGCTGCGGAGGTGAGCACCTTCAGCACGGAAGCGGGAACCATGCTTTTACCGGGACGATAACCGTCAATGAGCTCTCCCGTAGTGATGTTTTCGATCAGAATACCCACCGATGCGTTTTCAAGCCCCGGAGCGTGAAGAAAGGTTCGGATAATCCCGGATTCGGTATCATTCAAAGGTTTGGTGTGTGGCGAGTGAGGCTCGCAGGCAATTAACCCGGCCGTCAGACCGATAATAAGAAAACGGAAGACTTTGGTCATTTTACTGTGGATTATCATTTATTAATAATTCAACTTTCGCAAGCTCTCTATGCCGCTTGCAATAGGGTATTGAAATTCATCAATTTTGTAATTGTCTGATTTTCTGATATTATTTTTCCCATTAACAATTCCGTTTCAATTTCAAATATTTCAGCAATTTGGGTTAATATTTCTACAATAAGTTTCCATATCCTTTCTGACACAGTTAGTTGAATGGTTTCTGCTTTTGATCCCCGAAACAATTCACCAATGGATTCATAATCTAAAAATCTTTTAACCACCGAGAGAATATTATATTGAATCATTGTTAATGTTGTTGCCGAAATTTGTGCATCAAAATCCTGTGATTGATTTTTGCCTAATCCCAGATACTGTTTGCTGTCTTTGAAAAACACCTCTATTTGCCATCGAATTGAATATATTCTATATGCTTGTTCAAATTTTAATGTTAAATCCGTTGTTAACAAAACTGTCCATTTTCCTCTGCGTGATGTTTTACTGAAAAACAACTTCACTTTTATGCCGTCAAAATCCACCAATGCTTCACTGTAATAAAAGGACAACTGTTTGCTACGTTTTACTTTTTTTGTTTTCCGTTGACGGTCAATTATTTTTTTTGCAGTAAGTTTTTTATCTGTTAAACAGATATTTTGTGTTACCCATTTTTGTCATCCCTACAAGATGAACATCAATACGACGGGTTTTAATAAATTTGACCAACTCAAAGCAGGTAAACCAACTATCTGCCAAAACATATTCAAAACGTAAGCCTTTGTTTATTGCCGTTCTTATCATGGCTATCATGCTTTGGATTTTCGTTGTGAAGTATTCTTCTTTGCGTTGATTTGCCGGAGTTGATTTATCCCGTTTTTTCGAATATCGTTCTCTTAATTGCTTTTGACTTAACCCATATGGCTTTTTCTTGTTTTTACTTTGAATCCCCAAACGCTTCTCTGATAATTTCAATGAACTTAATATCGTAAAAATCGTATTTGTTGCTTTTTCACTTGAAGTAAAAAAGTCTTTTACCTCTGAAATTATTGTTGTATCTTTGTGTCGTAGCATGTTACTTTGTTTTTGTTTTGCAGCACAAAGATACTATATATATAGTATCTTAAACAAAGAAACATGCTACTTTTTTATTGTTTTTCAGTATTTTAATGTACTTGCGAAAGTTGAAT
>JAOZMX010000207.1 GCA_029934065.1 Bacteroidales bacterium
AAACAGCCTTTGGTATTTTCAAAATATTACCTTTGCTTTCTTTTTCATTGAATATAAAATAACATTAAATCAAAATTAAAGACGTATGAAAAAAGTATTACTTTTTAGTGTAATTACCGTAATTGTTACGATGGGTTACACACTTTCGGCACAACAAACTCAAGTGCAAAATCCGGGTGTTGAGGAATGGGAAGATGCGGGAACCGTTATTGACGAACCCGTTGACTGGAGTTCACTTAAAACATCCGACAACGAAACTGTCAACACTGTAATCCCACAGGTTTGGGACCAAAGCACCGATGCCCATACCGGAAATTATTCCATAAAATTGTACAATGTAGCAACCATGGCAGAGATCGTGGCAACGGGGTCAATTACCAACGGAAGGTTTCATACCGAATTTGATCCCAGCGCCGGATATGTTTACACCGACACCATTGATGAACGCTGGCATACCGTATGTACCGACCGCCCCGACAGCATTGCCGTTTGGGTGAAATATACTCCCGTGGGAATGGACACAGCCCAGTTCAAAGCATTATTACATACGGGATGGGGCACCTTGCCCATCAAACCGGAAAATCAGGACAACGAAATCGGTTTTGCTCAAATTAATGTTGCAGGTACGGTTGACACGTGGACAAGATTTGTAATGCCGTTTACATATTATAGTGATGAAAATCCGGAGTACATCCTGTTTATCGCCACATCAGGAGCAGGCCTTGCCCCGGTAGAAGGCAGCAGCGTACTTTATGATGATATTGAACTGATTTACGGTTCCAGCGCCATCAATGAGTTATCGGCAAATGACGGCATGATTTACGTTGACGACAACCAAACTTTGGTATTGGACAACCTGCCTCAAAATTACCTTCAGGATGCTACGCTTGAGCTTTTCAGCCTTACAGGTGCCAATATCTGGTCATCACACGTATTTTCAAACAGGATGCAAATCAGCAACACGGTCAACAGCGGGTTGTACATCATCAAAATTGCCGGTAAAGGCGGAAACTTTTCACAAAAACTGTTTATCAAATAGCAAGTTCTTGTAAAATTATTTCATAATTATTTCATAAATTTTCAAGGAGGGAAAAATGAAAAAACAATTACTTTTCATTGCAATCGCAGTTTTTACCGGTGTTGGTCTTTTTGGCCAGCAGGTACAAAATCCGGGGTTTGAAAATTGGGAAGATGCCGGTGCAAGCATTGACGAGCCCACCGAATGGAGTTCATTACAAACTTCCGACAACAGCATTATCAATCCGTTGGCTCCGGTGGTATGGGGTCAGAGTTCGGATGCCCATACAGGCAACTACGCTCTGAAGTTGTTCAATGTAACGGCCATGGGAACCATTGTTGCAACCGGTGCCATTACCAACGGCAGGGTACATGCCGAATTTGACCCGTCGGCAAGTTATATGTTTACCGACCCCAATGATGAACAGTGGCATACAGTACTCACCACACGACCAGACAGCGTTGTCGTGTGGGCCAAATACACTCCCGTAAACGGAGATACTGCAAATGTTAAAGTATTGCTGCACGTTGACGAAGGAACCCTGCCGCCACAACCGGAAAACCAGGGCAACTGGATCGCTTTTGCTCAAATAAGTATTGTAGGTACGGTTGACACATGGACAAGATTCTCTGTACCCTTTACATATTTCAGCAATGACAACCCGCAATACATGCTTATTGTTGCCACGGCAGGTGCCGACTATACGCCACAGGACGGAAGTACCGTACTTTACGACGACTTTGAGCTGATCTACAATTCAACAGGTATTGAAGAACAATCCGGGGAAGACTTTCTGGTCTATTCGGATAACGATCATTCCATCATACTGAATGAAAAAATCCAAAACTCATTTGGTGATGCCACTTTACAACTGTTCTCATTAAACGGTAAATTGGTCTGGAAAGGACAAGTGTCTTCAAACAGAATCATCCTCAGCGGAAGTGTTCACAGTGGCTTGTACATAGTGAAAGTTAACAGCAAAGCAGGAAGTTATTCACAAAAGCTGTTCCTCAAATAAATTTTTATTGCCTGGTTAAACCTGATATGGTTCAGAATTTTCCCAAAATAAAACAGTTGTGTTTGCTCCTTGCATACATTCTGATACCTTTTGCTGCATTTTCGCAGCATCAGGGGTATTTTACAGGGCGTGTATTGAGCGATTATAACAACGGGCCACTGGTTGGCGCCAACATAAAAATGTACCGGAATGCATCTGTTGGGACAGCCACCGACAGGAACGGGTATTTTTTTCTGTCTCTCAAACCGGGCAACTATCAGTTTATCGTCAGCTACACCGGCATGGAAACCGATACGGTAAACGTATCCATCCATTCGGGCGACACAACAAGACGAACGATAAAACTTAAATTTTTTGTCTCTAATTTAGCACCGGTCGAAGTGAAGGTAGGACGGCTGGATCAAAAACCGGAAGACCTTACGGTTTCGATGGAGATCATTGACATCAAACAGATCGAAAGCAAAAATTCCACCAACATCAAAACCGTTTTGAAGGATACTCCCGGATTGAACATTCTTGATGGCGAGCCCCAGATCAGGGGCGGCAGCGGTTTTACGTTCGGCGTCGGCAGCAAAGTCGGGCTGTTTGTTGACGGAATGCCTGCCCTGTCGGGAGATGCCAACCGCCCGCTCTGGGATTTTATCCCGTTGGAGAACATTAAGCAAATCGAAGTGATCAAAGGCGCTTCTTCCGTGCTTTCTGGCTCTGCATCGTTGAGTGGGGCAATTTATGTGCGAACGGAATATCCGGGGCTGAAACCGGTTACCAAATTCCGTGTTTACAGCGGGTTTTACAATGCGCCCAAATACAAATACATGAAGTGGTGGAAGCAATTTCCGTATATCGCAGGGACGAGTTTTTTGCATTCGCGGATGATCAAGAATACGGACCTGGTGATCGGCGGGAATATTAAATTCGACCACGGCTACGAAGGCCCTCCCGTACCACTGCCTACCGTAGTGGATACCATAACGGATTTTAACGAATCGCAAATGGCCGAACGCAGTGCAAACCTGAATTTTAAAATCCGTCACCGCAATAAAAAGTACGAGGGGTTCAATTATGGTGTCAATGGCAATTTCCAGGTGCAAAAAACCAAGTTGATGGTGGCATGGTTAGACGATTCGGCAGGTTTTTACCGCGCATATCCGAGGGCTGTTGTCTTGCAAGACAAATTTCTCTTTTACCTCGATCCGTTCGTCAATTATTATTCGCCGCTGGGATTCAAACACAGCCTCAAGACACGGGTGATGTACAACAACAACCAGATGTCCAACAATCAAATGATCAAAAACACGGTGATCTTTACCGATTACAGTTTCAGGAGAGATTACCCCAGCCTGAATGATCTTAAGTTTATCGGCGGATTTTCAACACAATACACATCATCCTATTCCAACATTTACATCGGTTCGGGGTCGCCATACAACAGACATTTCAACCTTTCGGGGTACACAGAAGTGAAGGTTAATTTGCTTGATATGCTTAAATTAACCGGTGGATTCAGGCTTGAATATAATACCATCAATCATGAAATCGGCAATCTGAAAACCATTTTCCGTGTCGGAGCTTCATTCAAACTACTGAAAGAGACGTACCTGCGCATGTCCCTCGGGCAGGGTTACCGTTATCCTACCATTGCCGAAAGATACATCCGGATCAGCATGGGAACTTTCGGTGCTTTCGACAATCCCGACCTGATTCCCGAAACCAGTGTCAATGCCGAGCTGGGCATCAAACAGGGATTTAAGTTTAAAAACTACTTCGGCTATCTTGACGTGGCATTTTTTCAGCAGGATTACAAAAACACCATTGAATACCTGTTTGGTTTTTGGGATTCAACCTATACATTTGCCATTGCCGGATTCAAATTTGTCAATACCGGCAGATCGAGGATCGTCGGCGTTGACATTTCGGTAACGGGAAGAGCCGAACTGTTTCCGGGATTTTACATGAATACGGTTTTCGGATACAATTATATCATGCCAAAATCTTTGGATCCCAATTATGTTTTTGCCCAGGACTTCAAACCCGGGGGCAATCATACCGACTTTACCTTCTTAAATACAAGTGTTGACCCGGACAGGCACATCCTGAAATACCGGTTTTTGCATTCTGTAAAAGCAAATTTAGAATTTGAGTACAAAGGATTTTCGCCCGGCTTCACACTGAGGTATTTCAGCAAACTTGAAAATCTCGACAAATCAATCGAAGATTTCGAAAATGCCACCAAGGCTGCCGGAGGCTCGCTCCAGCCCATCGAATACATGAATTATTACTACAACGAAAACAACGGAAATGTTATCATGGATTTGCGTTTGGCCTATTCCTTCGGCGAAAAATACAAGGTGTCGGTCACGGCCAACAACCTGCTGAACAGATGGTATTCGCTGAGACCTTTGAAAGCCGAACCCATGAGAAGTATTTTGTTTCAGTTTTCATATAAGATTTAAAGGGTAAAAAACAATATGGCGTCGGATAAAAGCGGAAAAGCCGGGATATTATTACCTCCGGCAGTAGGGTATTCTTTAAAGCTTTTCTTGAAATTGCTCAGGAAAAATAAGATCACTCCCCGCTATTATTTTCGTGTGTTTGCCATCCTCCTCATCAATGTGATCAATCTTCCATTCAGAGCCTATGAACGAAAACGGATCAATCCGAAGTTTGCCGGCATTACCATCACCGAGGAGCCGGTATTTATCATCGGACACTGGCGAAGCGGCACTACTTACCTGCACAATTTGCTGAGCCTTGACCCGCAAATGGGTTATGTCTCCACATTTCAAAGCGTCTTTCCCGACACGCTGTTCAACCTCGCGGGCAGGTGGTTGTTCAAAACATTCACCAGCCTGCTGATCCCCGGAACACGCAAAGGCGACAACGTTGTTCTGGATGCATCATTTCCGCAGGAAGAGGAATTCATCCTCGGCGACAGGGTTCCCATCTCCTTCTACTATTTCTGGATGTTCCCGCGGAATATCCAATCCTATTACGACCGTTTCATCAGGTTCAAGAACATTCCTGTGGAAATGAAAGAGACCTGGAAAAAGAACTATCAGCTGCAAATCAAAAAAGCACTGAAAAATACCGGCGGGAAGCGTTTTTTATCCAAAAACCCACCCCACACTGCCAGAATTGATGTGTTACTGGAAATGTTTCCCCATGCAAAATTTGTGTACATCCACCGAAATCCCGTCGAGGTATTTCTTTCAACCCGCCACTTTTTCCGAAAGATGATGCCGTATCTTCAGTTGCAAACCATCAGCGATAAAGAAGTCGGCCGACAAATCATCCGCCTTTACCGGAAACTGATGAACGATTATTTCGAGCAGAAAAAACTGATCCCCGAAAAAAACCTGGTGGAAATCGCGTATGAAGAACTGGAAAAAAATCCGGCCTCCGTATTGAAAAATATCTATGCCCGGCTGGATTTGCCCGGCTACGATACGGCAGAACCGTTTTTCAGCGCCTATATCAAACAAATGCGGAAATACAGTAAAAATGTCCATACCATCCGATCGTCGGAATTGGAAATGGTTCTAAAAGAATGGGGGTTTGCCATGAAAAAATACCGGTACGGGATTCCCGAAAACATCACTGTTACAGAACAATAAAAAAAACCCTGAAACTTTTCATTTCAGGGTTTTATTTTCTTTTTGGAGTGCCCAGAACAAGAATCGAACTTGCACTCCCTAGTGGGAACATGGCCCTCAACCATGCGCGTCTACCAATTCCGCCATCTGGGCTTTTTCTAAAAGGATTGCAAAAGTAATATTATTTTAGTTTTCACAAAAAAAATTTCGTGGAATTTTTT
>JAOZMX010000050.1:0-1871 GCA_029934065.1 Bacteroidales bacterium
TTCAATGATGTATTTCCAGCAAAGGCCGTCGCAGTCCTCTTCCATCACACTGCCTACAAAGTAGATGGTGAGGTTCCGGGCAAGGGCAAGCTCTTTGATGATCCGTCCGGCGGTAATGAATGCCGCGATGCCGCCTTTTTGGTCTACGGAACCGCGACCGTGAACAAAGCCGTTTTTGATCTCGCCCGAAAATGGATTGAAATCCCAGTTGGCAAGGTTGCCGGTATCCACCGTATCAACATGCCCGTCAATGGCCAGCACCGTATCGCCCGTGCCGATTCTGCCGATCACATTGCCCAGCTTATCAATCTTTACTTCGTCAAAGCCCGCCTTTTTCATCTGGTTTTCAATCTCGTGTATTACTTCTTCTTCGTTGCAACTCAACGACTTGATCTTGACCAGTCTGCTAAGATTTTCGGCTGTATAATCGGCATACATTTCCGATAATTGTAAAACTTCTTTCTGATTTTTCATCTTCATATTTTATTCTCCTATAATTTTTATTCAAAATTACTAAAATTCTTCAACACGGGAGAAGATGAAGATATCAGATGTCAGATATCCGATGTATGATGTTTGATGTGTGACTTTTATTTACGATTTTCGATTGCAGATTTTCGATTTTAGATTTTACCCTGCCCGCCGAAGCCTTGGCGAAGGCGGGTTGATTTTAGTTAGTCCGGAAACTTATTGATACTTTTGTCCCGAAGAAAAACTGTTTATGTTGTTTGAAGACGAATACAAAACCATTGAAGGACCTTCGCAAGGATTGTACAAGGACAAGGGGAGTAAATTTATTGCCCATGCTTTTCCTTGTAGGACGGTCGAGGATGCAAAAGCACATCTCGAACAGGTGAAAAAAGAATACCACGATGCCCGCCACCATTGCTATGCTTACATTTTGGGTTTCGATAAATCGGAGTTCAGGATGAACGATGACGGGGAACCTTCGGGTACGGCGGGTAAGCCCATATACGGGCAACTGCTCTCCTACGATCTGACCAATGTGCTCGTTGTGGTGGTACGTTATTTCGGAGGCACCAAGCTGGGCGTTCGCGGCCTGATCAATGCGTACAAATTTGCCACACAGGACGCCATCCAAAACAATGTGATCGTCACAAAAGTCATCCGGGAAACATACCGCCTTACCTTTAACTATGCCGACATGAATCATGTGATGCGCATTATGAAAGAGGAAGGTCTGAAGCAAACGGGTCAGGATTTTCAAATGACCTGCACACTGGACTTTTCGGTCAGGAAAAAAAATGCCGAAAGGGTGGTTAAACGATTTGAAGACCTGAGAAAAGTCAAAGTGGAATATTTGAATCGGAATTAAAAAATTCGGAAAATAATGCCTGAAAGAAAAAACAGCGAAGTTTTACTTATCACGCGGAAAATGGAAAAGTAAAAATTGTATGATTATTCCACCGGGATCATTAGAATAAAACCAATTGTGCTTCCGTTAATTCCAAAATAAAAACATAAAACGGGGAGGGAATATGAAAGCTCTGTTGACGATCGGTCTGTTGGTGCTCTCCAACACCTTTATGACACTGGCCTGGTACGGTCATTTGAAATTCTCCCAATGGCACCGGTTCAGTAAGCTCGGGCTGATGTCGATAATCCTGATCAGTTGGTCAATTGCTTTGTTTGAGTACATGTTTCAGGTGCCGGCCAACAGGATCGGCTTCAACGGAAACGGAGGCCCTTTTTCATTGGTGCAGTTAAAGGTCATTCAGGAGGTGATCACTTTGCTGGTTTTTACCGGTTTCACCTTGCTTGTTTTTAAGGAAGAAACCTTTAGGTGGAACCATATCGTCGCTTTTGTTTTTATCGTGCTTGCCGTTTATTTCATGTTCAAAGAATGATCG
>JAOZMX010000050.1:1881-20048 GCA_029934065.1 Bacteroidales bacterium
TCCAGCAAATGGTTCATCTTTTCGTCGAAAGCACCCGATTTCATGTAGGGATCAATGATTTGTGTTTTCCGGTAGGCTTGTTCCGCCTCGTCAAAATTTTTCAGATTCAGGTACGCATCACCCAGTAAAAAACTTGCTTCCACCGACCATGGATTTAAAACATTGCAATTCTCTTCAATTGTTTTAACGACCTCTTTATTGCGATTTAATGCAAACAGCGTTTTTGCCTTCCAGAAATAGAAAAGCCAGGTATTGTAAACAGCAATGGCCTCATTAACATCTTTCAAAAGCTTTTCGTAATCACCCTCTTCATACAACAATTTAAAAGAATAGATTCGCGGAGCAATGTACATCGGAAATTTTTCCATGGCCAGCATAAACTTTTCTCCGGCTGAAAACACCTCCTTATTGTGGGTTTTGATCACTCCGAGATAAAACCATGGAACAGCAACCGTATTGGCTTGTTTTGTCAGGATGTTGAACAAATTTTCCGCTTCGTTCCATTTGGTTTGATTAATCAACCGTATCCCTTTGTTAATACGCGAAACGATGTCTTTATCAATCCGGTTAAAAGTCAAGTCATAGCTCAGCATCCACATTTCCAGATTACCAATCAGCTTTTCATCTGTACATTTTCTAACAGCTTCCGACATGAAATTCCTGAACATTGATTCGTTATCGTCAAGATAATTGAAAGCGTAAAAAATCTCATAATAAGGCTGGTGTTCCTGTGGTACCTGCCGTTGAAGGTTGTTCATTATCGAGTCGCCGAAAACAAAACTTTTCTCCAGGATATTCGTGTTGACCACATTCAAAATATTTTTGAATTTCTCCATCCACCCTGTATTGATCAACTCCTGCCGTTTTTCAGGCATTTTGTCCAGCAGCGAAATATCAACCGGTTTCAAACCATCCAGTATTTTTAATGTATCGAGCCGGCATAACATCCTTGCCAAAAGATCAATGTAAAAGCCGAATTCATACAACTCATAGGTTGAATTTTCAAGAAAAAACATCTCGTGCATGTCGAATTGCTTTTGGTTATTAATTATCAATGCCTGCGATTCGTCCAGCAGTTTTGCAACCAATCCGACATACTCCCTGCTTTTTGGGAAATCCATTCCATGTATGGTTTGAAGGTTTGTTGGGCATCCTTGATCAGATGATATACGGAATCTTGTTTCTCCAGGTCTTCTTTGCTGAAACCGGAGGCAAAATCGGCATCCAGTTTTTCGAGCAGATTCGACAAACTGTCGGTATATTGTTCGATGGCGGTTTCGATGATGGTCTGGCTTGCCGAATCCCAGAATGAATAATGCCTGACCTCTTCTTTTGTTTTTGCTTCGTCCACGATTTTCATCATCGTCTTATATGCCGATATATAATCTTTGTCGTCACTGTAATTTAACCCATCAACGTATATGGGTCTGAATTCGAAATAATATTTAAAATATTTGTCGGGCAGTTGAACCGGAGCGGAGGTGTCGAAGGGGCTTCTGAATTCAAAAGGTTGGTATAAAACAACGTCCCTTTTGGGGAACGACATGATTACGCGGTCAGTTTTTCCCGCATCATTATTGACCGGCAAAAGGGCCTTCGATTTGGAAACATTGACGCCATTTTGAAACAAAGAGATGGAATTCAAATCTTCGGCAATTTCTTTTTCTTTAAAATAATTGCGTTCATTACTGTGAGCCGGTTTAATGGTGAAATATACGTCCGTATAATCCACAAACTCCTCGGGGGTTATATTGTCATTTCCGTTTTTATCGGAAAAGTAGATAACTGCGGTAGATATATGGGAGCCTTTTTGTTTATAAATGAGCTCTGTATTTGTTTTAGTGCTTGTTTGAGCATTTGCCGTGCCAAACATTGAAAAAACAAATATCACTATTCCGAATCTCAATAAAATTTTCTTCATTCTTAAAAATATTTTATTATTGCCAACTAAATTTATAAGATCAATTGCATATAAAATTTTTGCAATGATACCAAAAAATGTATTAAGAACCTTAGTAAATTTGTTAATTTAGCTACGAAAATCTTAAAAGAATGAATGCCGTAAAAACTAAAGATAAATTAAAGGAAATTGTAAAAACATTAAGGGTTGATGTTGTGAAAAGCCTTGCAGAAGCGGGGTCGGGACATCTGGGGGCATCGCTTGGTCTGGCTGATGTTTTCGCGGTATTGTATTTTCACATCATGCGGCACGATCCGCAGAATCCGGGGTGGGAGGAGCGCGACAGGCTGATCCTTTCCATCGGCCATGTGGCACCCGTGTATTATGCGGCACTGGCCCGATCGGGATATTTCTCCGTTGAAGAACTAAAGACTTTACGCAAACTGGGGTCTCGGTTGCAGGGCCATCCGGGGCGCGACCACGGCCTGCCGGGCATTGAGCTTTCGGCGGGTTCGCTGGGACAGGGGCTTTCGGTGGCTGTGGGGATGGCGCTGGCAGCAAAACTCGACCGGAGATCATGGCGGGTGTATTCCATCCATGGCGACGGCGAGATGCAGGAAGGCTCCGTTTGGGAAGCTGCCATGAGCGCCGCACATCATAAGCTGGACAACCTTACGGCACTCATAGACCGGAATTTTGTTCAAATAGACGGAGAAACCTCCCGTGTCATGGAGATTGAACCGCTGAAGGAAAAATGGGAGGCTTTCGGATGGAAAGTGTTTCAGTGCGATGGCAATGACACCGAAGCATTGATCGAAACTTATTCAAAAGCAAGGGCCGTTGCCGGACAGCCGTCGGTGATCATTGCCCGGACAAAAATGGGTAAGGGTGTGAAAACCATCGAAGACGATTACCGTTGGCATGGAAAAGCGCCGTCACCCGAAGAAGCAGAAGATTTTATCAAACAGATTGAAGATGAAAATGTATAAGAATAAAGGAGATAAGCCGACGAAAACAGGCTTTGGCGCTGGGGTGCTGGCTGCAGCGCACCAAAACGGGAACGTGCTGGGCATTGGGGCCGATATCACTGCTTCGGTGGGGATGAACCTGTTTGCGGATACATTTCCCGGACGGTTTATTTCACTCGGTATTGCCGAGCAAAACTGTATCGGGGTAGCCGCCGGGCTGGCATTGTCGGGCAAGGTTCCGGTATTCTCCACCTATGGCGTGTTTGCCGCCCTGCGCACTGCCGACCAAATCCGTATTTCGGTTTGTTACAACAATGTCCATGTGATCATCGGAGGTGCTCATGCCGGCATTTCGGTCGGTGCCGACGGCGCTACCCATCAGGCACTGGAGGATATTGCGGTAATGCGTGTGATGCCCAACATGACTGTTGTGTCGCCCTGCGATGCCACACAAGCCGAGATACTCACCGAAAAGGCCATCCTCGGGTTATCCGGTCCGGTTTACATCCGTTTCGGCAGGGAAGCCGTTCCGGATTTCACTGATGAACAACAAGAGACCGAAATCGGAAAAGGGCAGGAGTTGAAACAGGGAAAAGATGTTTCTATCCTTGCAACGGGGCATATGGTATGGGAAGCGCTTGAAGCTGCCGAAATGCTTTCGGCTCAAAATATTTCGGCCCGGGTGATCAATATCCACACCATTAAGCCTATTGATGAAGACATTATTTGTAAAGCTGCCGAGGAGACCGGCGCCATTGTTACGGCCGAGGAACATCAGATTTTCGGAGGTTTCGGAAGTGCCGTTGCCGAGGTGGTTGTCAGGAATCGCCCTGTCCCGGTAGAATTTGTGGGAATGGCCGATACCTTTGGTGAATCGGGAAAGCCTGAAGAACTGATGGGAAAATATGGGTTGAAAGCAAAGGATATTGCTGCGGCAGCAAAAAGAGCGATTGGCCGGAAGTAATAAATCCTTGATTTTCGATATTACCAACTTGCACTTTTTTTTAAGCGGACACCATGAACAATGGTGATTTTGTTTGTATTTCGGTCGAGATAAAATTACCTTTGGTAAATAGTTGGGTTTTTGTCTTTCTAACCGGTAAGGGTGACGATTGGGTGCTTGGCAGTTTACAGGGAAAAAGTTTACGGTACAAGATGATATTAGAATAAAACCTTTGTGCTTCGATGGGAGAAGGGGGGTGCGGCAGCGGGCGAAGTGGCAGCCTGTACACCTGCAAGCCGATGTGGAGCACGGCGGTGGAGGCGATTGGAATGAGCCCCCGCACGCCGTAGCGACACACGGATTGCAGGTGTGCAGCTATAACGGAGCACGCGGTTGCCGCCCTAAAAATCCCCGGAAAATTTAACATATATTTTATATTTTTAGCAGATTTTAGGGATTTTTGGCATGGTGAATATTTTTTCTATTCTCTTATTTGGAAAATCCAAATAAATGTTTTATACTTGCCGACGAATAGATTTGTAAGCAAATTTATTCGGTTTTAGCCTCCCGGCAAACATAGAAAAGAGAGAATGGGTACTAAGCTTTTTTTATCAATTAAAATAAAAAAGGATGAAAAAGCTATTTACCATTACGATGCTAATGGGGTTAATGATGACAATCCCTGTGGCCGTTCAGGCTCAAACAACACCGGACAAAAATGCATTGCTGGAATTTTCAAAAAAGAAGCAAGCGGAGTTTAAACAACAAAAGCAAGCTGCTGTTGAGTATGCCAAACAGAATGACATTCCGGTATTTATTAACACCCAGCGTGCATTTTTTGAGTTGATGTACATTGATGAGAATGGCATGCCTCGTTATTACCAGACCGAGAACGCCAATTCGGCCAAAACCATTTCCACCAACAAGGTGCATCCGGGAGCAGGACTGGGCTTTAGTCTTGACGGAGGAGGAATGACCGTACACGAATGGGACGGAGGTGCTGTAAGGCCAACGCATCAGGAGTTTGGCAACAGGGTCAATCAGGTTGATGGTGTAGCTGCCACACATTATCATTCGACGCACGTTGGCGGAACCCTGATTGCTTCGGGTGTTCAGGCTGCGGCAAAAGGAATGGCTCCTGCCGCCAATTTGAATGCCTACGACTGGAATGATGATGAAGCGGAGATGGCTGATGCCGGTGCCAATGGAGCGCTTGTGTCGAATCACTCTTATGGTTATGCCAATGGTTGGAGCTGGAACGGTACCGCATGGGTGTGGTATGGTGACGGAAACATCAGCAACGACGAGGATTACAAATTCGGCTTTTATGATACGCAGGCAAAAGACTGGGACCAGATAGCAAGCGATGCTCCGGGTTACCTGATTGTTAAATCGGCCGGCAACGATCGCGGTGACGGTCCTGACGGCGGCGCACATCCGAAAGACGGGCCCTACGATTGCATCGGCAATGCAGGTAACGCAAAAAATATCCTTACGGTGGGTGCTGTTGAAGATATTCCCGATGGTTATTCCGAGCCCTCGGATGTGGTGATGAGTGATTTCAGCTCGTGGGGCCCCTGCGACGACGGCAGGATCAAGCCGGATATTTGTACCAACGGCGTTTCGCTCTATTCCTGTGATGATGACAATGATGCGGACTATACAACATTGAGTGGTACATCAATGGCCGCTCCCTCTGCAACGGGTTCACTCATTTTGTTACAGGAGCATTATCAGGATATGAACGGTGCCGGTAACCTGATGAGGGCTGCCACACTGAAAGCGCTTGTCATTCATACTGCCGACGAAGCCGGCCCCGACCCCGGCCCCGACTATATGTTCGGATGGGGATTGATGAATACTTATAAAGCTGCACAAAAAATTTCGGAAGATCAGAACCTTAATGTAATTGATGAACTGACACTGGCAAACGGGGGAACTTATACCCGAACAGTGAAAGCCATCGGTGATGAACCGCTCATTGTTACGATTGTATGGACCGATAAGCCGGGTACACCTCCCGCTGCTGCACTGGATCCGATAGACCCGATGATTGTTAACGAACTCGATTTGAGGCTGACTCAAGGGTCAAACACTTATTATCCATGGAAACTTGACCGGAATAATCCTTCGGCTGCTGCCACAAGAAACGGTGAGAACAATGTGGACAATGTGGAGGAAGTGACCATTGACAACCCGGTGGCCGGTGCCGAATACACCATTGTTGTTGATCACGATGGCGCCCTTGACGGTGGACAGCAGGCCTTCTCCATCGTTATCAGCGGGATCACCGAAGAAGCTACCGAACCTCCGGTAGCCGAGTTCTCGGCAAATCCCACCAGTCAGACAGCCGGAAATACCGTTACGTTCACAGATCAATCCTCTAATTTTCCCACATCATGGAGCTGGAGCTTTCCCGGAGGAACACCTTCCTCTTCAACGGAAAGAAATCCGGTGATCACTTACAACACACCGGGCACATACAATGTTGAGCTGACCGTGTCGAATGCCATAGGCAGTGATACGGAGACCAAAGAGAATTACATTACCATTACCGAAGTACCTATCGTTTATTGCGATTCGAAAGGTAATTCAACCAATTATGAATGGATCAGTGAGGTTAAATTCAACGATTTTACACATGCGTCCGGAGGGAACGGCTATTCGGATTTTACAAATCTTGAGATTTTGCTGAATGCCGGGGAGGATGTCTCCGTGACACTTACACCGGATTTTTCCGGAACGGTTTATCCCGAAAACTGGAGAGTGTGGATTGATTATAACAAGGACGGCGATTTTGAGGATGCCGGCGAAGAGGTATTTTCTCCTGCAGAAAGCAATGCTGTCATCAACGGAAACTTTACCGTTGCTGCCGGTGCGACGGGCAATACGAGAATGCGGGTTTCGATGAAGTGGGACGGCGTGCCCACACCTTGCGAAACGTTTAGCTACGGAGAAGTGGAAGATTATACCGTGAAATTCGGGGCTGTCGTTGCTCCTGTGGCTGATTTCAGTGCCAATGAAACAACAATCATTGAGGGCGAGAGTGTGACCTTTACCGATCTTTCCACCAACAATCCCGATGGCTGGAGCTGGACCTTCAACGGCGGAACACCGTCGTCCTCAACAGTGCAAAACCCGGTAATTACCTATAACACTGCCGGAACTTACACCGTAAGCCTGACGGCATCCAATTCGGGTGGCTCCGATATGGAAACCAAAACCGATTACATCACGGTGCTTGCACTTCCCGGATGCGCAGGCAATGCGTCACCCTCCGACGGAGCTACCGGAGTAGCAGTGACCGCAAATCTGGAATGGGATGCTGCTGCTGACGCCACAGGATACAAAATTTATTTCGGGACGGATGATCCGCCGACCAACCTTGAAAACGGCACCGACCTAGGCAATGTCACCAGCTATGATCCGTCCGGCAATCTCAATTACGGAACGACCTATTACTGGAAAGTTGTGGCATACAACACCGCCGGGGATGCAACGGGTTGTGCCGTGTGGTCGTTTACTACAATTGTCCCGGCACCCGTGGCCGATTTCAGCGCAAATGAAACAACGATTATCGAAGGTGAAAGCGTTACGTTTACAGATCTCTCCACCAACAATCCCGACGGCTGGAGCTGGACTTTCAACGGCGGAACGCCGTCATCCTCCACGGAACAAAATCCGGTAGTAACTTACAACACGGCCGGAACCTACAACGTAAGTCTGACGGCATCCAATGCCGGAGGGTCTGATACCGAAACCAAAACCGATTACATTACGGTGCTTGCGCTTCCCGGATGTGCAGGCAACGATGCTCCTGCCGACGGAGCTACCGGTGTTGATGTAACTGCAAATCTGGAATGGAATGCTGCAACAGATGCCACCGGTTACAAGATTTATTTCGGCACCGATAACCCGCCGACCAACATTGAGAACGGCACCGACCTTGGCAATGTTACCAGCTACGATCCGTCAGGTGACCTCAATTACAGCACAACGTATTACTGGAAGGTGGTGGCTTACAACACCGCCGGCGATGCCACGGGCTGCGCCGTATGGTCGTTCACAACGGTCATTGCCGCCCCGGTGGCTGATTTCAGTGCCAGTGCCACATCGGTCATCGAAGGCGAAAGTGTGTCGTTCACCGATCTGTCCACCAACAATCCCGACGGCTGGAGCTGGACCTTTAACGGCGGAACGCCATCAACCTCCACGGCTCAAAATCCGTCGGTAACCTACAACACGGCGGGAACTTACACCGTAAGCCTTACAGCTTCCAATAGCGGAGGCTCCGATACCGAGACGAAAACCGATTACATCACGGTGCTTGCCCTTCCAGGCTGTGCCGGCAATGACGCTCCTGCCGATGACGCAACGGATGTTGCCGTAACGACCAATCTGGAATGGAACGCCGGCACCGATGCTACAGGATATAAACTTTATTTCGGGACGGACAATCCGCCGACCAACATTGAAAACGGCACCGACCTTGGCAATGTTACCAGTTACGATCCGTCAGGTGACCTCAATTACAGCACAACGTATTACTGGAAGGTGGTGGCTTACAACACCGCCGGCGATGCCACGGGCTGCGCCGTATGGTCGTTCACAACGGTCATTGCCGCCCCGGTGGCTGATTTCAGTGCCAGTGCCACATCGGTCATCGAAGGCGAAAGTGTGTCGTTCACCGATCTGTCCACCAACAATCCCGACGGCTGGAGCTGGACCTTTAACGGCGGAACGCCATCAACCTCCACGGCTCAAAATCCGTCGGTAACTTACAACACGGCGGGAACTTACACCGTAAGCCTGACAGCATCCAATAGCGGAGGGTCTGATACCGAAACCAAGACCGATTACATCACCGTGCTTGTATTGCCCGGTTGTGCCGGCAATGTTGCTCCGGCTGACGGTGCCACGGATGTATTGGTCAATACGGAACTGGAATGGAGTGCCGCTGCGGATGCCACTGGATATAAAATTTATTTCGGGACGGACAATCCGCCTACGAATATCGAAAATGGCTCCGACCTTGGTAATGTCACAACTTATACTCCGAGGGGTGACCTGAACTTTGAAACAACATATTATTGGAAAATTGTAGCGTACAACGATGCCGGAAATGCAACCGGTTGTGCCACATGGTCATTTACCACCAAGGAAGGTATTCCGGTTAATGTGCTGTTAAGCTTCACCGATTTTGAAGACGGATGGGGTGTCTGGACCGATGGCGGCGGCGATTGTTTCTTATATACCGGAGGAACGTATGCTGCCGGAGGAGATAATGCTGCGGACATTCAGGATAATTCAGGTGTTTCATCTTCGTTTTATCTGACCAATGGCGTTGATGTTCACACGGCAGGGTATGTTCAGATTGATGTCAATTTCGATTTCAAAGCAATTAGTATGGACAATTCCAATGAGGATTTCTGGGTGCAGTATTACGACGGGTCAGCATGGCATACCGTCAGAAGCTACGCCGAGTCAATTGATTTTGTAAATGGTGTTTTTTATAATACTACCGTCAGCATTCTGGAGTCGGATTATACTTTCCCTCCGAATATGAAGATCAGGTTTATGTGTGATGCCAGCGGCAATGCGGATGATGTTTATATTGATAACATTAGAATTTCGGCATCAACCACTTACGCTCCTCCTGATTGCACTACGGCCGAATCGCCCGTGGATGGGGCTGATAATATTGGCATCTACACAAATCTTGAATGGGAAAGCAATTACAACACGACGGGATACAAACTTTATTTCGGGACGGACAATCCACCGACGAACATCGTTGACGGAGAGGATCTCGGCGATGTAACGAATTACGATCCGGTTTCCGATCTCGACAACAACGTCACTTACTACTGGAAGGTCGTTCCTTACAATGCCGGTGGAGATGCTTCCGGATGTGATGTGTGGTCGTTTACTACCGAAGCTCAGACACTGTCATTTGTGGAGTTGAGCTATACCGATTTTGAAGATGGATGGAGTATCTGGACAGATGGTGGCGGTGATTGCAAATTGTACACTGCCGGAACTTATGCTCCCCAGGGAAATAATGCTGCCGAGATCCGGGATAATTCCGGGGTTGCATCTTCATTTTACCTGACCAATGGAGTGGATGTTCACAATCCGGGATATGTCCAATTGAAAGTTGAATTTGATTTTATCCCAAGAAGTATGGACAATCCCAACGAAGATTTCTGGGTACAGTATTACGACGGTTCCGCATGGCATACGGTGGCAAGCTATGCCAAAACCACCGATTTTGAAAATAATATCCAGTACCATGCCGAAGTGAATATTTACGAGTCGGATTACACATTCCCAACGAATATGAAAATCCGATTTATGTGTGATGCAAGCGGGAATTACGATTTTGTTTATGTGGATATGATCAAAATTTCCGCTACCACCGAATCGCTGGCCGGTGATAATACTACCGTGATGGTAAGACGTTTGTCAACACCACCGCCTGTCCTGCAGCAGGACAATGTCGAGGGCCTGATGATTTATCCCAATCCTGTTGTAGGGGCACAAGTGACTGTTTATTCACCTGAAGAGATGCGGCAAATCGGACTTTACGACATCACGGGCAATCTGCTGACACGTGTTGACCGGATTGATAATTCGAGTTATCAAATGGATGTTTCACAACTTGAACCCGGTGTTTATATTATCAGGGTTGTAACAGGCGAAGGGGTTAAAAACCTGAAACTGATCAAAAAATAGTTGTTTTCATAGCACAACTTGTTTTGTTTAAAACCGTCCGGTTACCGGGCGGTTTTTTTTTGTCCCGGAGTTGGCTGGTGTTGTCTGCTTCGCAAACTTCGTTTGTTTGTTTATCTCCCAAAAATGATCACACGGGATAAAGCTTATACTTTACCCTATACCAGAGAGTGATTTTTTAAATGCAAAATAAAACCGGTTTATATATGCCTATATCCGGTAATTTTTTTTAATTTTGAGTTACAAAATTGAGTCAGGTGATACAAACAAGTGATCGGAAAACAAAATAATTTGTAAATGATGAAAAAAGTAACAAGTTTTTTTCTGGTATTTTTTTTACTTTCCACGGCATGGACACAAGTCAATCAATCGTTTCATGGTGGAGTTGCCGGCGGAGATGCTGTGCTGGGGACATTGCACGGAACAGTTACCGATAGTGGGACCGGCATCGGGATTGAGGATGTAGAAGTTACCGCAGGAACTCATTCCACAACAACATCCGGAGGGAGCAATGCAGGGCAATATTACCTTGCCCTGCCTTCCGGAACTTACGATGTTATATTCACTCATCCTGATTATTATACGGTGGTGGTTGAGAATGTTGTGATTTCATTAGGTAATCCCGTTTTGCTGGATACCGCACTGCAACAAATTCCCCCGGGAGGCGCATGCAACAAGGCCATTGATCTGCCGTTGAACGCTCCCGCTGTGGAAGGTACGTTGTTACCCGGAGAACATTGGTGGTATTCTTTCACCGTCACCCAACCCGAAACCGGTGTTGTGATATCGGCCTGTGAATCGGATTTCGATACCAAACTGGTCGTTTGGGCCGATTGTGATGATTTTGCCGGCTGGCCCCCTTCGGGTATGCCTCAGGGTGTTTTTGCATACAACGATGATCAGTGCGGAATGCAATCGCTGATTGACGACGGAACGGAGCAATCGAGCGGGGTAACACTTCCCGATACGCTTCTCCCCGGAACCTATTATGTTACCGTTTATGGCTATGATGCCGTACAAACAGGAACTTACACACTGGAAATATACAATATCCCCGCATCTCAAACGGGATGGATCAACGGAGTGGTTACCGACCCGTTAACAAAAAAACCCGTGGTTGATGTTACGGTGGCTGCCGGTGAATATTCTACACAAACCACCTCCGACGGAACCTATTCACTGGCTGTCGAAGCCGGTACATACGACGTTACGGCTCAAAAAGAAGGATACATTACTGATACTATCGGGGGTGTTTCGGTTGAGGCCGGCGAAACCGTTACGGTGGATTTCAACCTGGATTTTTCTTCTCCGGTACTTGTCTCTGCCGACCCTACCGCTTATTCCGTAACATTAACATGGAACGGAAATCCGTTGTTTGTTCCCGAACAAAGTAAAAACCGTCGCGGATTCTCTTTTTCTGAAAAAGGAAAATTTATCATTCATGGAAAAGACAGGGATGGGAGAGCTTCCGGGAATAATTGTGCAAATCCCATTGTCATAGATTCTTTACCGTTTTTTACAACCGATTCCACTTGCGGTCGTGTCAATAACTACGATACGACTTGTCTCGGGTTTTATGATGAGGGAGAGGATGTCATTTTCAGACTTGATATCAGCGAAATTAAAAATGTTAAAATTACCCTGGAAACTACCACCCTCGGTACGGGGATGTTGCTTACCGATGAATGTCCCGGAGGTGAGGAATGTATTGCAATGGCCACAAACCCAGGTAGCGGAGGCTGTTCCGTCACCTCGATATTACCGCCGGGAAGTTATTTCTTAATGATCGATACACGCCCTCCGGCAAGTTGTATCCCGGAATTTAACCTTACGGTGGAAGAAGAATTTATGAATCATTATGAAATATACAGAACCGGAACAACCAGAGAGCTGCTGGCTGTTAGCTACGACACTTCTTTTGTTGATACAACGGTTGTAAACGGTGAAACCTATTGTTATGAAATCATGCAGATTGCAACACCCGAAATATCCATCGGGCCGTCCAATGAACTTTGTGCAACGGTTCCTTATCCTCCCGAGATTCATACTGCCCCCTCCGAAATGAGTCAGGTGCTCGGTTTCGATGCATCGGCATCACAAACATTGACCATTACAAATTCGGGGCAACTACCGTTAACATGGGAGGCGGAGTGTTCTTACATGGCCGAAAACAAAAAAGGTTTGATCATCACTGATGATATGGAAGCGTATATCCCGGGCGAAAAACTTGTTGAGCAAGCCCTGAATATGGGTATTGCCTACTGGACAACCTGGGACAATAATCCCGGAAGCTCTTCCGATCCTTCTGTCTCGGACTATGTGGCTTACAGCGGAGACAATGCTTTGAAAATCGACGGATACAACGACTGTGTGATGTTGCTCGGTGATAAGACTTCGGGAATTTACCAATACGATTTTAAAATTAATGTTCCCCAGGGATTTCTCGGTTTTTTTTCCTTGTTACATAGTTTTGATGGTGATGACTCGGAATATGGGCTGGTAATCTATTTTTATTTGGGAAATGTGGGAGTGATAAAGGCTGACGGATACCAATCAACGTTTCATTTTGAAAATGACCGATGGATCGATGTCAGCGTATTTGTAAATTTGAATGATGACCGGTGTAGTGTTTATATAAATAAACGGAAAGAAAGAGATTATACATGGAGTAAGACCCTCTCGGGGGACCAGGGTCTTAACAGCTTGGCGGCAGCCGATTTTATGGCGTGGGAGTATGGTGGATTACCGACATATTTTATTGATGATATAAAATATACCGAAATCAATCCGTGGCTGAATATAAATCCTGTTTCAGGTGTCGTTCCTCCCGGGCAAGGAACTGTGAATATATATGCTGATTTCAATTCCTCCGATCTTGAAATGGGAGAGTACAGTGCCGGGATCACGATTTTTTCCGACGATCCCGTAAATCCCGAAGTTGTAGTGCCCGTACAACTTCTTGTTGGCGGTGTGATCACGGGCACCGTCACCGACGCTTTTACCAAGTCGGTTGTGAAGGGCGCAACGGTAACGGCAACCTCCGCCGACAACTTTTACACCTGCACCACCGGCCCCGACGGTAAATATTTTATCACTGCGCCTTCGGGTATTTATGAAGTAACTGTTTCGAAAACGGGTTATGTTTCGCAATCGGCAACGGATATCGACGTTACGGTCGGGGAATCGTCGGTTCGTGATTTTGAGCTGGAGTTTGCTTCTCCCGAATTGACCGCCGTGGATGCATCTTACGAAAAGGTTACCCTGACATGGGAGTACAATCCGTTGTTGAATCCCCAAATGGTATGGGCTCCGGAAAAACGCGGGGACTTGCCGGGTGTGATGACCGCGAAAAATACGGCGGCTGAGCCAATCAAACAGCAGATACCGGAAATTAAAATATTTGGCGAGCAGTCAGGAAAAGACGCCGGCAATACCTGTGAAAATCCCCTTGTGATCCCTTCCATACCCTACGAAGATGTCAACACAACTTGCGGCAGAGGCAACAATTACAATGAAACCTGTCTTGACGACTGGGATGAAGGGGAGGATATCGTTTACGAGCTTGTTTTAACGCAAAAGATGTTCCTTAAATTTACACTGACTACCATGACCCGCCATACGGCATTGCTGGTAACACAGAAGTGCCCGGTGGATGATTTATGTGATTTTTGGTATATGTCCGTAGGATTGACGGGTAATTTGGATTTTCAGGAAGAACTTGATGCGGGGACATATTATATAATGATAGATAACAAACCCGGTGCCGACTGTATCGAAGAGTTTACATTTTCAATAGAGGAGGGTACTCCCGATCCCGGCCAGATATGCCAAAGTGCCGTACAGGCCGTTGAAGGAATGAATTTTTGCCCCGGAGCTCCCTACTGGTATGAGTTTACTCCGGAGGAAGACAGATTGATTACCATCTCTTCGTGCCTCGAAAACCAGAAGATCAATACCGAACTTCTTGTTTACGACAGTTGCAACGGCGCTTTGATAGACCATAATAATAATCTTTCCGGTGCATGCCCGTATAACTCCGAGGCCTCTGCCGTTACCTTTGTCGGAGAGGCGGGACATGCCTATAAGTTTTTGTGGAATTTGCAATTTTCGTCCCGGCCGTTTGAATTTACCGTTGAATATGCCGATTATTGCAATGTGGAATGCCCGCCGGATGCGGTTATGTCGCCCGAACCGTGTCCGGGATTTCAGTACAACGACACCTTTAACTGCGGTTGCTCCGGAGATACCGTAGTATTTGAACCCATCGAATGCGGACAGACCGTTTGTGCTACGGCATCAACATACCGGGACAACAATTTTAATAAAGTTCGCGATACGGACTGGTATATCCTGGTGCTGGACGAGCCGACGAAGATTACGCTTACCGGTCAGGCTCAGTTTCCGTTAATATTCGGATTGATAGAACAATATGAGCCGGGTGTGCCGGGGTGCGATAATCTTACCGGCAAGTTGAATCCGTACGTAATGGCTGATCCCTGTGAGGAGGCCTCTTTTGCCGTGGATCTGATCCCGGGAACCTATTATTTGTTTGCTTCTCTTTCGGTTTATTCGGGATTCGAATGTGGCAAATCCGGTGCGGTGGGACTGAACAACTATTGGATTACCGTGGATTGCGAAGATGTGTTCCTTCCTTACACCGAAGTTTTCAGAAACGGTTCCGATAGCGCCATCGCCATTCTTTATCAGGGAAATACTTATGTCGACAGTGCCGTGACGCAGGGAGAGACCTATTGCTATTCCATATCCGGACACCTCTCACCGGCGATCGTCCTGGGGCCGTCCGATACATTGTGTGCCACGGTTCCCATCCCTCCGGCGATTTCGGTAACACCGGGTGCTTTGACAGAGTCGTTGAATCAGGGAGAATTGTCTTCGCAAATAATAACTGTCACCAACGCCGGTTCCGGTACGCTGAATTTCGATGTGGAAATTGATTTTAATCCTCCCGGTGATAAAACCGCTTATATCCCGCCGAAAGATTTTGGCCCCGCTGCAAAAATGAAAGGTGGCACGGAAGGGACTAAGGATTTTGATCTGGAATGCCCTCCGCAGGCCATCATCAGCCAGCCTCCCGTTGATGCTTCGTCGACTTATCTTGCAGATGAAGAAAAAGGTTTTGTGCTCTTCCAGAGCTTTGCACAGCCCTTTGTGATGAATATCACGGGTTTGAGGTTCTGGAGCGTGAATGCATATTTTAGTTACGGAAGTTGGTACAATTGCACCGGTGCTGATCCGAAAACATTTAACGTATGTTTTTATGAAGATGATAACGGATTGCCGGGTGCGATGTTGGAGGAGTTTACCCTTGAGTTGTCACGCAACAATACGGGGGAGATGTATAACGGGATTTTTCCTGTTTATGAATATACGGCTTCCTTTCCTTCAACGGTAACGCTGACCGAAGGTTGGTTTTCCGTTCAGGCTTTGCAGGACCCGCTTTATTGCTGGAGTTTGTTTCTGAATGAAAAAGATGGTACGGTGGGAGCATGTTTGCAATGGGACGGCTCTGAATTCAGCGCCCTCGATAACCCGCTTGGTTTTTGCTTTACGGGTGAAATTTCAGATCCCTGGCTTACCGTTGACCCGGCATCGGGTTCGTTGGCTCCCGGCGGGGAGAGTGCCCTGGAAATAAACGCAGATTTCTCTGCCAACAGCCTGAATGAAGGGACATACCGCGCTAACATCCTGATCGGTTCAAACGATCCGCTGAATCCGTTGGTCACTCTACCGGTCGAATTGACTATTGATGCATTGCTTACGCAAAATATCACCCTTCGGCAGGGATGGGGCGGATGGTCATCGTATGGGCATCCCGAAGATCCGACAACAATGGATGAGTTGTTGGCTCCCGTTGCCGATAAAATGATCCTCACACAATTTTTCGACCGCTTATATTATCCGGCGTACGGTATCAACACCATGGGTGACTTTACGAACAGTCACGGATATATTAGTAAAATGAACGAACCGGCAGCATTACCCGTTACGGGATATATGGCTGATAATCATATCTTGCTCTCCGACGGATGGAATCTGCTGCCGGTGATCAGTACATGTGCAACGGATGTTACGTTGCTCGGTGCGGTGGACGGGTTTGTCATTGCATGGGACATTGCCGGTGATGGCATCTACTATCCTGAATACGGTATCAACACTCTCGGTGACATGATCCCGGGAGCGGCATATTATGTCAAGATGGAGGGCGACGGGACTTTTGTGTTTCCCGACTGCTCCGATTTTTTACGGATACCGTATGCTCCCGTAAGGATAAAAACACAGACCCCCTGGAATCCTGTGAACTATACGGGTGTGGCGCATGTGGCTGTTTTTTCGGAAGAGGCATTATCGAAACTCAATCCCGGAAGCATTATCGGGGCGTTTTCAGCCGATGGGAAGTGTAACGGGATTGCCATTGTTCCCGAAACGGGAAATGTGGGGATGAAAATGTTTGCAGATGATCCGACATCGTCAGGAAAGGACGGTTTTGCGCAAAACGAATTGTTGCAATATAAAGCTTTCGATCCGGGTTCGGGAGAGGCTTGGCGGCTGGAAGCGGTATATGACGAAAATGCACCCGATGCCGACGGCCGCTTTGCTGCAAACGGCCTCTCCGTTATTACGGGTTTGACCATCAATGCATCGGGGGTGGGAGTGCCGGTTCCCTGCGAGTTTTATATTTATCCCAATCCTTCGTCGGGAATTTTTACGGTGGCTGCCAATGATAACAAGGGTGAGATTGATTACACAGTGATAAACACCAAAGGCGAACCGGTTTTTACCGGCCGGTTTTCGGGAACCTGCCGGATTGATCTCAGCACACTGCCCAAAGGGATTTATTTTATCAGATTCACGGATAATGCATCCGTTTGGAATAAAAAGATTGTGGTGAAATAGCCTGTTCTCCGGATAGGGTTTTCCTTAATAAGAGGGCGTTTAATTTTAAAAAATCAGATATACATTAACTGCAATCTTAACTTATTGAAACAGATATGAAAGGTTATATGTACATCCTTGAATGCAGTGACGGCAGTTATTACACCGGCAGTACGATTGATCTGGAACGCAGATTGGCGCAGCATCAGGCCGGAGAGGGAGCGAATCACACCAAAAAAAGATTACCGGTAAAACTGGTCTATTTTGAAGAGTTTGAAAGGATAGACAAGGCATTTTACCGCGAAAAACAGGTGCAGGGTTGGAGCAGAAAGAAAAAGGAGGCATTGATAAACGGAATGCCCGAGGAATTGCACAAGCTGGCAGAATGTATGAACGACACGCATTACAAAAATTTTAAGAAGGATAAAGGTGAATAAGTTTGGAAGCGGCCTTCACTAGTGCTGCCTTGGCTCCGCTGCCTTCGACTCCGCTGCCTTCGACTTCGCTCAGGCAGCGAAGCCAAGGCAGCGGTCTTCAGGTAATGGGAGAGTCTGCTCGTTGAGCGAAGTCGAAACGAGCCCTCCCCAAACGATTTCTGAAAACAAAAGAAATTTGCCCGGTTTGAATAAGAGTTAATAGTAATACATTCTTTTGCCTTTAACTTCTTCTCCCCACTCAATAATATTTGCTGTAATGTGCCGGATCCACTATTTCACGGTATTTGTCAATC
>JAOZMX010000003.1 GCA_029934065.1 Bacteroidales bacterium
TATTTAGAACAATTTATTATGGAACTCGGCAACGGATTTGCTTTTTTGGAACGGCAAAAAAGAATTTCAGTTGACAGCATAGATTATTATCTCGACTTGCTCTTTTATCATAGGAAATTAAACCGGTTGGTGGCTATTGATTTAAAATTGGGGAAATTTAAACCCGAATACAAGGCACAAATTGAACTTTATTTGCGCTGGCTCGAAAAATACGAAATGCAGGAGAGTGAGGGAAAACCCATTGGCTTACTGCTTTGCAGCGAGGGAAATACCGAACACATTGAATTACTGTTATTAGACGAAGACAAAATAAAAGTGGCGCAGTATTTAACCGAATTGCCAAGCAAAGAATGGTTTATTGATAAATTACACAAAGCATTGGAGCTGATTAATAATAATGAAGAGATTAAAAATGAAAGTAATGAGTGAAAATAAAAAGCATAGCAATTTAAAAGGGAATCGCAATAAAATTCCGTACTGCTCATAGCTCAACTATTTGCACTCACCGCTTACCGTAACAGCAATCTGTCTGCTTTGCCGCGGTCCGTCAAACTCGCAGAAAAAAATATTCTGCCATGTGGAGAGTCCCAACTTCCCGTCGATGACGGGGATGGTTTCGCTTGCCCCCACCAGCCCGGCTTTCAGGTGAGCATCGCCGTTGCCGTCCTGGGCGTCGTGCAGCCAAACGCCGGCGGGAATCAGTTTGGCAAGCAGGTTGACCACATCCGTCTGTACAGAGTTGTCCCAGTTTTCCTGAATCATGATTGCGGCGGTGGCGCCACGCGCATAAACATTGACCATTCCGGTTTTGACCCCGCTGGCGGCAACAACAGCCTCCACCTTTTGTGTGATGTCGTACAAACCGTTGTGCCTGTCGGTGATGATGGTAATGATCCGTTGCACGGCCGGGATTATTTTTTCAGATGATCTCCGAGAAATTGCTCCATGGCCCGGTAAAAGTCGAAGCGGTTTTCTTCGTTATGGAAGCCATGTCCTTCGTTGTCTTTTATCATGTATTCCACCTCGATACCGCGTTTTTTCAAAGCATTGACGATCTGGTCCGATTCGTTGATGTTGACCCTCGGGTCGTTGCGCCCCTGTGCCACAAACAACGGAGTGATGATCTTGTCGGCATTCAAAGCGGGCGAAGTGGCTCTGAATTGTACGCTGTCGGTCACCGGATTTCCCACCATTTCGTACATCATGTCCAGCATGGGTTTCCAGTAGGGAGGGATGGTTTTCATAAAGGTGAAAAGATTGGAAACGCCCACATAATCAACTGCTGCGGCATAAAGCGTAGGCGTGACCACCACGCCCTGCAGGGTGGCATATCCGCCGTAACTGCCGCCGTAGATGGCGATTCTGTTTTTGTCGGCAATGCCTTTCACGATGAGCCAGTTCACGCCGTCGGTAATGTCGTTTTGCATGTTCAGCCCCCACTGTTTGAAGGATTTTTCCATAAATTCACGGCCGTAACCCGTGGAGCCGCGGAAATTCATCTGCAAAACGGCATATCCCCTGTTGGCAAGGAATTGTACTTCGGGATTGAAACCCCAGTTGTCTCTTGCCCACGGGCCGCCGTGCGGGTTGACCACAACGGGAAGATTTTTGGCCGTTTCCATAGTCAGCCCTTTGGGAAGAGTAAGGTATCCCGGGATGACCAGTCCGTCGCGGGCGGTAAATTCGATGGGATAGACCGAAGCCATTTTGTTTTCGTCAAGCCACGGGCTCACATCGTGTATCTTCTCCAGTTTATCATTGTTTTGATCGTAAACGTAGTAGGCGCCCAAAGAACGGTCGCTGTATGTACGGACAATGTACATGTCTTCCGCTTTGCTCATGGAAGTGATCCCCAGTTCATAGTTTCCGAGGTCGCGGTTCAGGCGGTCGAAAAGCAGCTTGGTTTCGTTGTCGAAGAAATGTCTTTCCCGTTTCCACGAAGTATAGGATGCCGAGGTGATGACTTTCCGTTTTTTGGAATAAAAGACCGAAGACACATCATAATCGTCATTGGCATACAGCACTTCAAGCTCCTTGCCGTTGGCAATATCGAAAATCACCACTGCGGTTTTGTCGCGCCCCAGATTGGAGATGGCATAAACATTTTTGTTTTCAAAATCGAAAAATGCCGGCGACACGGTTTCTTTAAAATTGGTAGTCAGCACCGGTTTAAATTCTTCGTCTTCGTTTTCGCGATAAAGAATTTGTGTGTTGACGCCGTCAACAATGGCAATGGCGATACGCAATTTACCGTTGTGATCGGTCATCCAGCCCTGGATGTTGCCCGGGTTTTCGGCCAGCATGGTCATCTCCCCGGTTTTGATGTTCAGCCGGTAAGGGTCGAAAACCTGCGGATTGCGCTTGTTCAGGCCGATGATCACCTCATCGTCAATCTCATCCAGCTCATCAATGATTTGTGTTCTCACACCATCGAAACAGGTGAGGCATTTTTGGTTTTTGCCGTTCTTGTCCACTCCGTAAAGGGCAAAATTCTCATCTCCCCCGTTGTCCTTCAGATAGAGAATCCGGTTGGGATTGGCCCAGAAATATCCGGCAATGTCGCGATCGGTTTCGCTCGTAAGCCGTGTGGCTTTTTCTTTCCCTACTTTCTGAACAAAAATGTTCATCCGGTTTTCGTAAGGCGCCGTATAGGAAAAATATTTCCCGTCGGGCGAGATTTGATAAGATGTTTTTTCGGGATTTCTGAAAAAATCCTCTAGGGGGATTTGGTTTTGTGCCATTGCTTTTTGGTTTGGTAACATGCCGAACAGGATACTTGTCAGCAATCCTGCGGCCAGCATAATCAGATTGGTTTTTTTCATAAGATGTGATTTTTAAAGTGTTTGTAAAACGAGGGCAAAGATAGATTATTAATGCAAAATATGTCGTTCGGTCAATACATTTTTAATGTCGTTGAAGGTGGCCGGTTTGGCCAGAATGGTACGATCCTTATAAAGTAAAAATATCGTTGGTGTGGCAAATACATCATAAGCCTCCACCACATCTCCTTTCCATTTCTTAAAATCGCAAACGTTGATCCAGTTCAGGTTGTTATTTTTGACGAACCCTTCGAGATCTTCTTTGGTATCGTCCAGCGAAACGGCCAAAACCTGTAATGTGTCCTTGTTTACGGATTGATACAAACCGGCCAGTTGCGGAACAATGTTGGTGCAATGGGGACACCAGGTAGCCCAGAATACCAGAAGCATATATTCCGAAGGCACTTCCGACAACGTCACCTCATTACCGTCGAGGTCGGTAGCGGTGAAATCCGGTGCTTTTTTGCCCACGGCAAATTTCTTCAGGCTTTCCACCTTTTTCTCCAGAGTGGCTTTTCGTTCGCTGTTTTCGCAGGTGGTCTCCAGATCAATGTTATCGGCAATGTAGGTGATAACCCTTTCAAATCCGTAGCTTTCAAACCCATTGATCAGAAAATCCATGGCAAATTCGTAAATCTCCTGATTCACTTTCGTCTCTTCCATGATCACTTTTACCGCTTTGATGAACTCCAGTTGCAGCATGTCTTTGCTTAACCTGTTGTTTTGATACAGTGAAAGGTATTGAAGTATTTTTCCCGAAATCACATCGCTGTACAACATGGCGGTGTCGCTGAAATCCATCCTGTCGAAAAAATGTGCCCTGACGTAATCAATTCGTTGCATGCCGATAACCGACGATGGCGGAATGGGCGAGAAATCCATGTTGATGTAACCCGCCGTAAAGGTTGTTTTGTTTTGCTCCGTCAGCCCGTTGACGAAATCAATAAATTCGGTACGAAGCGTATCATACTTTTGACAGGCGATTTTGTAAAACGGATCGTCGGAGGGATAATCCGAAATGAATTGCGACAGCAAATGGGTTTTGTAATCTGTAATATTGCGCCGGTTCATGTATTCATAATAAAGCTTGTTTTCGTCCGACTGCAAAAATACCAGACTGTCAATGATATGATTGATGTTGGTGGTAAAGACAATGTTTTCCCGGTTAAAGATCACATCAATGAAAATATTTTTGTTGAGCCGCAAACGGTACATGCCGGTTTGAACATCCGGAGCAAAAGAATATTCGAAATAGCCGACATCGTTGACAGGGATAGAATCGAAAGCTTTCTGTTCGGTGCCGTAAAAACCCGAAATGCCGATCTTTCCGGCCTGAAGCCCCCGAACGGTTCCTTTGAGTTGAAAATCCTGTGACTGAAGCACCAAAGGGAAAAGTAAAAATAAAAGAAGTGTTTTTTTCATCTGTTGTATTTCTTGTTTTAGAATGTGAAATGATAAAAGGGAGCTTTAATGTTTCATGGCCTTATAAATGTATATGCCCAATATGGCGGAGATCAATACGACGAAAACGAGAACAAACCATGTTCCCAGTCCGTTTTGCTTTCCCGATGCGGAATGGACGATCGCATAAGAGAGATAAGCAAAAAATGAGGTGGAAAATGCGTTCAGTATTCTGATGAGTCTGCAAGCCATTTTGTATTGTACGTATGCATTTTCGGCCGTGATGGGTTTGGGGTAATTGAAAATATGAGGATAACGGCTCAAAACGACAAGCGAAATATAAATGACGATGCCCACAACGGAGAGCAGCCAAATCATGTTACTGTTACCGAAAGCGTCGGGCTTGCCGTCTATTCCGTAATGAACCGGGATGGTATCGGGCAGCGCTGCGAAATGGGCAATGGGAAAAGCGATTAAAAAAACTACGGCTGCCAGCCCGATGAGCTCAAAAAGCCAATCCACCGGTTCTTTGACGATGGTCAGTTTCGGTCTTTCTTCGTTTTTTTTCATCTTATTTTAGATAATCATTAAAATATCCGGTGATTTTTTCGAAGAGGTGAACCCTTGCTTTGCCGCGCATATTGTGTCCTGCCCCCGGATACACAAAATAATCCACCTGTTTCCCTTTTTTGATACATTTGTCGAGGAAGGTCAGGCTGTTTTGCCACATCACTACCGGATCGTTGGTGCCGTGGATAATCAACAGCTTCCCCTGAAGCTGATCAACGTAATTCAGGACGGAAGCCTTTTTGTACCCATCGGGATTTTCCATGGGAGTGTCCATGTACCGTTCGCCATACATCACCTCGTACCATTTCCAGTCAATGACCGGCCCGCCGGCACAGGCCACTTTGAATACATCCGGATGACGCAAAAAAAGCGATGTAGTCATAAAACCGCCGTAGCTCCAGCCGTCCACGCCGATACGTGTTGTGTCCACATAGCCGAGCGATTTCAGGTACTTCACACCGGCCATCTGGTCGGCCATTTCTTTTTCGCCGCACTGGCGGTGGATGATGCTTTCGAAGGCAAATCCCCTGTTGGCCGAACCCCTGTTGTCGAGCGTAAAAATAACATATCCCTGCTGGGCCATGTAATTCAGCCAGAACCCGGCACCACCCGTCCACGTATTGTTGATGAGTTGTGCATGCGGCCCGCCATAAACATAGACAATAGCCGGATATTTTTCCGCCGGGTTGAAATCCGCAGGTTTGATCAGCCGGCAATACAAATCCGTTGTACTGTCGTCGGCCTTGATCGTAAATATTTCCATCTCGCCCACTTTGTAATCTTTCCACGGATCAACATCCGTAAGAAGCGTGTCGAGAACTTCACCTTTGTTATTCATCAGATAGTAAGCACGGGCCATCCCGGTGCTGCTGAATATATCCATAAAATACTCCATGTTTCCGGCCCCTTTTATCCGGTGCGTACCTGCCGTTTGTGTAAGCCGTTTGGTTTTTCCGTTTTTAATTGAAGTTTGATAAAGCTGACGTTCAATGGGACTGGCCTGGGTGGAAAGGTAATAAACATATTTCTCATCCGGGTCGAAACCCGGAAAATCCGTCACTTCCCATTCTCCCTGTGTGAGTTGACTGATCAGTTCACCATTTGTATCATAAAGGTAAAGATGGTTCCATCCGTCACGGCGGCTTTGCCAAATAAATCTGTCGGGTTGATTTTTCAGGAATACGGGGCTGTGCTGCGGCTCGACGTACTTATCGTTGCTTTCTTCGAAAAGGGTTTTAACAAGTTTTCCCGTCAGCGCATCGTATTTGTTCATCAGAAGGTGGTTCTGGGCGCGGTTGAGCAAGGCGACATAAATATACCGGCTTTCCGGGCCCCAGCATACTGATGTAAGGTATTGGTTTTCGGGCCCTGTGATGCGGAGGTGTGTGTTTTCATTCAATGCGGGATTAAAGATTTCCATGCTCACTTTCTGGCTTTTCATACCCGCCATGGGATATTTGATGGGATCGGCTTTGGCTTCCCGGTGAAAAATATCCACCAGCGGATAATCGCCCACCTCGCTCTGATCAATAACATAATAGGCCAGCAACTTCCCGTCGGGCGACCAGAACGAACCGTTCTCGATGCCGAATTCATTCCGTGAAGGAATATGACCGGAAAGAATATCGGGGTCGTCCCGGTCGGTAACCTGCATCACTTCTCCGTCAATGGATACAAACAGATTGTTGTCAACAGTGTAAGCCACCGAAAGCGACGAGGGCTCCACTTCAAGGTTTTCGGCCGTTTCGGGGTATTCATTGGTTTTATTCAATGTGGAATCCGAAAGGTTGTAAATAAAGATTTTGTGGTCGTGTGTAAAATAAAACTCACTGGCATCTTTCCATGTTATTCCCGGAAAACGTTTCAATTCATCCAGCCCGGCCGTTTTTCCGGCAGCATTCAGCCCGGAAAGGTGCAGCAAAGTATCCGCATGATCCGGATTGCCGGCGGCTTTGGTGATCAAGGCATTGTTTTCAACAAATGAATACTGATCGGTGCCGGGCACCCACCTGAGGTTCGATACCGATTCGGGATAAAGATCCCAATTCATATAGTCGTCAAGGGTAAAGTATTTTTCCTGGGCAGGTGCAAGGACGGGAATAACCGTCGCCATGAGCAGAAATAAGAATAACCGTAGTTTCATTTTCATTTTCGTTTGATTATTAATGGTTATGTGTTCATGTCTTTGGCGGAAATGCCGAAAATTTCATCCTTTTCAACATTCCCGATCGGTTCAATATGTACAACAACGTCATACACATTGTGAATATTCTTTTTCAGTTCCTGTTCGAGATTACGGGCGATCTGATGCGCATCGCCAACATTCAGAACGGGATCCACTTCAATATCGAGACCGATTACGTACATGTTGGCCAGTTTTCTCACCCTGACCCGGTGCGGGTTGTTTGCACCGCGAACCTGTTCGACCGCATTGAATATTTTAGTGTAGATTTGTTGGTCGCTCACTCCGTCCATCAGTTCCACGTTGGTTTCCATAAAAATGTCGTATCCGCTTTTCATGATCCATAGGCTGATCAGCAGGGCAAATACGGAATCAATGACCGGCATTTTCAAACCGATGGTAAGTATCAGGCCAAGAAGTACCGAAAGCGAGATGACCACATCGTTGCGCATGTTCTTGCCGTTAGCAATCAGCATCGGGCTTTCTATTTTACGGCCTGTTTGCAGTAGATAATACGAAAGTGCCGCTTTGGCAAAAACCGAGAGTATAATAACATAAACGGCGATGGTTTCCGGGATCACTGTGCTGCCGCCCTCAACAAGTTTTTTAACGGTGGAGATGGCCAGTTGGGCTCCGGCAAAGAAGATGACGAACGACAAGGCCTTGGCGGCAATAGTGTCGGCTTTACGATAACCGTACGGGAATTTCATGTCGGGTGGTTTGGAGATGATCCGTGCCGTAAAGAGTGTGATCAGCGAGGTGACGATGTCGCCGGCCGAATCAAGACCGTCGCCCACTACTGCCAGTGAACCCGCGATGAGACCGACGGCAATTTTCAATACCGCCAGTCCCGCATTGCCTCCCACTGCAATCCATGATGCCCTGATGATTTTTGATGTTCGTTGTTTATCGTTCATGTTATTTGTCAAAATCGAGGTAAAAGTAGGAAAAATAAAAGGATAAGAAATGTATGGATTTTTCGCCCTGAAAAAATTTATTGATTTTTCAGCTTATCCCGTTTGGATGTATCAGAATCACCACCATTTTTGCCCGCCGTTTTCATTCACCGTAAAGATGCGTTCCTCTTTGTTTGAACCGGTTTTAACAAGCCATAAGAGTGCATTTTCCGGAGCGTCAAAACACAAGGGCTTTGTCGTTGCGGCAGTTGCCTTGCCAATGCTTTTCCATTCGTTATCCCAGTAAAACAACTCATAGAGTGCTCCGTTTTCGAAAGCAGCTTCCCTGATTTCATCGGTGGCTTTTACAATGGCGCGACGTGTTGTGGAATACAGCTTGATGGGATGGTAATGAAGCGTATCGGCACACAGTGTGATGCGGCTTCCCGAATCCGTTAAGATGAAAGGATGGGCTGCCGGAATCAGCTTGCCGTTTTTATAATACGCCGGCAGGTAAACAATATCGCCGCCCATATCCGTAAATACCGTCTTTTTGTCGTTGATTTTTCCCCAGTGTATGGCTTTCCATTCGCCCGAATTGAAAACGCACAGATAAGCATAATGAACACTGTCGGGCGGAGCGAAAAGCAACGGCACACCAACCTGAAACACGGGGATATAATTTTTTGTGACATCCGTGTAATTTTTTCCTGACAGCCAGCGCGGCACCTTTTCGTATGAAGGTTTCAGCATGGCAAGACAGCTATCCTGCCGGGCAAAAGTCTTACGGTAAACCTTGGCTTTTTTGTTGTTGAGTTTGTATTCACCCGGATTATCTCCGTCGCCCATAAAGATAACCACCTGTTTGTTTTGGTCAAGGAGGGCATTCCACGCATGATTGTTTCCTGTGTTGGGCCAGGCCGGTGTGTAGTCGCTCATCACTGCAATGCCCTGTGCCCGCATGGCATAAATGGCAAGATTTGTCATGTCTTCACAACGCCCCCTTCCGTATTCCAGCATTTCGTCGAGCCCGAGATCGGTGGGATGCCGGTAAAAAAGCGGATCGAAACGATACCATCCTTTGAGGTCGTCGTTGATCAGGCATGCTGCCTCCACCGGGTCTGCGGGTGTTTGAACGGAATCCTGTACCCAGCGATATTTGTCATAAAAATAGCCACGCCACGATTCCAAAGGCTCGTTGCTGCCCCGGTAAGGTAAAACATATTCGCAAAACTCATCGAAAGTAAGAGATTCAGCCCAGGGCTTTTTCCACGCTTCAAAGGCAAGGTCAATATTTTCGGTAAGAAAATCGTAGGTTATGGTTTCAAGGTCCTCGATTACCGTGTCGCGTTCAAAATCCATCGCACCGATTTGTGCTTCTGCTGAATCCCATGCTGCAACCATGGTTTGATAATCGGGGTAGGAAAGCACTGTAAAATCTACCGGACGGCCCGCTGTATCCACCAGTTTCGCTCGCACATAATCATGCCCCTCCATGTTGCCGATAAGAAAATATGCTGCTTTTAACTTTAACGAATCACCGGGGTTTTCTGCGTAGTGCGCAATTACCTGCTCCAATGTTTGCCGGTTTTCTTTGGCATTATTCAGCGCATTTTCCACTTTTTCGGGATAATGTTGCCGGAAAGAACATCCGGCTGTAAAAAGTAATAGTAAGGATAAAACCCAAATAATTTTTTTGTATTGATTATTTTTCATCACAATAATTTTAATTATTCAAAAACAGGTAAAACACATTGGTTGTCAACATTCTTCAATAAAGTTTTAAAATCTTCTTTCAGGCTTCTTCGCATGATGGCAGAATTTTCGTCGTGGCAGGTAAGACAAGCCCCCACGGTGAGGATTCGTTTTTGTTCTTCGATGGTAAAAGGCCGGAAATCAGGGCGTGTGGAATGTGAAAAAACATTGTTGTAAAACGTTTTGTTTTCTGCAAATCCGAAAGGCACCCACGCATCTTCCGGCAAACCGTCGTTGGGATTGTCGGCATATTTCGAAACAAATGTCCATGCCGGTTTCCCATGGCCGGCCAGTTGAAGTACCCCTTCGCCGTATCCCAAAGCCAGCGGGTCGTTATGGCACGATTTGCAGCTTCTTCCTTTTTTCATGATGGTATGTGGTGCTGCTGGTGCATAAAGGCGATGAAACAACAACGGCTCTTCATCTCCTCCTTCCGGGTAACTTTTCAGGTCAATCGTCAGAATCATTCCGGGGATGGCAGGTTGAACGGATTTTTGTTTCCCGTCGTCAAAAACTCCGAGTGCAGGTGGGAGTGCTGCATATTCGCCGGTGTATTCAACCCAAGTTCCCTTTTTGAACCGGTTGGTTAACATGTCGTATCCTTGGGTTTCGGGTTCGTAAACATTATGACAACCGATGCAACGGGGGGCCCAGGCAGTATGACATGCACTGCAACTTACATCCTTGTGTGGCCCGCCGCGTGTACATTTTTCGGAGGGAGGTACCAATTGAAAAACCTTACCCGTATTTTTGCCTGTCAGTATTACCGAGTCGTCATCAACCAAAAATGTATTCACCAGCGGCCATCCCGATTTTCCAACGGTGAGCATTCTCCCGGAAAGCGTATCCCAATGTCTTAATTTCAGGATTTTTCCGGATTCCCCGTCAACGGCGTCGCTTGAAACGGTTTGCGGCAATTCATCAAAATGGCAGTCTTCGCATCTGATCTGTACCTGTTGTTCTTCATGCCGGTAAAAATTTCCGTCGCCCATTGTTTCGTAGCCGCTGTGACAATCAATGCAGTTGAGCCCTGCCTGATGGTGAACATCGTCGGCAACGTGAACAAATACCCTGTCGTCCTGCAGCAAACGGTACCCCGGTTTCCCGGCCACCTCTTCGGCGGTCTTTTGTGTTTCGTGCCACCCTTCGTAATTGGTTGAGATCCTTCCCGACCGGCTGTGGCAACCGAAACAACGGCTGTCGGGGATGTTGAGGGTCAAAGCGGGATGCACACCGGGGCCGGGCAGGCTGTCTCCTTTGAATTTCGAATATCCGGCATGAGCTGCCAGTGCTTTGTCGCTGTAGTTCAAATGGCAGGCGTTGCATCCACCTCCTCTGGAAAGTTCGTCAACCGGGCCTGTTGCCGTTTTCGGATTCCCAAGGTGGCATATCACACAAAGGTTTTTCAGGTGTTCGTCGGCGGCGGAATTTGTCAGGTGATGCACGTTGTTGAGTGCCGAAAGCGAATCGCATTCCCCGAAAACAAAACGGTCAACGGTGATCATGCCGCTGATGGTGGTCATCAGTGTAGTGTTGATGCGCCGGGTGACTTCGGGATGGCAGGCCGCCGTGCCGCAACTCTTTCCCGCATCCGTCAGATTTCCCGGAATAAGGCGCATATTTTTGTGTGCCCTGTTTTTATCAATAGTAAACGAATTGCCTCCGTGGCATGAGACGCAACCCAGGGCTTGCGGGTCGTGCGACGGTGAGAAGCCTTTCATGTCGTCATGGCAGATCATGCATCCCTCGGCCCGGCCGTTAACAACAGGCACTCCCTGCGCAGGCAATTCTTCAATCCGTTCGCCGAATGATACGGGCCGGAACGAAAATGCCTCCGGCAAATAGTCCCCGCCGCCATCCCAGGGTGTCCGCCATTGCTGGTTTTCACCCCTGAAAAACCATCCAACCACCGTAAACCCGAGATAAAGATAAAACCCGAAAAGAATTGTCTTTTTCAATATTTTCGAATAATTCCCGGAAACGTACGGGAGAACACCAAGCATCAGCAGGAAGAGGAACATGATGACTAGCGACAAACCGGGAAGAGGTAGCCAATGGAGAATCTCCTGCAAACCGACGAAGTACCATGGGCCTCTCATAATATTGTTTAAATTTTCACCCAGCGGAGCACCGAACAGCCAGCTTATTGCCAGAATTGTCAGTAGGGTGTAAATAAATGTCTTTGTCTTTCCGTAAATGGTTCCCGAATGCTCGATAATGATGATGAAAAGGAAAATGGTTGCCGTTGCAATATGATGTACATAGATCAGTTGAAGACCATTCCCGTTGCCAAACAGAGAAAATGCCAGCAGGTTGCCGGCAAGGGGGATTTGGGAAATAAGGCTTTGCATGATCTGTCTTGCCTGCGTTGCGTCGTTGTCCGCTTTTAGAATAAAGCCGGTGATCATAACAAATAACGCCACCAAAACCGAGACGGTCAGCCGCAGCCACACACCATATTTTACTTTTTTCTCGCCGGAGCGTTTCAGGTGATCCCAGATGTGTAAAAATGTGAAGACAAGAAAAAACTGTGCACTCCAGTAATGAATGTTCCGGATGAATACGGCATACGGGTTGAGGATAAGCATGGCCCCCAGCGATTGGTATGCGGCTTTTACATCGTAAGGTATGGCAAGAAATATCCCGCTGACGACGGCAATGAAAAAAGCAGCCAAAGCAATGGCTCCGAAAGTGTTCTCACGAAAAAACGTTTTTATTTCAGTTAGTCGTAGCCCCACGGTTTTTTTCAATCAATGATAATTTTATTGTTTTCCAGCTTAAACGGAAGTTGCTGTAAATTTTCCGTTGCGGGGCCATTCTCCGGCTCCCCGTTAATATTAAATGCCGAGCCGTGGCAGGGACAAACCAGGTTCCCTTCCTTGTTGAGGCTTTTGATCGTACAGCCGAGATGGGTGCAACGCGAGGAAAAAACAGTTAATTTGTCGTTTCTCCGGACGATGATGACCCGGCCGAAAAAAGAGACGCCTTCGGGAACATCAGCCGGCAGCACCATGCGATTTGGAGTTCCGGAACGGGTTGCTCGTTTAACCAGCATTACCCACAACCAAAAAAAAAGGATGGAAAGGGCACCCCACAGATATTTTAAAAAAATTTTTCTCGGTATTTTTTTTGTCTCTTCCATTGGCAAAAATCAATGAGTGCCAAAAGTACAAATCATTTTCGGACAGCAACTAAACAGACAAAAATGAAATTTATATTCTTTCCAAATTATTATTTTAATCTGTTGAAATAGCGTGTTTTAAAAACCAACATCATTTTTTGATTTTTTAACAAAATGGTCGTATTGTTTTGATTCACAATGAATTTTCATTCAATGAATCAATCTGGTGATTAAAATTCGTTTTTTGCAAAAAAGTAAGTATGTTTGCATTGACCTATTTACATATTCATCATACTAAATTTAATATTGATGACAACACGACGAGATTTCATTAAGGTCGTAACGGCAGGTACAGGAGCTGCAGCATTAGGGTTAAGTGTTCTTGATGTGAAGGGGATGGGAAGTATTTTCGGGGGTGATGAACCGGAACCTGTAAGTGACACCAAACTAAAGCGATATCCGACTTATTGCGAGGTGTGTTTTTGGAAATGCGCAGGCTGGACATATGTTGACGACAAAGGAGCGATTAAAAAGATCCTCGGCAACAAAGAGGACCCGCATTGCAACGGGCGATTGTGTCCGCGCGGGACAGGTGGAATAGGCATGTATTATGATGAGGATCGACTGAAGACGCCGTTGATCCGTGAAGAAAAAGACGGTAAGCAGTATTTCAGGGAAGCCTCATGGGAAGAAGCCCTTGAATTGACCGCCAGGCGGTTGAAGGAGGTGGCGGAGAGACATTCGCCGGAATGCATTGCATTGTTCAACCACGGTTCGGGCGGGAAATATTTCGGGACGCTGCTCAAGGCTTTCGGCTCGGAAAATATTGCCGCTCCGTCGTTTGCCCAGTGCCGCGGGCCGCGCGAAACCGGCTGGATCGCCACTTTCGGACAGGCGGTAGGATCGCCCGAGCCCACCGATATCCGCGATACCAACTGCCTTGTGCTCATTGGCTCACATCTCGGCGAGAACATGCACAACGGGCAGGTACAGGAGATGTCGGAGGCCATCGAACGCGGCGCAACCATTATCACCGTTGACCCGAGGTTTTCAACTGCAGCAAGCAAATCAAAGTATTGGTTGCCCATCAAACCGGCGACGGATATGGCTTTGCTGTTGGCGTGGATACACGTACTGATCTATGAAGAGATTTATAACAAGAAATATGTGGAAAAATATACCTACGGGTTCGACTTGCTGAAAGAACATGTGAAAGATATGACGCCGGAATGGGCTTACGGTATTACAACCATCGAGCCGGCTGTGATCAGGAAGACGGCACGCGAGATGGCCGATGCCGCACCCTCGGTCATTGTTCATCCCGGAAGGCATGTCACCTGGTATGGCGACGACACCCAGCGTACCCGTGCCATTGCCATTCTCAATGCCTTGCTCGGCTCATGGGGCAACCGCGGTGGTTTTTACATGAGCGAAAAGGTACACATTCCCCATCAGAAACTGCCGCCGTTTCCCAAACCCAAGCGAACCTGGCGTGATGCATTTCCGGGACAATACAAGCTGGCCAGCCTCGCCCTCTCCTCGGGGATTTGCGATGCCACCATCCCCACCGACGACAGGGATTGCTCTTTCAAAGCGTGGATCGTTTCGGGGACCAACCTGCCATTGACATTACCCAATAAAAAGAATACCCTCGAAGCCATCTCGCACCTTGAGTTCATAGTGGTCATTGATACCATGCCCATGGAGATCACCGGTTATGCCGATGTGATCCTGCCCGAATGTACCTACCTTGAAAGGTATGACCTGCTTCGCACCTCGGGACATCGCGAGCCGTACATCGCCCTGCGTATGCCGGCAGCCGAACCCAAATACAATACCAAACCGGGATGGTGGATCGCCAAAAATCTGGCCAATAAACTCGGATTGGGGGAATATTTCCCGTACGACGATATTACCGAGGTTTTGGACTGGCAACTGAAGCAGATGGGCTCTTCGCTGGAAGAGATGAAGAAGATCGGTGTGAAAAAATTCGACCGTCAGGAAGGAGGGCTTTATTTCCAGGAAGGCGAGGACATTGAATTCAATACTCCAACCGGGAAGATCGAACTTTGGTCCAACGAAATGGCCGCAGAGAATTATGATCCCATGCCTGTTTATACACCTCATCCCGAACCGGAAGAGGGCTTTTACCGCCTGATCTACGGCCGTGCGCCCATGCATACCTTCAGCCGTACATCCAACAACCACAATCTCTGGGATTTGAAAAAGGAAAATGAAGTATGGGTTAATCCCAAAGTTGCCAAGTTGTGGGATTTGAACAACGGCGACAAGGTCTGGCTCAAAAATCAGGATGGCATTGTCTCCTCTTTTCCCATCAAGGTCAGGGTTACCGAACGCATTCGTTGGGATTCGGTGTACATGGTGCATGGCTTCGGCCATTCCGACAAATTTCTGACACGGGCATACGGCCATGGCGCCAACGATTCCGAGCTGATCACCAATGTGATGATCGACCCGGTGATGGGAGGAACCGGAATGAGGGGGAATTTTGTGACATTTTTAAAAGAAAAACCGAAAAATATGGAAAATTCAGGGAAGGAGGTTAAAGCATGAGATACGCAATGGCCATAGATACCACGAAATGCGTGGGGTGTGGTGACTGTGTGGTTGCCTGCCAGACCGAAAATAATGTGCCGCACGGATATTGCCGCGACTGGATCGTGGAAAACGTTGCCGGCACCTATCCCAACGTGGAGATTGAATTGCGGTCGGAACGATGCAACCACTGCGATAATGCACCCTGTGTGAGATGTTGCCCCACAGGCGCCAGCCATATCGTTGAAGGCGGGATCGTGATGGTAACACACGAGGAATGTATCGGTTGCGGCGCCTGCATCGAATCCTGTCCTTACGATGCGCGGTATTCCCATCCCGAAGGATATGTGGATAAGTGTACTTTCTGCAAACACCGGATCGACAACGGTCAGTTGCCGGCCTGCGTTGAGGTGTGTCCTACAAAATGCCTCTATTTCGGCGACCTCGACGATCCCAACTCCGATGTGTCGAAAGCACTGCAAAACCGGAAATGGAAAGTGCTGGCTCCCGAAGCAGGAACAAAACCACAACTCTATTTTCTTACCTGATCTTAACTTAAAGCAATTGAGACAATGAAAGAAGAATTATTTGTCAGCGGTCGTGATATTCCCAATATCGATCCGTATCTGAACATTTGGCATTGGCAAATCCCGCTTTACCTCTTTCTCGGGGGTCTGGCCGCCGGAATCTTGTTTTTTGCCGGTTATTACACCATTTTGCGCAAAGAAAAAGAGATGGAAGCCACGGTGAAATGGGCTCCGTTTCTGGCGCCTTTCGCACTGGTGCTGGGCTTGTTTGCCCTGTTTCTCGACCTGAAGCACAAACTCTATTTCTGGCAGCTTTACACCACGGTGCGTTTCACTTCTCCCATGTCGTGGGGAGCATGGACGCTGATGCTCATCACACCCATTTCTTTTATCTGGGCTGCAAGTTACATCAAAGAAGTGTTCCCCAAATGGGACTGGAAATTTGATGTTCTTAACAGGTTCGAGGCGTATATCATCAAAAACCGTAAAGGGATTGCGTGGATCATGATGATCCTTGCTGTCATTCTCGGCGTTTATACCGGAATACTTCTTTCGGCGTTCAACGCACGGCCTTTGTGGAACACCTCCATACTGGGGCCGCTGTTCCTCGTCTCGGGACTCTCCACGGGGCTGGCAGCCATCATGCTGATGTCAAAAAGCAAGTACGAACGCAAAGTGGTAAGCCGGCTCGATCTGATCATGATCGCCGTCGAACTGTTTCTGATCATTCACCTGTTCATGGGTTTTTTGGCCGCTTCGGAAGTGCAGGTGGAAGCTGCAGCCCTGTTCCTCGGCGGAGACTTCACCGCGGTTTTCTGGATTTTCGTCATTTTCCTCGGACTTGTTTTCCCGGCCGTACTCGAGGTACTTGAACTTCGGGGATACCATATCCCTGTATGGATTCCGGCGGTGTTGATTCTTATAGGAGGACTCGTTTTCAGATTTGTAATGGTTGAAGCCGGCCAAATAACGCGGTTTTTATATTGATTCACTTTAAAGAAATTAAACAATGAATAAAAACACAAAGATTAAAAACGGGCCAAGGTACATCAACCCTTATCTCGGAGGTATTTTGCTCGGCCTGTTGCTGCTGGCCACATTTTTTATTGCCGGACGCGGCCTGAGTGCCAGCGGGGCGGTCAAACTTTCCATCGTGACCATCGTTGACAAGATCGCGCCGTCGCATGCCATGGCCAACGGATATTACAGCAAATTCATCCCTGCCGACGGCTCTTCGCCATTGTTCAACTGGTTGATATTTGCCGCCATCGGCACTTTTTTCGGAGGGATGTTATCAGGAGCGATTTTCGGGCGACTTAAAAAATTCAGGATTGAGCACGCGCCCACCGTCTCCTCAAGAACACGCATCATCGCCGCCATCATCGGAGGTATTCTCTTCGGCATCGGAAGCCAGTTTGGCCGCGGTTGCTCCAGTGGCGCCGCATTGAGTGGCACCGCTTCTTTTTCATTTGGCGGTCTGATCGTGATGCTGCTGATGTTCGGCATCGGATACGCCTTTGCTTATTTCTTCAGAAAATTATGGATATAATTAAAAATTGACGATATGGGACCTTTAATTCCTCAGGGATATATCACAGGACAATGGGAATTTGTCATCGCCCTTTTGATCGGGGCGGCTTTCGGCTTTTTGCTCGAATCCTCGGGATTTTCTTCTTCAAGAAATATCGCCGGCGTCTTTTACGGATACAATTTTGTGGTGCTCCGTGTATTTTTTACGGCGATGATCGTGGCCATGGTCGGGCTGTTGTATTTCGACTACCTCGGCTGGATTGACATGAGCATGGTATTTGTACTGCCCACCTTTCTTGCGCCGATGCTGCTCGGCGGTTTCATCATGGGGCTTGGGTTTGTCATCGGCGGCTTTTGCCCCGGAACCAGTTACACCGCATGCGCCATCGGAAAACTCGACGGGTTTGCTTTCCTCGGTGGTTTCTTTCTCGGGGTATTCCTCTTTTCCGAGGCTTTTCCGTTGTTCGAAAAGTTTTATTACTCGGGAGATATGGGAAACATCACCATCGGCGAAGTGCTGCATGTGTCCGACAGGGTGGTTGCTTTTGCTTTTGTTGTCATCGCCATCGCGGCTTTTTATGTGACCTGGCTTATTGAAAAGAAAGTCAGAGCAAACAGAACAGAATCAAAATTTGAATAATCATGAATAAGAATTATTTATTTCTTTCGCTTTTGATGATATTGCTGGCAGGCGGGTTGTTGTTGCTCCCCGACAGGACGAATTATTCACAAATCCCGCCCGAAGATCTGTTGTGGGATATTATCCAGCCCACGCGTTATGTTACCACCGAACAGGTGGCAAAGATGATCATCGAACAGGATCCCACGCTTGAACTGATTGACGTGAGGGATGCCGATGCCTTCAAAGCTTTTTCGCTGCCCAACGCCGTCAACATTCCGTTGGATAGCCTGTTGTCGCCAAACTATTCCGATTATCTCGGCATCGAAGACATGAACGCCGTTTTTTACGCCAACGACGACATGCTGGCCGATCAGGCCTGGGTGATTGCCAAAAGACTGAACTATTCGGGAATTTATGTCATGAAAGGCGGCCTCAACTGCTGGATAAAAACCATCATTCAGCCTGCACCGCCGCCCGAAACCGCCTCACTCGACGCGTTCGATCTTTACGATTTCAGAAAAGGAGCCAGCATATACTTTACGGGCAAAACCATTACGGCGCCCAAATCCGATAACAAATCCAAAGTTATTGTCCGCAGAAAGAAAAAAACCAAAGCCACTGCCGGCGGTTGTTAGTCAATTTGTTAACAAAAAAAATCAACAAACGATGTCCAATAAACACGTACACGAAACAAATCCCAAAAGAACCGTTATCGTAATGGTCATTTTCGTTGCCGTTATTGTGGCCGGCCTGCTCTCGCTCAAAACGCCGCGCCTCACTTATGTGCTGACGCCTGAACAGACGCTCGCCCTGGTGACCGGCGGAGAGGGGTGTGTTCACCCTTATCAGCTTGTCCCCGTGCTCAACGGTACGGTGGATACGGTCATCCTCATCGACATTCGCAACAAATTCGAATTCGGCAAGGGACATATCAAGGGCGCCGAGAACATTTCGGCCTACGACCTGACCAACGAAGAGAATATCGCCCGACTGAAAGAATTCAAAAAAAATGGTATGGCAGTGGTGCTTTACGGCAACACCCAACTGGAAGCCAACGGCCCGTGGATGGTTTTCAGGCAGCTCGGATTCGACAACGTGATGCTGCTGCTGGGCGGATACCGGTATTACGCCCTGCACAAACACAATCTTGCAGCAACAAAGGGCGACAAAAGTTATCTTCCCGGAATGGCGGATTTCAACTATGCCGAAGTGGCAAAATGATGCTTTGACGTTCTCCCGCCATCTTCCATGCCGGATAATCGGTACAAAATTTTCATTCCGTTTTATTTTTTGGGCGGCAACCGCGTGCTCCGTTATAGCTGTGTGCCTGCAAGGCCGTGTTCCGCTGCGGCGTGCGGGGGCTCATTTCAATCGCCTCCGCCGCCGTGCTCCACATCGGCCCGCAGGCACACAGGCTGCCACTCCGCCCGCTGCCGCAGCACTACGCGTTAACAAGAATCCACAAACCCCATCTAAAATCAACCCGCCTTCGCCAAGGCTTCGGCGGGCGGGGAAATCGTTAATCTGAAATCTGCAATCTGCAATCTGCAATCCCCAATCCTTTCGTTTCTCCGCCTTGATATCAATTTAACAGAAAACATCCCCCGGCCAAAGCAACCATTATCGTCAAACGGTGTCTGATAGGTATATTTCATGATGTTATCATATCACTTCATAAAACTTACTCAAATGAAATTACGCAATATTTTACGTTTAACAGTGCTTCCGGTATTTTTTCTTTTTTTGGTCATCAACAGTTCCGCCCAGGGCTGGCGCCCCCATGAGATGGAGGTGAAAGTGGAACTGGCGGATCGCTCAGATGCCCAAATGCTGAATGATTTGCATCTTATCGGAGACATTTATATCAAGTATGCCCTGATGTACGTAACGCCCGACGAGTTGCAGCGCATCAAAGAAACGGGACTTCGTTACGAGATTACCAAACCCGACCTCAATGTCTGGGCGGCAGATTTTCTGGAAAATCGCGACGAATACCACTCTTACGAAGAAACCCTCGAACTGATGGACAGCCTTGCCGATAATCTCCCCGGCCTCGTTATGAAGGTTGTTTACGGCGAATCGATACAGGGGCGACAGTTGTCGGCCCTCAAGATCAGTGATAATGTAACCGTGGACGAGCCCGAACCCGAAATGGCTTTCGATGCCAACATCCACGGCGACGAGATTGGAGCATGCGAAAATGCCATCCGCTTTGCCCGCTGGCTTTGTCAGCAGTACGGCAACAACCAGGAGATCACCGACCTTGTCGACTCCCGCGAGATATGGATCTATCCGTTGGTGAACCCCGATGGCCGCGAAGCGCTGACACGCTACAACGCAGCCGGAATCGACCTCAACCGCGACTGGGGCTACCTCTGGGGCGGCGACGGCAACAGCCCGTCTCCCTTTTCGCAGCCCGAATCCAAAGCCCTGCGACAAATGGTACTCGATAACCAGTTTTCCATCCAGATGACCTTTCACAGCGGTATCGAACTTTTCCTTTATCCGTGGTACAACCGTACCGACAACTGCCCCGACTATGCCGAGGTTACCCAACTGGCGGATGTTTATTCCAGTACCTCGGGATACGGCAACCTGCAGAGCGGGCCGGGAACCTCGCTCTATCCCACCACGGGAACCACCGCTGAATCCTATTACGGTATCATGGGTTCCGACGGCATCGTGCTGGAAATATCCAACAACAAACAACCTCCGCCTTCGCAAATCGGTTATTATTTCTCCATCAATATCAATCCGATGGTGAAAATGATTGAATACGCCGGTTATGGTGTGGAGGGTACGGTAACGGATGCCGGAACGGGAGACCCTGTGGCGGCAGTCGTTTACGTGGGTAATACGCTCCCCTGCTATGCCGACCCTCTGGTGGGCGATTTTCATAAATTCGTTATGCCAGGCACCTATAACGTCAAGGTGAAAGCCAACGGCTATCAGACAAAAATCATCAATGATGTCACGGTGAATGCATTGAGTGCCGTCACGGTTGACGTGGCACTGGAACCCGAAGAGCACCAAAGCATCTACCGCATCATCGCCTCCATGATACCCGGCGGCAGCAATACGGCCGACGAAGGCACCTCGTGGGATGCCATCGGCCCGCCCGACAATCTGAATTATTCGCTGGGGAAAGCCGGCTGGATGGTGTTTGATATGCAGGAACTCGTCGTAAACGGCGAAGGGGACGACCTCATCGTTTTCGAAGGCGACGAAAGCCCCGAAGGATTTACCATTTATGCCGGAAGCTCCATGGACGGCCCGTGGCAGTTGCTTGGCGAAGGCGAAGGGACCACCCAGTTTGATCTCGGCGAATGTGCCCTCAACGAAGCCCGCTATTTCAAAATCGAAGATGACGGCGACGGCAATGCCAATGTGGCCGATGCCGGATTTGACCTCGATGCGGTGCAATCCATGAGCTCCCTCTCCGGCCCTTACCTTCTGATATCACAGATTGTTGTGGATGACCAGGCGGGCAATGCCAACGGCCAGCTCGACCCCGGCGAAACGGCTGATTTTGAAATTACACTGAAAAATATCGGTACCGAGGATGCGCTGAATATCGAGGGAACACTCACTTGTGCCGATCCGCTTATCACCGTCGGTACCCCGGGAGCACAATCATACGGCAACATTCCGACGGGAGAGACCTCAACAGCAACTTTCACCGTCAGCGCCGACGAGCAGATACCTGCCGGACACACAAGCGTCCTCGAGCTTGCTTATAGCGGAGATAACGGCTTGTCGGGAGTTAAGAATTTCGAGATTACCTTTCCCGACTATTGTTTCCCGACGGCCAACTGCTCCTACGGCGACGGATTTACCGGATTCTCCCTGGAAAGTATCGACAACATGAACAGCGGATGCAGCGATGGCGGCTACGGCGATTTTACGGACATGAGCACCGATTTGACGGCAGGTGAAACCTACACCGTGTCGTGGGAAACGGGATACTCCAATCAGGAAGCCTCCTTGTGGATCGATTTGGATGATGATATGGAATTTGAACCGGAAGAGTTGTTGATCACCGATTTCAATCTGGAAAATTCCGGTCAGGTTTATACGACGGATTTTACGGTTCCCGGAAATGCTTCACCGGGAGAGAAACGTTTGCGTATCAGAGCCAACTGGCAGAACTCGTCGGCTGATCCCTGCGCGGACTTTACCTATGGCGAAACGGAAGACTACACCGTGAATGTCATTTCGGGCGGCTACATGCAACCTGCTTTCACGGCCGATCAAACCGAAATTTGTCAGGGTGATGAAGTGCAATTTACCGATAACTCGACGGGAAACATCACCTCGTGGTCATGGGAATTCCCCGGCGGAGACCCTTCTGCCTCTTCCGAGCAGAACCCGCTGGTGACTTACGAAAATCCCGGCTCCTTTGATGTAACGTTAACCGTCTCCGACGGACAGACTACTCAGAGCGTTACCCATGAAAATTACATTACCGTGAATGCGCTGCCCGAAGTTACTTTCGGCGAGATCGAAGACATGTGCATCAACTGGCCGCCGCAAGAGTTAACGCAGGGAGCACCCGAAGGCGGCATCTATTCGGGCCCCGGTGTGTCCAACGGCTTTTTCGATCCTGCGCAGGCCGGATTGGGAACCCATACATTGACTTACACCTATACCGATAACAACGGCTGCGGGAACAGTGCCCAACAAACCGTTTATGTGGATGCCTGTACGGGAATCAGCCACCCTGAATGCGGGTTCGGCATCAATCCCAATCCCGGAAAGGGGGTGTTTTATTTATCAGTTGAAAATGATATGATTGCACGGCATATCTATGTGATGGACCTGACGGGCAGGGAAATATTTTCCCAAAATAATATTGCCCTGAGTCCCGAAAATCCGTTTACAATAGATTTATCGGATAAAGATGCGGGGATTTATTTTCTGAAAATAAGCACCCAAAAAGAAAGGACTTTGAAGATAATCAAACAATAATCCCCAAAGCCCTTTTGTATTGTTTAAATGTTAATGGCGGGATTATTCCGCCTTCTTAAACAGATAGCGCGTGATAAAAATCCCGTTTCCGCCGCCGGCGCCCTGATTGCCGGAATAAACTCCCGATGTTACATTGTAGAGTTCCCATCCTTCGTTGGTAAGCTCTCTGATCTTGTCCGTGATTTTGACATCGTTGTCTTTGATGTTTCCGAAATTGATCCCGGCAAGGCTGAAAAAGTTTTTGAGTTTGATCTCGTCCATCCCGCCTTTTGCATCCTGGCTGATCATTCGCGAACGTCCAACCCCTCCGGGGACCACCGATTCGATAACGGTTACCTGATACCAGTTGACGCTCGGATTCGGGTTCTTAAATCCGTAAAAAATACCTGTTCCTGCAAGTGCAATGATAATCATTGCGATATAAACTGTTTTTTTCATAATGATTAAATTTTACCGGTTTTCCATATAATCCCATTGATATTTAAAGATCACGTAAAGTGAACTCATTGTATGTTTGTCGATCATGATGTTTTCAACATTTTTTCCGTTGTAAGTTCCTTTAACGGAAGTTTTCAACACGACCATCTCTTTTTTTCTTCTGGTCACCCTTTTTTTCTTTCCGTCGGCTTTGCTCCACATGTAATGCATCAGCTTGACACGTTCGCCTTTTTTCTTGTAGGTAAAACTTACGCCGTAAGTTACCCCGTCGATGGTGTAAAGGTCGAAGTCTTTCTCCGTATTGACCGTCAAAGTCTCTTTAAAAGTTTTGTCGTAAGGCACTTCCTTGCCGTTTTCTTTGATGGTAAAATCCGACAGAGTGATCGTTGCCTGTTGCGAAAAAGTAATCGCCGGCAGGATGATCAACCCCAACATCCAAATAATTTTCTTCATGGTTTTAAAATTTTAATTACACATTAATGATGATGTTTTTTAGTGGCACAAACATAATTAAATTTTTACATATTTTTTCATCAATTTCCGGTTGCCACGAATCATTTAAAACAAAAATTGTCGTGGAGGCAAGCGTTTTGGATGCAAAACATGATAAGTCAACACCGGCTTTGGATTTTGCCAGAGGATGCATTTTTGGAACGGACTTATGATTTCACTTTCAATAATTAAAACTATTTTTGTCAAAAACAAAGCGATACTCAATAGGTGTTGCGATGTCCCGCGGTATTTTTGCGAAAGTTAGGGCGAGAGTGTTATTTGACAATAATCATTAAGGTTTAATTTAAAAATAAATATTGATGAAAAATTCGGTGATCCTGCATTTGTTTGCAACCGTTTTATTCATGTTTGGGGTGCTTGTGTCAGCCTATTCCCAGCAGGAAAATAAGGGGGAGAGGCGGCCCAGGATCGGCGTTGTGCTGAGCGGAGGAGGGGCCAAGGGAATTGCCCATGTGGGGATACTGAAAGCCATGGAAGAGGCCGGGCTGAGACCCGATTTCATTGTGGGCACGAGTATGGGGAGTATCATCGGCGGATTGTATGCCACAGGCTATTCGGCCGATCAGCTCGATTCCATCATCAGGCAAATAGACTGGAACCTTGTGCTGTCAAACAATATTCCTCTGAATTACATCTCGTTTGAAGAGAAAGAGTATTACAACCGTTACCTGGTGGAGCTTGCTTTTGATAACGGCAAATTGACCCTTCCTTCGGGAATGATCGAAGGACAGATGTTGGGCCAGATGCTGTCGCATTATACCTGGCCTGCCATGAAGTACGATTCATTTGACGAGTTTCCCATTCCGTTTCGTTGTGTTGCAACAGATGTCAGCACAGGGAAGCCCATCGTGTTTCACAAAGGTTCCCTTTCGGAAGCGTTGAGGGCAAGCATGGCCATACCAACGGTTTTTACCGCCGCCGATCTCGACAGTACACTTGCCGTTGACGGCGGTGTGCTGGATAACTTTCCGGTGGATGTGGCGCTGAAAATGGGAGCCGATTATATTATCGGGGTCAACGTGTCGGACGAAGGACTTATCCCTGCAAAGGAGCTGAAAAGTATGACCGGGATACTGATGCAGGTGGCAATGTTTTCGAGCCTTCGAAAGGTAAAAGAAGATATCGCACTTTGTGATATCTACATCAAACCTGATCTGAAAAAATACTCCACCGGGAGCTTTAACAACTATGCTCAAATACTGGAGCTGGGCTATCAGGCCGGCGATTCGGCAGCAGCCATGTTTCGCGAGCTTGCCAAAAATTTCAGCGAGCATTATCCCCCTCCTTCGGGCGTTTCGCTAAGTGTGGATCCTGTTTACATTTCAAAAATCGAGTTGGTGGGAAACAATCATGTCAGCCGAAAACTGATTCTTGGAAAACTCGGTTTAACCGGTGATCAAATTGCTACGAGAGAAGAAATAGAAATGGGGATCAACAGAGTGTTCGGCATCAATGCATTTAAAAGAGTCTCCTATCAGATCGAAAAAGTTCCTCATGCCGACAAATACATCCTGAATGTTAAGATGGTTGAAAAACAACCCGCTTCACTCAAGGCGAGTGTTCATTACGACAACCTTTTCTCGGCCGGTATCGTTTTGAATTTTACCATGCGGGATTTGCTCGGAAAATCTTCCCGGTTTATTGTCGAAGGGGACATTTCGGCCAATCCTAAAGCACGGGTAAGCTACCTGAAATATCTCGGAAAAAAACAAAGAATTGCAGGTATTGTGAAATACCGGTTCCTGAATGAAAAAATTCCCGAATACGACCATGGGACACCTGTGGACATCGGCGCTTCCACCTACAATGAATTTTCCGGAGGACTGCTGTTGACACAATTGTTAAAACATAGTGTTTTTGCCGGAATTACTTATAATTACGGGCTGGAAAAACTAAAATTCGGCGAGCTGGTACCCGAAGGAATAAAAAACCTGAAAATTAACCAGTTTCGTGCTGATATTTTCTACGATTTCAATACGCTTAACGATCGCAATTATCCTTCAAAAGGAACGGCGATAAAGGCTTTCACAAGCTTATTTATGAATAACAAATATTATATCAATTTCGATAACCCCGGCGATACCGTTTATATTGATGACGGGATGGGTAATTCCTATCCTTTTACCGAGACGCTTTTGAACGAACTTATCATTGAACCGCAAACGCCCAATGTTTACGGGAAGGTACAATTCGATTATTCGGAGTTCATTCCGTTAGCTAAAAATTTTCAGATGATTCCGACGATTGCATTCGGGGTTACCATCGCAAAAATCGAAGAGGGCATTTTTGATAATTTCAGGATCGGGGGACTTCAAATGGTCAGGGTAACCGATGTCCCGTTTTTCGGATTGCATTTCGGGGAAATTATGGATGAAAACTTCCTGTCGGCAGGTTTGCTGCTGCAAAATATCCTGTTTGATAATATTTATTTGAAATACGGAGTCAATGTTCTTGCCCATCATCCGTATGTTCCAATTAACAATCTGGATAATTTCGACTTTAAGAATATGATCGACTCGTACTCATTGTTAGGTTACGGGATCAAAGTAACGTACAAAAGCCCCCTCGGCCCGGTTAGTTTCGGACTTGGAGATAATACAAACGGAGGGCCTTTAAGATGGTACATCGGCATTGGTTACTCATTTAACTACAAAGATTAATTTCCGGATATCCTTTAGTGTTGTTTTGACAACTGTTAAGTAAGCAAAATTAAAATAAAAGAACCTTGATGAATAGGATCAATACGCTCTAACATTTTTCTTTTCAACGTAGTTGATAAAAGACTGATTGACCACTTTGTTGCCTCCCGGCGTAGGATAATTGCCCGTAAAATACCAATCGCCGGTATGCTCCGGAATGGCGGCATGCAGGTCTTCGATGGACTGATAGATGATTTCCACTTTGGAAGTGATGCCCTGCGGAGTGACGATTTGGGCAATTTTGTCGGATATCTGTTGGGCGGTAAAGGGCTTGTAAATTTCCTTCACGTAATTGACGATCTCTTCCTTGGGCAAATCCTGCTGCATTTTCGACTTTTTGTAAACCTCGTTGATCACACCTTCCAATCCGTTGCTTTTGAGCAGCTCGACGGCAGCTCTGAAAGCCACAAAGTCGCTGATCTTGGTCATGTCGATGCCGTAGCAGTCGGGATAGCGGATTTGCGGTGCCGAGGATGCAATGATGATCTTCCGGGGTTGCAGTCTGTCCAGGATGCGGATGATGCTCTGCCGGAGGGTGGTCCCCCTCACGATGGAATCGTCAATCACCACCAGATTATCAATGCCGCGCCGAACAACGCCGTAGGTGATGTCGTAAACGTGGCCCACCAGGTCTTCTCTTCCCGAATCTTTCGAGATAAAGGTGCGGAGCTTGACATCTTTCACGGCAATATCTTCCACACGCGGAGCAAGCGAAAGGATCTTTTCGAGCGCCGCGGGAGTAGCATCGGCTCCGAGCTCCGTTATGCGATCCGCCTTCACCCGGTTGCAAAAACGGTTGACCTCTTCTATTAAGCCCTTGAATGCCACTGTGGCCGTGTTGGGGATGTAAGAAAATACCGTATTCTCCAGATCGTGGTTAATGGCATTGAGAATGGCGGGAGCAAGGTATTTTCCGAGGCGCTTGCGCTCCTGATAAATGTCTTTGTCGGTGCCGCGCGAAAAATAGATGCGCTCGAACGAACAGGCTTTCTTGGGGCCGGGTGTAATGAACTCCACGTTTTCGATTGTGCCGTCCTTTTTAATGATCAACACGTGTCCGGGCTCAAGCTCTCTGACATCATCGGCTTTGACGTTAAAAGTAGTTTGTATCACGGGTCTTTCGGAAGCCGCCACGGCAATTTCGTCGTCGTAATAATAAAATGCGGGCCTGATGCCGGAAGGGTCGCGCATCACAAAAGCATCACCATGCCCCAGCATCCCGGCGATGGTATATCCGCCGTCCCAACGCTTTGCAGCTTTGACCAGAATTTGCCGGATGTCGAGGTCTTTGGCGATCTTGTCCGATATCTCGCGTTTGACAAAACCCAGTTTTTTATATTTCCGGTAATGGATTTCGTTCTCTTCATCCAGAAAGTGGCCGATCTTTTCCAGAATGGTGATCGTGTCGGTGGTTTCAACGGGATACTGCCCCAACTCAATAAGCTGCCCGAAGAGCTCGTCAACGTTGGTCAGGTTGAAGTTGCCTGCGAGAACAAGGTTTTTGGTTAACCAGTTGCTTCGGCGCATCACGGGATGGAGATTTTTCACGCCGTGTCCGCCGAAGGTTCCGTACCTTAAATGAGCCAGAAAGACTTCGCCCGTGAACTCCATGTTCTTTTTCAACCAGTTCACATCTTTCAGGCGGTCGGGATGTTGCTTTTGCAGCTCGTTGAATCCGGAATAGATGTGCTTGAAAGTATCAATGATGGGGGTGGAGCTGTTGGAGCGGTACCGGTTGATGTATTTCATGCCCGGCTCGGGGTCGAGTTTGATGTTGGCGATCCCGGCGCCGTCCTGACCGCGGTTGTGCTGTTTTTGCATCATCAGATGCATTTTGTTGAGGGCGTAAAATCCGGTGCCGTATTTGACTTGATAATATTCCGGTGGTTTCAGCAGCCTGAGCAGCGCGATTCCACATTCGTGTTTGATGATTTCGCTCATGGTGTTAACATCAGATTTGCGGCAAAATTACCCGGTGCAAATGTAGTAAAACCAAAATAAAAACACCCCCTCCGTTTTTACGGAAGAGGTGTTTGCGCCTTAAATTATTAACCCAAAATACAAATTTCAGCTTTCAGCCTTTCCGGTTGAAAGCTACGATTATCATGCTGTCAGGGCTTTTTTGCCCATGAAAGTTTTTTTGAACAGATCGAGGAATACGACCACACCGCCGAGGATCATCATCGAATCGGGGAGGATACGGAACCACATCCAGCCTTTCAGCAGTTCGATGGCTTCGCGTGTCCTTGTGTAGTAATATCCCATTTCGGCAGACACTTTGGTTTGCTGCAGCCCAATGATGAGCGTAGGTATGGTGTAGATCAACACACCTATTGTCAGCAGCCAGAATCCGATTTTACTCCATTTGTCGTTCCATACCCATCCGTTGGCCATGGCGTTGGCACGGGATGTCATGTAGAGGAATGCGATGGAGATGTATCCGAAAGCACCCAATAAAGCCACATGTCCGTGGGGCATGATCAGGTATGTGCCGTGCGAATAGTAGGAGATGGTCGGAGTGTTGATGACCATGCCGAAAAATCCGGCGCCGATCCAGTTGAGAACGGCCGACCCTGCAATCCACATGAACGGTGTCCCGAACGGGTTTGTTCTGCCTTCGGCTTTTTGTTCCCTCTGGTTTTTCCATGCTTCAACGATCATCAGTGCCAGCGGAAGCGGCTCAAGCGACGAGAATATCCCGCCGATGGCGATCCAGTATTCGTCCAGGCCCTGCCAGAAATAGTGGTGTCCCACACCGAGGGTTCCCGACATCATGATCAGGAACAACTCGAAGAACATGGTTCTTTCGGCAACCTTTTGCGAGATTAGTCCCAGCGACACGGTAAAGTATGCGATTACACCGGCAGCAAAGAGTTCGAACGTCAGTTCCACCCAAAGGTGAATCACCCACCAGCGGTAATAATCATCAACGGTAAAGTTGGGCATTACTTTGTGTATCGGCATCATCCCTGCAATGTACAGCGTTGCGATGGCAAATGCCGACCAGATGATCGTGCCGACCAACGGATTGTTGGTTGCCGATTTTCTGATGAGGGTGATGATCAACAGGAACCAGAATACCAGTCCGAGTACCAGTCCGATATCCCAAATTCTTCCGAGGTTGAGCAATTCGCGCCCTTCGTTACCGAGCCAGAACCAAACCTCACGCATTTGTCCTGTGGCGCCCATGTACAATCCGATCATGGATCCAACGGCAACAACGAGTAAGGCTACCCACAGCACATCCACAAGCCAGGGGAATTTATGATCTTTGTTGGCTACCCACGGGGCGATCAACAATCCGCCCACAAGCCAGCCCACGGCTACCCAGAGGATGGCCAGTTGGGTGTGCATCGAACGGATCACATTGAACGGCAAAAGGCTTTGCGAGAAAACAAAATCCTGTGTGGGATCAGCATAAAGGTGTGCCAGGTAAGCTCCGAGGAAAAGCTGAACCACAAACAACAGACTGACAATGGGGATGTACTTCAGCAGTTTCTTCTGCGATTTGAAAAGCGAAGTGATCTTTAAGGCAGGTTCAAGCTTTTCGCCGGGTTTTTTCTTGAACAGGTATTCGTACGAAAGGAAGATAACGACGATGGTCAGTGTCCAGAGGAACAGAAACTCCCACAACGAAACGATGTGGTTGTTGTAAAGCAGGTCCTGATCCACCAACGGTTCTTTCGGCCAGTTGTTCGACCATGTTCTTTCCTCGCCGATCTTGCCTTCGGTACCAGGGCGGATGGAAGAAGCTACTAATTGCGACCAGTCAACGAAGGCAGCAATCTTTTTTGCTTCCTCCGGCAGAATCACACCGCCGGGAAATGCTCTTTCGTGATCACCGTTGACCAGCATGTCGGTCAGGTGTTGTACGTTTTTCTTGTAGGCTGCTGCCGATGCATTCGTATAGGTTACCCCTTCTTCGAGCAGCTTGGTCTGTTTGTGGAAGTCCCGCTTCACAAGCTCTTTGACTGCACCACGCTCAATATCGGTCAGGCTTTTGGCCGATTTATGATACTTTTGCTGTGCATAATAATCGTACAAATACTCGGCCCTGTGATGGAAAAAATCGGTGGAGAAATCAGGGCCCATGTAAGCGCCCATACCGAGCATCGTGCCCCAGTCCATCAGGTCAAACTCCTGAAAATAACCTTTTCCTTCAACAACGTCATCGTAAGTGTACAATACTTCTCCAGATTCCGATTTAACGTCCTTCGGGATCGGAGGAACTTCTTTTTGCAGGGTGGCAGTGAAATAGATCAGTGCCGAAACCATGAAAATCGCTATGAACCAGAAAGCCGTATAGAGTCCCTTCTTGCTCATGAACTTGTCTAATAAAGATTCTTTCATTTTTTAACTTTTTAAATTTAAATAAATAGAATGATATTAATTATTTATTGCTACATTAAAAGTAGTATTAAATGCTAAAGAAAATCAATATTTCATCACCCCCGTTTGTTTCAAATCTTCGAGGGTGGTCGTTTTAAGTGTTTTTAAAAAGCTTGCTTTGTGTTTTGCCCATACAAAATGCAGCGCACAAGGGTTATCATCCGAGCATTCGCTGAATCCGAGAATGCAGGAATTGAGGCTGTTCATGCCTTCAACGGCTTCGATGATCTTGGCCAATGTGATTTCGTTAAGCTTTTTGATGATCTTAAAACCGCCGTCCCTTCCCTGAATGCTAACAAGCAATCCTTCATTGGATTTTGCCAACTTTGTCATCAGCCTTGTTAAGTATTTATAGGGAATATTAAGCTGTTCATGGATGTATTTTGCCGTGAACAACTCCCGGTCCTGATTGGCCATAAATATCAAAACCCTTACTGCGTATTCTGTTGTTTTTGTTAAAATCATAAATACCATGCAAAAGTAGTATTTAATTTTAAATTACAAATTTTTTAACAAAAAATTTTTCAGAACGGGCCGGCATTCGTTTCGGGTCGCCTTCTTTGGTTACTTTCTTGGCGAGACAAGAAAGTAACAATAAAAATCCTTGGCAATGAAAAACCGGCACCCTTTTGAATCAGCAATAATCGTGAGTAAAAAAGTCTTCCAATTATTGAAGAAAATATTTTATTAAATTCTGTACATACCCATAAAACCTTGTTTGGTTGTGGTTCGCCCACGTTGGGATTAAAAGAGACGGTGGATGTTCAAAAAAATTTATTTACTTTTGTGAGGAAGCTTGTATCCGGTATAGCTCCAAAGAATGGATTGATTACAAATTGAAACACAAATGAAAAAAATTGCAATACTTTTGATTTTAACGGTTTTCTCGATGCAGATCAATGCCCAATATGCGACTCCCGGTACCGGTGTAAACTGGACGATGGACGATCTGGTAACAAATTCACAAGGTGTGGTGATCTGGAACTGGGAAGATCAGTATGAGATTTTGCAGGACCTTACCATCTCTGCCGGCGACACATTAAGTTTTTATACCGCAACAACGGTGATTCCGCATGAGGATGTACTGATCACAGTGAACGGCATTCTCCGCACTTTGACCGCTTTGCAGGATGAGGTGATTTTTACCGGTCAGAACAACGGAAGTGTTTATTACAAAGGATTCAGGTTTGAAAATACTTCGGGGACAACGCTGACGCGAACATTTTTTTACGGTGCGGGAGGCATCAAAATGGTGAACGCCGGGGCGGAATTCACCGATTGCTGGTTTGAGGGGTTTGATCAGGGTAATTGTACGGGTACGGTGGATTTGTTCCAGAGCGATCCTGTTTTTACGGGTTGCAGTTTTATTTATAATGCGGGGCCGGCGGTCAGTTCTGCTGCCAACGGGGTGTCTTCACCGCAGCTTTTCGGCTGTTATCTGTTTGGAAATGTAAAAGCCAACGTCAATATGCCGCAGATCAATCTCGGTACTTCGGGCAACGACAGCATCAGGATCGTCAATTGCTCTGTTATCGGCGATGCCGGTCTCGAACAGGTGGGGGGAATTGCCCTTGCTACGCTGGCCGGTGGGGAGATCAAATGCAGGATTGAGAATTGCGGGATTGTTCAAAACCGTTATGGCATTGTCCAATATGGAAACGACATCGGTTCGCTCATCAAAAATAATGTGATCGAAGGCAACAACACCCAGGGTGCACCCATGCTTGGCGGCAGCGGCATCAATTTTTTCGGTGGTCAAACCAACCAGTCTATTGTTACGGGAAACAAAATAACCGGAAATCTTTGGGGGATTACCATTCAAAATACGGCCAAGCCTGATCTGGGCGACCTGCAAAGCGGTATCAGCCCGGGGTTGAATCAAATTTACGACAACGGCAACGAAGGTGTGGTGTATGACCTTTACAACAACACACCCAACGACATCATGGCCGAAAACAATTACTGGGGAACCATGGATCCCGACACGGTGGAGCTGCATATCGTCCATCAGCCCGACGATCCTACGCTTGGGTTTGTGGATTATCTGCCGCTGTGGGACGTTTACACCGGAACAGAAAACAAGATTCGGGAAAAGGATGAAGCGTTGATCGTTGAACTGTATCCCAATCCGGCAAATGATCATTTGTTCGTTAAAACGACCGGAATGGATGTTTCCGGTCAACCGACAATGATACGGCTCACCGGCTTATCGGGAGAAAATCTTTTTTCAACACGGATTTTTACCGGAACGCTGAAAATTCCGGTAGCACACCTCCGGCAGGGGCTTTATCTTTTGCATGTCCGGCAGGGCAGTGCTGCCGAAGTGCGGAAAGTAATCATCAGCCATTGATCTCCTTGCTATTGGAGGCAAACCGGTATTCTTTTTCCATACCCTGAAAAACAGGAGAAATCATTGTTGTTTTCCGAAAATTGATTGATCAAAAGAAAACTTTAATATTTTCGCGCCTTAATTTTCTAATATGTAAGGCATGGTTTTTAGTACGCTTTTGTTTCTTTTCTTGTTTTTACCTGCTGTAATTATCGGAAATTTTGTTCTTCCCTTCCGGTATAGAAATTATTTCTTGTTACTGGCCAGCTTTGTGTTTTTTGCCTGGGGAGGAGTAAGTTATTCCCTGTTGTTGGTGGTATCGGTATTGATCAATTACACGATCGGATTGTTGATCCACAAGTACAGGGGGAGGAAAGGGGCCAAAATTGCAGTGGGTATTGGCGTCAGCCTGAATTTGCTGATCATTGTTGTCTTTAAATACGCCAATTTTATTTTTGAGAATATCAATTTCATCAGGGCCGATCTTAATTACGATCCGATCCATTTGGAAAAGATATTGTTGCCCATCGGTATTTCGTTTTATACTTTTCAGGCAATGAGTTATCTGATTGATTTGTACAGAGGACAAGTTACTGTTCAAAAAAAACTGACCGATCTGGCTTTGTATATTTTTCTCTTTCCGCAATTAATTGCCGGCCCCATTATCAGGTATCACGATATTGCCAACCAAATCAGAAACAGAGAGAACAACCTTGATAATTTTGTCAGCGGCATCAGACGGTTCATCCTGGGGCTGGCCAAAAAAGTATTTATTGCCAATCAAATGGCTGTTATTGCCGATCAGGCTTTCAGCATTCCCCCCGAGGGGCTTTCCACGGCTTTTGCATGGATGGGGGTTATTGCCTACTCGCTTCAGATTTATTTCGACTTTTCAGGCTATTCGGATATGGCCATCGGATTGGGCAGGATGTTTGGTTTCAGGTTTTTGGAAAATTTCAACTTTCCATACATTGCCCGCTCCATCAAAGAGTTCTGGCGAAGATGGCACATTTCTTTATCAAGCTGGTTCAGGGACTATTTATACATTCCGTTGGGCGGAAACAGAAAAGGTGTCGGTAGGACCTACCTCAACCTGTTCATTGTATTTTTCCTGACGGGTTTATGGCACGGGGCATCGTGGAATTTTGTAATATGGGGGCTCTTTCACGGGCTTTTCCTTGTTCTGGAAAGAATTGGGCTTGGAAATCTGCTCCTTAAAACCTGGAAGCCTTTTCAACATCTTTACACACTTTTTATAGTGTTGATTTCCTGGGTATTCTTCAGGGCCGATACGCTTCCTTCGGCCCTTGGATACTTAAAAGCCATGTTTGTTTTTAAACCCATAACCATGAACCTTGATTTGATTTCGGAATATGATAATGTCCTTTATTACATCATTGGTGCCGTTGCCATTTTGAGTTCAAGCACCATCTGGGTGGATACCGGAAAAGTATTAGCCGAAATGCAGAAGAAACTTTCGCCGGTGGCAAACATCATCTATGTTAATATCGGTTTCATATTTGAATTGCTTTCAATCATAGCAGTCCTTGTGTTTACCACATTTTTTCTGGTTTCAAACAGTTATAATCCGTTTATTTATTTCAGGTTTTAGGTCAAAAAATATTTATGAAAGTACGCAACATCATATTATCTGTCGTTTTTGTTCTGATGCTTTTGATACCGGTAAGCAATCGGTTTCTGCATTTTGCAAAAGATATCGGGAGTAACGAAAACCGTGCCCTTGCCAAAATGCCGGAATTCAAACTTACCTATCTTGACCCTTTTCCCACAAAGTATGAAGCCTATTATCAGGATCATTTTTTTATCCGGAACCGCATTAGCAAAATGTGGTCGGAAATAAACCGCAAAGTATTTAAAAGATCGCCCACCGATAAAGCGCTCATTGGTAATGACGGCTGGCTATACATTAAAAAAGATGAACTGAAAACCTATCTGGGACAAAATCTTTTTGACAGTACCGAACTTGCAAAGTTTAAAAATGAGGTGATCAGAAGAAGGGATTACCTCGACTCGCTGGGATGTAAGTATTATTTTGTAATTGCACCCACAAAATATTCGGTTTACCCCGAACATTTGCCGAAAATCTACCGCTTGAGGAAGTATTACACCCGAACGGATCAGATTGTTGACATTGTTTCAACTGTCGAAGGTGTGGAGTTGATTGACCTGCGTAAAGTGTTAAATGAATCGAAGACACACGGGTTGTTGTATCGCCCCTCCGACAATCACTGGAATGCATTGGGCGGCTATTATGCTTATACCGAAATAATGAACCGGATACGCAATGATTTCCCGGAAATAACGCCGGTATATCCCCTGGACAGTTTTAATATTGACGTGCAGGAAGTGGAGGGAGGCAATGTGTCCCAGATGATGAATGCAAAGGATGATTTCTTTGAATTCATCCCGAAGATCACTTTTAAGAAACAAAAGGTCTGGGTAAGTGAAAAAGCAGGCTATGTGTCGCCGAAGAATTTCGGGTTTGAAACCGATTACGAGATGGTGTTTACGAATAAAAATCAGAATGATCCGAAAATCCTTGTTATTCGCGATTCATTCGGCTATGGAGTTTTGCCGTATCTTTCGGCACATTTCAGCAAATCAGTGTATATTTTCGATGAATGGAAATACATGCTGAACAAGCCCATTGTGGAGAATGAAAAGCCGGATATTTTTATGCATTTAACATTAGAATGTTTTTATCATCAAATGCTGGAAAATGCCGGCAAATGATGCTGTCCTCCGGAGATGTCTTATACGGAATAAAAATAAATTCGGTTAAATACTTCTGCATGACCTTTAATTCCCATTGCCCTAAAAGCCGGTTAAAGAGAAAATAATCTGTATGAAGTATTAAAAAAAAAGGAGCCCGAAAAGGACTCCTTTTTTTATTGTAGGTCAGAAACAAATGCTATCTGATCACAAGTTTCTTGGTTACTACGCCGTTGGTAGTGCGGATTTCCATGAAATAAACACCCGGCTGATAGTCGGAGGTGTTGATTTGCAGTGTTTGTCCGTCAACCTGGCGGTTGAAGATTTCCTGACCGTTGTTGTTCATGATTCTTACCTTTTGCAGGTTGCTTCCGGTAATGACATTTACCACATCGCTGGCAGGATTCGGGAATACGGATGTTTCGGCAACCGTATTTAGGTCGTCGATCCCGACATACATTCCGAGGTCTTCAACCAGTGTGGCCTGAAGAATCTCTTTCGTATCGTTGTCCTGCAGGAATACAACAAGGTCCATGTGGTCGATATCCCAATCGTTGTCCCAGGTAAACGGAAGTTCAACCTCGTAAGTTGACTGACTGCCGAAATCAAGTGCAGTACCCATTTGGTCGGGCAGCATTTTGCGGCAGACAAAGTTGACTTCATCCAGGCCCAGCCAGTTATCGGGAATTTCGGATTCGGTAGCGACTGCCTGAAGTACGACATTTGCTCCCGGATAAGGATAGATATTGTTGGCCGTGATGGTAAAGTTGAAACTGTTACCACCTGTATATTCAGGTACTGCGGTCAATTCAAAAACCGAAATCTTGGCAGCCCGTTCTTCGTAAAGTGGCAGATAAGTTTCGTACAAACTTTGCGTTGCATTACCGCCAACTACGGTGAGTACTCCGTCAAACCATGCTGTCGGATAACCTGAAAGACCGTAATAGTTGGTGATCCTGTACATTGATTCGGTGGTTTCGTAATCATCACCGCCGTGGTATTCGATCACGGCAACATCGTGCCCGTTTTCAACCAGGTCGTCAGCACCCATGGCAGCGCCGGGGCAGTACTGACACCATGTACCCGTTCCGATCTCAAGCACAACCATTTGACGGTCGGTACCGCCTTCGATCGTAGCGGGGACGGGACCTGCACCTGCCGAATAACCTTCGTCGTAAATTGCCTTCACATCATACTGATAGGTGCCCGGAAGCAGGTCCATATCGGCATAAGTTGTTTCGGTAATCTCCTGTGCGATCATCTCGGCATCGCGATAAACATTGTAGCCGATAAAATCGTCCGATGGCGGAGCATCCCATGTCAGGGTTACATCATTGTCATCAACGGTTGCCACAAGGTTTGTCGGCGGTGGTAATGCTACAAATTCCGTAAGTTCGATATTGTCGAAATAGGCTTTCGGTGTACCGTTCACATCCCATGCATAAAAGTCTGCAGCACCAAGCTGGTTCAGTGTTCCGGTTCCAAAGGATCCTGTGCTCCATTGCCACTCAACCACCATGTTGCCGTCAACATACATTTCGGCCCAGTCCAAATTAAGGTCAATGATCATATTGACATTGATCCATGTATCGTAGTTGTAACTGAATGTTCCTGCACCCTGACCGCCGGCATCAACGGTTCCCAGTCCGCCGGCATCAAAGTATGCCTGCATACCCCATTGGCTGTTGGCGCCGTTAAATTCCTGCAATACGTTGAAATATCCGTAATATCCCGTGGGGATATAAACGTAAAATTTAAAGGCATACTTTCCGGAGGTTTTATCGCCAAGCAACATGACGGCGTCGTTGAGTCCTTCGATCACCATTGAATTGCTTCCTTCGTAGGCCACATCATCACTAACCATCGGGTCGGTAGCCGAACCGGGTGCATTGTCCCATGTGGTCCAGAAATCAATACCCTGCGAAACGGCTTGCTGTACCAGATAATCGTTGGCAGTATATTCTTCAAACGGCTCGAAAATGAGCGAATTGGAAAGCTCGCCAAAATCAATGTCGTCAAAATAAGCTTTCGGTGTACCGTTCACATCCCATGCATAGAAATTCATCGCTGCAAGCTGATTCAGTGTTCCGGTTCCGAATGTTCCCGTACTCCATTGCCATTCAACGACCATGTTTCCGTCAACATACATTTCGGCAAAATCTGCATCCAGATCAATGTTAAAGTTGATGTAAATCCAGGTGTCGTAGCTGTAATTGAAAGTGCCTGCACCCTGACCGCCTGCGTCAACCGTTCCCACTCCGCCGGCATCAAAGTATGCCTGCATGCCCCATTGGCTGTTGGAACCGTTGAATTCCTGCAGGATGTTGAAGTATCCGTAATATCCGTCGGGGATATAAGCATAGAAGTTGATGTTCCATTTACCGGAAGTTTTATCACCCAGCAAAAGTACCGCATCATTTCCTGTTTCAATAACCACAGAGTTGCTGCCGGCATGAGCTTCGTCATTGCTTACATAGGGGTCGGTAGCCGAACCGGGTGCATTGTCCCATGTGGTCCAGTAATCGCGTCCCATGGCATTGGCCTGCTGTGCCAGATGCTCTCCTGCATTGTAATCTTCAAAAGTTTCCCATGCACCTGACGGGTTACCCCCGGTGATGGTTACCGACACAGGACCGACGAGAGAAGACATTCCTTCGTCGTAAACCGCACTTACCTGATAGTTGTATGTTCCCGGATCAAGGTCCATATCCATGTATTCCAGTTCGGAAATTTCTTCGGCGATTATGTTGCCGTTGCGATAGACGTTATAACCTATGAATGCATCGCTTGAAGGAGCATCCCATGTTACATGAACATCATTTTCGTTCACCACTTCCGCCTGCAGATTTTCAGGAGGAGGAAGCAGCGGGCCGCCGGCAACGATTACTGTATAATCTTCTGTTTCACCATAGCTGAAATCCTCGCAAGGATCAGCAGATGAATTTTGCCAGTTGGCACGGATCCTCATTCTTTTTGCTCCTGACGTAATACCGTTGGGCACTGTAAAATCTGCGTTGTAATACTGGCCGCTGTTTGACAAAGCAAAATCAGTGATCAGTCTCTCGGAAGCATCAAATGTTTTATCATCATTGAAATCAATCCAGAGGCAAGCCTGCTGGTTGCTGTACCCGGTTTCCCACTGAATGGTATAGGTTTGTCCCGGTTCAATTTCGGTGCTCATATTGGTATAGTCACCGTATCCGCTATTACTGCAACCACTATTGGAGTTATCAATGTCATCAAAGACAAATCCGGTAAAACCGTCACCATACGAACAGTTGGCGCTGGGATAACAATAGTCCGGGAATAATATTTCAATAACATCTTCCTGCGTTACGCCGAGGTCTGCTTCAAATGCTACGGTCAATTCGGCTACATACCCTGCGGGGATGGCTTCGCTGGCAGAAACCGTAAAGCTGGCTTCTCCTGTGGCTCCACCGGCCAAATCACCGACAACCTGAGGCTCGGATGTCAATACGGTAACATACGGATCGGAGGATGTTAATGATGCTTCGACATTGTAAGCGTCGGCACCTCCGTTATTTTCAACCACAACGGTCATGATGGCCGTTTCGCCCGGATCAAGTTGTCCGTTGTTATTTCCGTTGGAGTCGTCAATGGTGTATTCAATATATTGCAAAACGGGTGCATACCCTTTGATGGTAATGTAGCTGTCCCAAACATCTGTTCCGTTGGTTGATTGCAACAGGAATGAAACGGAATGATTGTTGGGAATGTTGGCATCCACATCCAGTGCAAAGGCATCGGCAACGGTAACCGTGGCATCCGGATCAATGTTTCCGAAATATTCGGTTCCGTCGGTGATGGTTACATAAGGATCGGTGGTTGACATGGTAACGGTTACGTTTTCTGCCACATCAACACCAACATTTTTCATGGTCATGTCCAGTGTGATGCTTTCGCCGTAATCCATTTGTCCGTTATTATTACCTGAAGGATCGTTGATGATGTATGAGTCACCAACAACATAAGGTCCTTCGGGAGGAATCACGTCAACATTTGCCGAATAGCGGTAGTAATTTTGTTTGGTGACGGTAACCACCATCGTGCTCGGCGGATACTGCGGGTCTATCATCAGGTTGGTTGCGCCGCCCTGGCTTACTGCAGTAGCAATGATTTCGCCGTCAACAGTTAAAGCAATATAGGCGCCTTCTTCAACGAGAACCGTAAAAGTGGTTTCCCCGGCATAAAGGATGGGGTTGTGCGTAACGGCAAGGTTTTGGGGAACTTCGGAATATACCTGAAGGAAAGCGCCGCCATGATGGTGGAACAGGTTGTAAGTAACCTCTTTGTTATTCGTGTTATAAGGCCAGTCGCTCTGCTGGAGGAAATATTTTCCGCCGGCATTACCGAAGGCGGGAAGGAAACCGCGTTCAGGTGACAATTGTCCGTAATCGGGCAAAAAGTCGGGGTTCATGTTATCGAACATTCCCCAAACGTAGGTATCATTTACAAATGAATATGAAACTTCGGAAGCTGCGATGATGCCAAGTGCACCGGCATTTTGGCCGTTGTGAGTATGACGGTGGAATTTTTCGGCAAAACATTCGCCGCTGATGTTGTATTTTCCGGTCAGACAGTTGATGGAAAAGATAAACGGAAATTCGTTGTCTTCGGTATTGGTCAACTGGTTGATGTCGTTACTTTGGAAATCGGGTTCGCCCCAGCCTGTTTCGCCGCCGTGATCACGGTGCTGCAAAACAAAGGCGCCGTCGTTGATGGCATTGATAACTGCCTGTGCATTACCGCCCGACCATCCGCCAAGTTCTGCCGGAGTTGCGGGAATGTATCCCAGACCGTTAGGGCCAAACACACCCAAAACAGTTCCTGTATTGGTAGCTGTTGACCATGGGTCGGAGTTTGGATTACCACTGTAGATGGCATTGATCCGTACCGGCTCTTTACCTTCCACTTCGCGCCAGTAACCGCCAACGGTTTCGGAGCAAATCTGGAACCAGCGTTCGGTTTGCCAGCCAAGTGCCGTGATGGGCTTGTGATAGAAGTTGGCATCCGTAGGTGGGTTGGCTTCGTAATCCAGCATCTTCGATACCATGGTTTGCAGGTGGGTTTCGTTTTGTGCCGTCATTCTGGCAAAAATGATATCCGGCATGTCGTTGTTGTTGACGTCTGCGTAAATATTGTCCGAAGCACAGTAGCTGTCCCAGATGGGAGCAATGATGCTGTTGTTGGCGTTGGTGCCGTAGTCGGCCATCAGCAGGACGGCAACCGGCGGGATGTCCCAGTTATTGTAAGCATCGTTAAAGAAGTTCTCCAGTCCGCTTGCCGTGTTGGTTCCGATGTCGGCCAATGTCATAATTCCGGTGTAAATCCCTTGAGCTGTACGCCATTCTTTGATTTGCTCGGCGAAAGGCATCCAAACGGGATCGTTGGGAATGACGATCAGGTATTCAAAACCCGTTTCGTCACGAAGTGCGTGATTTTTGTAACGTGTGTTATAATCTACCTCGGGAAGCGATTCCGCATTGAGCAATGCATCTTCGAGGATCGGGTCGAACCAGCGGCTGCGGAGACGATCCTGACCGAAATGGCCGTTGCCGCCTTCAAAAACAACCTCAATTTCAATGTCACGGTAAACGATCAGTTCCTTGGTTACCGGATTGTACTGAAACGGGGTGATACCCACGATGGCGGCATCAACACCTCTCAATTGTGTTTGATCCGACAGAAGAAACGGTTGTTCCGGATAGAAAGCATCCTTACTGTAAAGTTTTTGATCTTTTTGATATACCAGCGGTCCGTTATCCGTATCCAAAGGAATTTTGGGGGCCGGAGCCAGTTCTACATCCGTAAAGGTTTCAGTGCGGTAACTCTTAACGTTGAGAATTGCTCTTGCTCCCTGCGGGATGGCGATGTAACGTCCGAATCCCGGAAGGTCGGGTGCGCCTGCATTGTTGGGCAAAAAGGCACCTGACATTTCGATCTTTTTCATCGGTGTTCCGTCAATCATATTGTCCACTAATGAAAACTCCTGAATGGAAAAGTTAATGTTCAAACCGGTGGCCGATTGATTGTTGAGGGTCATTCCGGTTTTTCCCCAGGCATCATCATACTGGTATGTCTGCGCCTGAAGCATAGTCATCGAGAACAGCATTGCTGCGAGTAAGACCAGCTTTTGTCGTGTTGGAAATTTTGTAAATAAACTCATTTTGATTTTAATTTAATTAAAAAATTGATTTGTTAATATGACATATCATTATTGATATTGATAATTCGAGACAATGAAAATTTTTGTGAATAATCATCTTTCGATTTGTGGGCAAATGTATGAAATAATCTGTTATTTACTGATAATTACTTTTTTGGTATAGATGATTGTGTTGCCTGTGACCATCAGATGGTAAACTCCTTCCGGAAAACCGGCTGCGTCAATGCTGTAATTCAGATATCCGTTGACTTCTATGTTGTTTTCATCCAGCATCAGCTTTCCGGTGGCATTGTACAAACGTACGGATATGTTGTCCACGGCGGTGATGGTAAGGTGGAATAAACCGTTGTTCGGGTTCGGATAGATCGAAAGTTCATTGCTTTCGGTTTCGTCAATTCCGGTGCAATCTTGCACGAGAATGGCATATCCGGATATGGCGCCTTGTCCGCAGGCGTTTACTCCACGAACACTCAATGTGGCATTTCCGTTCCATGTATCATCCCATGAAACGGAGCATTGGGTGTTGTTTTGGGTCAGGATGCCGGCAGCTTCCGGTTCGAGCACCCACTCGTAGGCATCTGCATTTCCTATTTCGTTGGTTTGATAACTGTCTTCCGTGCCCATGCAGGTTTTTTCTTTTCCCGAGATATCTGTTGCGGCATCGGGTAACGGTGCCACCTCAATGATAAGTGCGTCGGACCATTCTCCCTCGCTGCAAACATTGATGGGCTGGGCACGCAGCATTGCTTCCCCGCTGAAAGTTTCGGACCATGAGATATTTACTTCAAAGTTTTCGTTGATAAGCGTACCTGCCTCCGAAGGTGTTAATTCCCAAACGATTTCGTCAGCATTGGGAACTTCATTCACGACATAATTCACATTGGTTTCGCCGGCGCATACTTCTGCCGGCCCATCGGGCGGATTGATTGTTTCGGGAGTATCCCAGATGTGAATATCCAGCGGTGACGACCATTCTCCTTCGCCACACTGGTTTGTCCCTTTGACCATAAGTTGGCAGGCTCCCGCAAAATCAGATGCATAGGTTACCTGCGCCATTTGGCCTTCCCAGGTTACCGTTCCGGCTTCGGCAGGGGTAATTTCCCACACATAACCGGTGGCGCCCGGAATGTCGGTTACGGTGTAATCCGCCGTTCCCGGATCGAGGCACAACTGCGAATCGCCGGCGGGTGGCTCGTTGCTGATGCCGGGCTGTGTCATAAAGGTCAGCATCATATCATCGCTTACTTCGTCGCTGCCGTCAATGGCTGTGAGTGTCAGCGTTACAAAACCCGAAGAAATGTCTTCGTCGCTCGGCGTATAAACCGGGCCGGGAATTGAAGGATCATCAAATGTCCCCGTTCCGCTGGTGCTCCAGAGCAAACTTTCGTAATAACTTGCGTAAGCGTTGGTTTGAAAATCATTTCCTTCGCAGATGGTTTCGTCCCATCCGGCAAAGGCCGTTACATTTTCGTCGGCCATGGGCGGCAACTCGATAAAATCAACCCATGCACAATCTTCTCCTCCTGCACCCGAACCATCTTTGTAATATCTCCAGATCAGATTATGTATTCCTTCATCCACGGGATAGGCAAAATACTCCCACTCTTTCTCTCCCGACCATTCGCCCATCAGCGCACCGTCAACAAAAAACTGCAGCACATCGCCGCTTTGCGATGATACTTTTCGGTAAAACGAAACGGAATCCATGGTGACCACATCGGCACTGAGACCGAGAATACACATTTGTCCGTCGCCGACGGCACCCGACCGAAGACTGTAATTTCCTTCGTACACCGTTTCGCCGGTAATGAACCATGGGTTGCTTCCGCCGTTTTGCCAGTCGTATTTGGAGAGGTCTCCGGTTTCAAAATCCTCGATATTGGCTCCGGCCATGATCAGTACTTCCTGTTCGATGCTTGCCGCAACACACGAAGCGCTGAAATCAGTTTGTATCATAAAACCGTTGGGGGCCTGTTCGTGCAACGAAACGTTGAATACGGCATAACCGTTGGCTCCCGCTTCAATCACATCAAGATCGTATTCCGAAGTGTTAAAGATCAGGAACGGATCATTCGTTAAGATGGTGGCATGGACGGCGTAGGCATTACCCGTTCCGATGTTTGTTGTTGGTATGTAAATGTCTGCCGTTTCGCCGGGGTCAAGGCGTCCGTTGTTGTTCCCGTCGGGATCGGATACCATCACATCGGCCGAAATTTCAAACACCGGAGCATGTGCGATAATGCTGAACGTACTTTCCCATGTGTCGGTGCCGTCGGTAGCCGTCAACACAAAATCGATCGTTGCCTGATCGGGAATGTCGTCGTGTGCCTGAATGGTGTATGCTCCTGCAACGGTTTCTGTTGCGTCGGGATCGATATTTCCGAAATTAGACACATTATTGATGATGGTCACATATTCGCTTTGGGTCGAAATGGTGGCTTCGATGTTTTCGGCCGTTTCCATTCCCACGTTTTTCAAGGTCATGTCCAGGAGGATGTTTTCGCCGTAATCCATCAGGCCGTTTCCGTTTCCGCCTTCCACGTCATCAATTTCATAATTGTTGTAAACGATATGGCATCCTTCGGGTGGAATCACCTCTACCGTTGATTCGTATCTGAAATAATTTTGTTTGGTAACAGTGACCACAATCTCGGTTTCGGGGATTTGCGGCTCGATGGCTATGTCGGTAGGAAAGCCTGTCCCTACGCCTGTTCCGATAATTTCTCCGTCCACTGTAAGGGCGACCAGAGCACCGGGATTGGCCGACACGGTAAAGACATCCGCGCCGCTGTAAAGTACCGGTTCGTGGGTGACAACCAGGTTTTGAGGTACCTCTGAATAAACCGTCAGAAAAGCGCCGCCATGATGGTGGAAAAGGTTATAGGTAACTTCTTTGTTGCCGGTGTTGTAAGGCCATGAAGACTGTTTCAGGAAGTATTTTCCCGAGGCATTGGCAAATGCCGGGAGCACACCTCTTTCTTCGACAGGCATGCCGTAATCGGGAAGGAACTCGGGCCACATGTTGTCGTACATGCCCCACACATAGGTGTCGTTGACGAACGAGTAAGAAACTTCGGAAGCGGCAATGATGCCGAGGGCGCCCGAATTGCCTCCGTTTTTGGTGTAACGGTGAAATTTCTCGGCAAAGCATTCGCCCGACCAGTTGTATTTTCCCGTCAGACAGTTGATGGAAAAGATAAAACAAAGATCCGTGTTGTGCAGCGCGTTGATGTTGGAACTGCTGTAACCGGGTTCGCCCCAGCCCTGTTCGTAACCGTGATCGCGGTGTTGAAGCATGAAAGCGCCATTGTTGATGGCATTGTTCACCATGTTGGCATTGCCGCCGGTCCAGCCGCCAAGCTCGGCGGGTGTGGCGGGAATATAATCCTGGCCGTTGGGGCCGAAATAGTTGACAACGGTGTAAGTATTCGTAGCCGTTGACCATACCGTGCTGGGATTCCCCTGATAAATGGCATTGATCCTTACCGGGTTTTTGCCCTGACTTCTCCAGAATCCGCCTACGGTTTCCGAACAAATCTGAAACCAGCGCTCGGTTTGCCATCCGAGAGCAGTGATGGGATGATCATAAAAACCGGGGTTGGTCGGCGGGTTTCGCTCATAGTTGATGAACTTCGAAACCATGGTTTGCAACTGACTGCTGTTGGTTGCAGTGATCCTTGCAAAAATAATATCCGGCACTTTGTTGTTGTTCACGTCGGCGTAAATGTTGTCCGATGCGCAATAACTGTCCCAGATCGGCGCAATGATGCGGTTGCTTGTATTGGTGCCGTAATCTGCCAGCAAAAGAACTGCTGCAGGCGGGATGTCCCATGTGTTGTAAGCGTTGTTGAAGTAGTTTTCCAGACCCGACGCCGAGCTTGTGCCTATTTCTGCAAGGGTAACGATCTTGGTGATGATCCCCTGTTTTTGTCTGAACAATTTGACGGAGTCGGCCCACTGCGTAAACTCCGGATTGTTGGGCACTACGATCAGGTATTCGCAACCTGCTTCGTCGCGGGGGCTGTTTTTGAGTATTTCCAGCCGCCGTTTGTTGTAATCAATTTCGGGGATGGATGCTCTGTTGATGAACATGTCCTGTAAGATGGGGTCCCACCAGCGGCTGCGCAAACGGTCGTCGCCGAAATGACCCGTTCCGCCTGTGAACCGGATTTCCACTTCCACATCCCTGTAAACGATCAATTCCTGTGTTACCGGATTGTACTGGAATGGCGTGATGCCCAGTATGACGGCGTCCATGCCGCGTACCTGTGTGGGCTCCGAAATGCGAATGGGATTTTCAGGGTAGAAGGCATTCTTGTTGTAAATTTCCGGATTTTTGTTGTAATCCAGCGGCCCGTCCTCGGTTTCCAGCGGAATCCTCGGCGCGGGAGCCATGGAGATATTTTCGAATTTTTCGATCCTGAAATTTTTAATGATCAACTTTGGTGTGGCACCCTGCGGTACGGCAACAAATCTGCTCGTCCCCGGGAGGTTGGGAGCCCCTTCGTCGTTGGGTAAAAAAGTTCCCGGCAGGGCAATGTCCTGCATGGGCTCACCATTAATACTTGTTCCCCTGATGCTGAATTCAGTGACAGAGAAATTGATTTTCACACCCGAATCGTCATTTTTCTTCAGTGTATAACCTGCGTCTCCCCAACTGTCCGAATACTTGATTTCCTGACCCGATAACGGGCTGAAAAGACTTAAGGAAAAAAAGGTGATGATTGTAAGGAAGGAAAATTTTGTTAAAAAAAGTTTTTGAGAATAAGTCATTAAAATTGCTTGGTTAAGTTTATAATTTAGTTTAATTAACATCAATCTTCGTAAAAAATTTTAGAAAGTGGCGCTAAAAATACTACTTTTTTTTAACACGGTATTAAATTCATTTTTTCTATCTTTGTCGCAACCATTTAAAATCATGATTATGTCACCATTGTTGAAGAGAATCCTGAAAAGCAAAATCACCTGGATCGTTGTGATCTTTGGCGTGTGGATGGTGTTTTTCGATCAGAACAGTCTGATCCGGCAAATTTCACTCTCCCGCGAGCTGAACAAGGCGCAGAAACAGGAACAGTATTACCGGAAAGAGATTGCCAAAGACAGTCTTCAGCTTGAAAAACTAAAGACCGATGACAAGGAGGTTGAAAAACTGGCCCGGGAAAAATACATGATGAAAAAAGACGACGAAAAGATATTTCTCATCGTCAGAGAGGATGAGGAGGAAAAATAGACCGGAGTTGCCGGGATCCTTTCCAAAGGCCAAAGACTCATGGCGCTCAAAATCTTAATCGTATCAACGACGGGGAATTTGCTGTGTATTGATAAATTGCTGCTGCTCCTCACCGGGTATGGGAATCCGGTCTGTTTTGCAATTTCCATCCCGCAGCAATAGGTCTCCTGCATGAACAAAATATCCGGATCTTCCTGTTCGATCACTTTTACCGTGTTGATGGTGTTGGAAGTGTCTTTTTGATATTGATTTTTGCTTGATAAAAACCGGATTAAAAATATTTTTTCAAAATGATGATAAAAAAATAACCGTACATTTGCTCGTTGATTATTTACATGAATTTTAAACTAAAAAATGCTATGACACTAATGATAAAAGGAGCCGGGCTAACCATTGAGGATGTGGTGAATGTGGCCCGTCATCAACAAAAAGTAGCCCTTCATCCCGATGCTTTGGCAAGGATTAAAAAATGCCGTGCCATGCTCGAAAAGAAAATTGCGGCACATGAGATCATGTACGGGGTCAACACGGGCATCGGAGAGTTTTCGGAGGTTGTGCTTTCGGACGAGCAGGTCAAGGAATTTCAAAAATATTTGATATACAACCATTCGGCGGGCATCGGAGAGCCCATGCCGGAAGATTATGTGCGCGGTGCCATGCTCGGAAGGATCAATGTGCATGCCCATGGAAATTCGGGTATCCGCCCCGAAATTACGCTTACGTTGGTCGAGATGCTCAACAAAGGGGTGACGCCGTGGGTTTGCCGCAAAGGCTCCGTTGGTGCCAGCGGCGACTTGGCGCCCATGTCGCAAATCGCTTTGCTGATGATGGGAGAGGGCAGGGCTTACTACAAGGGCAAACTCTATCCCGGCAGGGAGGCCATGGAAAAGGCCGGCATTCCGCTGCCCGGACTGCAGGCCCGCGACGGACTGGGGATCATCAACGGTTCCAATGTGCTGACGGCCATGAGTGCACTTTTTCTGTACGATGCCTTCAACTGGCTGAAACAAGCCGAGATCACCGCCGCCATGTCGCTGGAAGCCTTGAAGGCCAACATGAAACCCTACGACAGGAAAATCCATGAGGTGCGCGGATTTAAAGGTGCCATCAGCAGTGCCTTGAACATCAAAAGGATGGTTGCCGGCGGCGATCTTGCCGAAGGAAGGATACCCTGCAAGGTGCAGGATGCCTATTCCATGCGCTCCACACCGCAGGTGATCGGCGCTGCCCGTGATGCCCTGACCTATGCCCGCTCGCAGGTGGAGATCGAGTTGAACGGCGTGGGCGACAATCCCATCTTCTTTCCCGATGAGAACATTCAGCTTTCGGGAGCCAACTTTCAGGGTACTCCGGTGTCGTTGCCCATGGATATGGCCGGGGCGGCCGTTACCATGGTCAGCGTATTGTCGGAACGCAGAATGAACCGGCTCAACAACCCGGCATTGAGTGTCGGTTTGCCGGCATTTCTGACCAAGGGAGCGGGGATGTTCTCGGGGCTGATGCTCAGCCAATATACCGCCGACATGCAGATTGTGGAACAACGTATCCTGAGCGCCCCGGCGTCGGTACAATCCATACCCGCTGCCGCCGACCAGGAGGATTTTGTCTCCATGGGAATGAATACGGCCATCAAAAATTTTCAGATTCTCGACAATGCTTACGGTATCCTCGGCATTGAAATGATGGCTGCCGCACAGGCACTCGATTTTCGCGACTATCAATTCGGGACGGGAACAACAAAGGCCAAAGAGGTGGTAAGACGCCATGTGGATTTCCTTGACATCGACAGGCCGCTCTACGATGACCATAACAAAATGAAAGAACTGGTGAAATCGTGTGAAGTGCTCAACGAAGTGGAAAAAACAATCGGGCCTCTGGAATGATTTTTATTTGAAAGATAACATGAAATAACTTCAGTAAGCCCGTATGGCATGGTGCCGGGCTGACACAAAAAAATGATGCATTATGAAAGACCACGAAAAAGATCAATTGATCCAGCTTGTTGTTGCGCCGTATCTGCAAAAGGCAACGGCGCTGATCGGCGTTGCACGCAAAGTCGGCGGTAACCAGTTCCGGCACATGATGGCCACATTTTCCATTTTGATTGATTACCACTACACCGATCATATTTTGCTGAAAGCTTCGCTGATCCACGATTTGTTTGAAGATGTGCCCGAAACCCATCCCGACGAGATCAGAAACCTTGATGCCGACGGCCCGATGGTTTTGAAACTGGTGGAAGAGGTGAGCCGAAAACCCGGAGAAAGCAAAATAGATTATCTGAAAAACATCCTTTTGCATGGCTCCGAGCGGGCAAAGATCCTTAAAGTGGCCGATCGTATCAGCAACATTACCGATCTTCATCTCGATATCATCATCAAGGATAAAATGGCCGATTACCTCGAACAAACCATGACCTACATCTACCCGATGGCCGAAGAGGTCAATCACTTCATGGCCATCGAAATAAAAGACCTGGTTGACCGGCGAAGAATGTACCTCAATAGCTGGAATATGTAGCGAAGGATGAATTGTTTACGGATTATTTAATTTGATTGTTTAATAATTTTATCATTTTTTTCTGATTTTATGGATGAACAACGAAATATAGCGGAGCCACCCGGCAGAAGATATCGCCGGCCTATACTCCTCTCCATTTTGTGTATCCTGAGTTTTGTCGGCAGTGGATTGAGTGGTACGACACTGTTCATGATTTATGCATCATACAAGGAAATTATCCCCGCATTGCAGGAGATGAGCTCGGGGGTTGAAGGGATGGAGTTGATCGTTAATGCTCCGAGAGGATTTTTTCTGGCCGGTGCGGTGCTCAACTTTTTCTCTTTTATCGGTGTAAACCTGATGTGGCGGATGCGAAAAGCGGGATTTCATTTTTATACCGGATCGCAGGTGCTGCTGTTCTTTCTTCCCATCGTCTATATCGCCGGATACCCCTTCCCTTTGCTCGACGGCCTGTTCACGCTGATGTTCATCATCATGTATGCCAAGTATTATAAAATATTACGTTAATAAATAAAGAACAAATAATGGCCGACGGAAAAACTGAAACAACACAGCCGGTTGAAAAGGCAGATAAAGGAAAAAGACCGCTCGGGTTATCCCTTTTGCTGATCTTTTCTTTTGTGTACAACGGATTGCTGACCCTTGTTATGGCCACCGGTCTGTTCTTCCCGGGTGTGGTGCAAAACCTGTTGCAGCGATATTACAAACACATCTATATTTCGCCTGCGCTTGCCGTATTGTGGACCCTTGCCGGAGTGGTGGTTTTCGGCTTTTCATTTTTCGGCCTGGTGCTTTTGTGGCGTTACAAACGCAGGGGATTTCTCTATTATGCCTCTGCACAGATCATCATTCTCGCCTTGTTGATCTTTGTTTTCCATTCGTATGACCTGACCAATATTTCCATTGCCGTAGTGGTACTTGTGATCTTCGGCCTTTATGCGAAAAACATGAAATAGTTGCGGGTTTTTGGATTTTCCCCGTCCGGGTAAGATCATAATCATTATTTTTGCCCTTAAAACACGTTCAATGATCAATTTCGATTACAAGCCGTTTTTGCTGAAAGACCACTATTTTGATCATTCCAGCACGCTTCACGGGATAAACCATACTTATCGCGTGATGTTCCATGTGCTGAATATCGGCAGAAAGGCAGGGCTGAATCATGACATCCGGCTGGCATTCTGTGCGGCATTCATCCACGATATGGCACGGCTGCACGACAGTTATTGTACCGAACACGGCATCAGATCGGTCAAAAGAAAACTGCCTGCTTTCAAGCAACTGTTTTTTCAAACGGGCATTGATGCCGACGGTATCAGAGCCATCAAACTGGCTGTGGCCAATCATTCCATCCGGCACGAGATCAGCAAAAGCAATCCCTATTATCATACCGTGGCCCTTTTGAAAGATGCCGATGCCCTCGACCGGATCAGGATCGGAGAACATAACCTGAAGATCAAATACCTTCGCTACCCGGAAACGGTTGAGCTGGTTGATTTTGCCAAAGAACTCTATTACCGCTCGGACGGTCAGATCATCCGGAACATGGATGAGCTCATTGACCTTGCCGTTGGCCTCGGGGAAAAGCCTTTCTGACCTTCAAATAAAAATCCGGAAAATCCGTTTTACTCCCTTATCATTCAAACTACTTTTTTGTATGCTGAAGATCAGGAAGGTTTTCTTTTTTGCGGGATTGATGCTGATGCTCTTTTCATTGCAGGGCTGTTTTGAAATTGCCGAAGAGATCACTATCAACGAAGACACCTCGGGGACGCTGACCCTGACGGCGGGCGTTAGCGAGGACAACGGCATTTTCGGTTTGCTGGGGTCGTTTACCGACATCAGTTTCCTGGATGATATCGAAAATGATGTTCGGTATGTTGTGAACAATCTGAAAAGCCAGCCGGGGGTCTCCAACGTCAGGTTTACAAAACCCGGTGAGGGGCGCTATCGCTTGTCGTTTGACTTTCGGGACGGCGAATCCCTGAACGATGCATTGTATGCGGCGGCCGGACAGGAGAAAAAATTTTGCAGCCCGTCGTTTTACAAGATCGGATCATCCAAATTCCGCAGGAAGAACATCACCAACTGGGCGACAATGTTTCTGAAACGGGAAAAGGAAAACCTGCCCGACGAATCGCTGTTCGACCTGATCGAGTATAAAACAGTGGTCAGTCTGCCGCGTCCCGTCAGGTCGGTACGGGCTGCCGGTGCCGTGGTCTCGGACGACGAAAAGTCGGTCTCCACAAGTAATTTTGTCTCCGATATCCTCAACAAGCGGATCAATACCAAAGTTGTCATTCGCTATTAAACACTTTCCCCATAGCAAAAAAGGCTGATATTTTTTTTGTTACTGCTTACCTTACTGTTGATGGTTATTCCCCGGAGAATGCCACTGTGGAACTTTCGGAAGGATGGAACCTGATCCCCGTTTTGTCGGAAGAATTGGTTGAGGTACAAACATTGTTTGCGGGGAACATGGATAAAATGGTCATGGTGAAAGAGGCGGTGGGGTATAAGGTTTTTTGGCCGGCCAAAAACATTGCGACATTGCAGAAATTACAACCCGGCGGGGCTTACCTCGTCAAGGCGACGGAGGGGTTTACGATTACTTTTTAGCTGTTCCGGTTTTCAGGAGAAGGCATTTCCGCCGGATATCAGATGCCTGCCCTCGACTTGCCGGGATCTGATGTTCTGCCTGACTTTTTCCTTTGAAATTGAACAACATGTCGGTTGGCTTTGCCTACCAAGAGCCTGTTATTTTAGGGTAAGAATCGGCATTACCTGTCGTAAACATCGTTGTAAATCTCGGGATCGTCCGAATCGCCCGCTTCGTCGGCCTCGTGCCATGCCTCGGAAGGATCGTCAAGGTAGTCGCCTTCAACCCGAAACGTATCCACCCGTTTACGGTCTTTTTCTTGCTGTGCGTCCAGCCAAAAGTTGTGGTAAGGCCTGGAGGGCAAAGGCGGCGGCTCCTCCGGCTCTTTAGAAGGAAACAGCAACTCATACAAAATAGCTAATATCGCCAGCAGGGCGAGTAACTTTAATATGAATTTAATCATGGCCAATCAGATTTAAATCCGGTATATTTTTTTTCAAATGTTTAGGAAAACATTTCAGATCGTGTTCCAAAATATTGTGCCCGCATATAAAACAGGAATCCTTTATGAATTTCTTAAACCGTGAAATACCGATCGAATGAAAAGTTTCGCTGTCAACTTTTAATATTTTTTCTATAACTCCTAAAAATATGATCGTATTGTAATTTAAGATAGACTTTTCAAAAACCGATTTTCTCTCTAATCATTATTTCCAAGTGCAGACTTTATTTTGTTTCGATTCTTAAACAACAAGCCTTTTATGAACTATTTTGATGTTTAACAATTCCCTTCCAATTATTTAAATTTAGGGTCCTTTTCTTTTAGCATCGTACGAGTGGTAACAATGATTTCCCAACCATCCAACCCGGGTTTTAGCCCAAAACAGCCATTTGATATCAGATG